>JAIETZ010000002.1:0-342801 GCA_019744775.1 Candidatus Obscuribacterales bacterium
TCTGGTTGCTCTCTTTCCTTCTATCCTCGCGTCCGAGGAATAGCCCGATTTTCATTCAACGTCAAGCCCCTATTTGACTTGACGTTATTTATTACCGTACAAGATGACAATTGGAATTCAGTGGGAATAACACGCAGCCTCGTCTCGAGATCCGCGCTCAATGGGAATCTTCCCATTGACGCTACCCCCCTCTCTAGAATTTAATGGCACCCATGACCCGAGAAAGCCTAGATATAAGTACGTCAACGCTCTCAACACAGTTCAGTACCTAAGGGAAAGAAAAATGGGTAGACAATCAGAAATAAGCAACGAGACAACAACAAAAACTCTGGATAGCTCTGCGTTAAGCGCAATCGGCAATTCACCGGATTTGGTGACAAGTCTTAAAGCCAAGACAGGTGCTGAACAAATTATTGCCGATGGCATGATAAACGATCGCCGCGATGACCGTAGCCGTAACAACTCAGGCTACGTCAATCGCCCAAGAACAAACCTGGATGATGTAAGAGACTTGCAAACGCAACAACAGCAAATGCAATGCGCTCCCAACCAGCCAACCGACAATCCGGCACCAGCTCCTGCGCCAACGCCTGTAGCTGATGCAAATTGCCCACACGAGTGCAAAGAAGTACGCACTCCTAATGGTGACTATCAAGTTCTCAATCAACCACTTGTTCCAGGACAAGTAATGAGAAGTCCGGACAACTGGCAATATGCAGGCGATCAAACTAACGCCAAAATCATGAGCGACACGCTCAACTATTCACAAACAAACACTGAAGACTCCCGTGGCAAGATGTTGCAAAACAGTCGCTACGAAGCTGAAACTCGCCAATACGAACTAAACAGTGAACATGCTCGTGTAGAAGACTCCAAGGACAGAGGCGCCAACAGATTCGCAACTAAAGTTGGTGCTGTCGGCAACTTCGTACAACAAGTGGGCAATGGTGCCTATCCAGTATTGATGGGTACTTCATCCATCGTCTACTCCTCCAATATGAGAGGCGGAAGAGGCGGTTACGGGTACGGTGGCGGCTATGGTTATGGTGGCGGATACGGCGGTGGTTACTGTGGTGGCTACGGCGGACCAATGCTCGGCATAGGTGGCATGGGTATGGGCATGGGCTTTGGCGGATACGGCGGTGGCTATGGCTACGGCTATCCAGCTAGAGGCTTCTATGGTGCACCGATGGTTCCGTACGGCAACACATACATCAACGCCGGCATGAACTTCCCACCACAAGGAAGCTTCAACACACCGATGGGTCGAATGGATGCTCCGCAAGCTACCGGCACTGCTCCTTACAGAAAGTGCGATCAGATTTGTGATCCGAAGCAACCACAGCAACCCGAATACAGCTATCCAAATAGAAAGCGCTAGGATTTAAAGACTAGTTACGTATACATCAGAACTTGTATCAGCATCTGCTATACGTCGCACATCGACTTGAAACACTTGCTTCAACAAAGCAGGTTGCAACACTTCATGCGCACTTGCCGACGCCGCTACACGACTGGGTTGTTGTCCTGATTTTTCCAATAACAAAACTGAATCTGCCAGCTTGGCAATGACGTTCAAGTCGTGCAAAACAACAATAAT
The DNA here is from genome assembly GCA_019744775.1 of Candidatus Obscuribacterales bacterium. Classification (NCBI taxonomy): domain Bacteria; kingdom Bacillati; phylum Candidatus Melainabacteria; order Candidatus Obscuribacterales; species Candidatus Obscuribacterales bacterium. Next base: position 1,601 of record JAIETZ010000002.1, read on the forward strand.
TCCCAAGCCCTGCTTGCGAAGACTGTCTAGAAGTTCAGCTAATTCCAGCTGATGTCGAAAGTCCAAGTGCGAGATTGGCTCGTCAAGCAACATGAATTGACTGCGCTGGGCAAGAGCGGTGGCAATGAGGGCCCGCTGTCGTTCACCACCGGATAAATTACTCAAATACTTAGTCCGCAATTCTGCCGTTGCCGTTTTTTCAAGTGCCTCATTAACCGCATCCTTATCTTCCGATGAGGCACTCCACGACCACCATTGTTGGTGAGGATTGCGACCGAGAGCCACCAGTTCTTGAACAGTTAGGTCCTGTTCAAATTGCTGAGATTGCGGGACGTAAGACACATGTCCGGCAAATTCACGAGCGGACATCGACCAAATATCTTTGCCGGAAATTTTTACTTCACCAGACACAGGCTTAATTAGACGCGCCAATGATTTTAGTAGAGTCGACTTACCGGCACCGTTTGGTCCGGCTATGGCAAGAATGGTACCGCCTAAGACATTCAGTTGAATATTTTCCGCGACCGGTTTGTCGAATCCTACTGCGAGATCTTTTGCTGTTAAATTCATAGCCCTTCTCCTTTTTGTCTGGAGACAAGCCAGAGGAAAAACGGACCACCCACCAAGGCAAGCAATGTTCCTAGAGGCAATTCTTGTCCTTGCCCCAAAGTACGCGCTGCCAAGTCGCTGAACAAAACAAGCACTGCACCAATTAAGGCCGTGCAAATAATTTGCACACGCTCATCACGACCAAGCGAGCGACCAATCTGCGGAGCAATGAGACCAACAAAGCCAACGAGCCCACTAATTGCCACCGAAGCGCCGCAAGCAAGAACAGCAGCACCTAATAAAACCCACTGCACAACGACAACATTTACTCCCAATGACTGGGCCGACTGAGCACCCAGGGATAAAAGCCTCATCGACTTACTCATAACCAGTGCAATTATCAAACCAACAAAAATGTAAGTTCCTGCAATTGCCAATTCAGACCAGGTCCGCCCACTGATACCACCAGCTAACCAGAAGAATATTCCCTGCGACTGAGCGGCAGATGCAGCACCCACCATTATTAGTGTAATAAAGCTTCCGCAAATTGCCGACAGCGCTACGCCTGCCAGAAGTAGTCTCGTCACCGACAAGCCGGCAGGATTCTTTGCCATCATTGCCACCACAAGACTTGTTATCGCGCCGCCGGTAAACGCTATAAAAGGAATAAGCGCAAAATCCACTCCGGCAATCATCGCAATGGCGGCTGCCAATCCTGCACCGCTGGAAATACCAGTCAAATACGGATCAGCCAAAACATTTCTAGTAAGCGCTTGCAACACAAATCCTGATGTCGACAGACCAACTCCGACAACAGCTGCTATAAGAAGTCTAGGCACACGAATTTGCCAAAGCATGTCATGGAGATCCGAGTTAGTTATCTGCAAACTATGCCAAGCTTCGGCTGGTCCAATACAAACATCGCCCACGCACAAATTGAGCATAAGCGCCAACACAAGAATCGACAGCAGGATAACTATGCGAATCATCGGCAATATTGTACGAGCAGTCAGCGCATGACAACTTTGTTTCTTTGACAAAAAGTGTTGAGAATTACAAATGCGATAAGATTAGGCACTAATGAAAAGATATTCAATACCAGCAATTGCGTTGTTACTGACGGCGAATCTATCGGCTAGCGCTCACTACGAAGAGCACTCTTCCAAACACGTCAATCACAAAGCAAAAAGCTCCAAAGAATTAGGTCCATTGCCAACACAATTCGATCCATGGGATCTTCTGAAAAAGGCTCTCTCACCGGCTTACGCGGCATCCAATGAAGTAAGCATCGTTATCGAAGGCGATTACCGAATAATCAAATCGAATGGTCTGCCCGATCACGAAACAGGAGCCTTTCCTAATCGCGGCAACCCCAATACTATTCGCGAGCAACATTACACGTTTAGAATGCCTGCTGAACCGATAGCAACTGGTAAGACAACTTGGCTGGGCATGTATCCATTCGGTGTGGCGATAAACGGAATCCCGTTTGATCCGGGTGCTGCCGAATGGTGGGATAACGATCCATATTCCGGCTGGCAATATGAAGCTATGGCATTAGGACCACGCCTCGGTATTGATCAAAACAACGCACACGTTCAACCAAATGGCGCCTATCACTATCATGGTCCGCCCACTGGTCTTATCGATGAGTTGTCGCATGCACCAAAACCAACTTTGCTCGGCTACGCAGCAGATGGTTTTCCAATTTACGGACCCTTCGGTCATAGCAATCCCAATGATGCAAGTTCCGGCATGACTAAGCTTCATTCGAGCTATAGGGTAAAGCAAGGTCTTCGTCCTAACGGCCCTGGTGGCGACTACGACGGTCTATTCACGCAAGACTACGAATACAAAAAGGGACTTGGTCAGTTAGACGAATGCAACGGGCGTTTTGGTGTCACCGAAGAGTTTCCTAAAGGTACTTACTATTATGTGATCACCGATAGTTTCCCTTAAATCCCTCGCGGATTTAAAGGCACACCGGATCCAAGCTTTCCACGTCGAGGTGGCTCACGTTTAGGTCCTCCGCCTCCCGGCAGACGCCCTATGGGTCCACCAGGATTCGGCCCACCGGGCGGTCCCGGCTTTGGTCCACCAGCTGGATTTGGTCCACCACCGGATGAGCACTAACTATTGACCTGTTGCCGAGTAAGCTCCATGGCGAGCAGTTACTTGCGTCAGCACAGCGGCCATCTTGACCAGCTTCTCAGCCATTGCATGATCATCTGCGTCAGCTGCCTTCAAGAGTTCGCCGAGGATGGTGTTGTTTTGCATTAGTGAAACCAGTGAGAACTCAGTGTGCATGAGACTCATATCCTTATTCAAGTCATAACGCTGGATCTTGCGGCGTCCAAGTGGATCAGCCTTAAGCGCGACATTGATCGACTCATCCGGAGCACCGATGATGAATTCTTCGCCGGAGCTCAATGTCATCAGCTTGCTGCCGGCATAAAGCTTGACTGAGTGCGCCGAGTTATCGTACAAGCAACGAACTTTTACGATGTTGTTTTCATTGCTTACAAGCGCGATTGTTCCAGGTGCAACTGATACAAGCGAATCACCTGCACGAACAAGAGTTGCACGGCTGGCAGCAACCAGGGCTTCACCACCCTTGAGGTTAACTACACCTGGTTTTTCCATTACCAACTTGGTGCCTCTTGTCTCTTTGATCATTGCAGTGTCAGTTGCCAGACTACGCAAGGCTGAACCAATTACAGCACTGGAGCCGGTCGTGTAGGCAATCGGCACAATTGATGAAGTTTCAGTTGCCTTCGAAGCCGGAGCCGATGAAATCTTACCGCCAACTGGGGCAGCTGGAGCGCCATTGCCAATCTTAGCCGGCGCATCTTGCTTAGGTGAACGGCTCATCTTCGGAGGAACAGCGTCACTACCGATTTCTTGCTTCAACTTGTCGATTGTCTTTCTCATTGTGATTGAGAAGCAACCCATGTTGCAATTGATGAGCATATCACGACCAATCATGGCTTTTCTTTCGAACTTGCTCTTCTTAACTTGCAAGCCGACAATCTTACCTGCATCGAGTGGTTCACGATCAACACCGTCAACCGGTATCAATTCTTCTTCGGAGAGATCGGCATCAGCAACGATCAGTTCTTCACCGGCGGCAGCTTTGAGTTCTTTGGTTTCGCCATTCACTAGCATCGATATCTTCGTCTCGCCACCAAGCAAGTTGGCAACGCGGACTACACCAGGACGGTCTTGTTCAACGATAGTTGTACCGTCACCTGGAATTGAGATGTTGCCTTGCGATGTTTCAACAGTCAATCCGGCTTGACCGGCAGAAGCAACCATCTTGCCGGACTTCAATATAACGGTGTGGTTGACCGATGGAGCAAAGGTTGTACCACCGGAGCCGATTATAACTGTGCCGTCATCGCCGGCAAACGAGAATGGTTGGCAGTAACCGGAAGCAACAACCCAGCCATTTTCATCAGTTGTTGATTCGCCGCCCGGGAGAGCCATCACCGTACAAACTGTTTGTTGTACAGTCGAAGTTAGGTTAGCCTTAGTATTGTTGCTTGACGTCGTATCAGTAACGACCATAGCCGTTTGATTAACGAGTGTCGGTGAGACTTCCGGCTCGATGAATACAACGCCACCGACATCAGCTACAACTGGTGCAGCGCCACCTGGTGCAGGCGGGGCTGGCGGTACAACTGGAACAAGCAATGGACCAAATACACCAACGAATACATTGTTCAAAATCATCGGACCAGGTGGGTCAATGGCAATTACACCGCCGTTGGTCTGGAAGGTGCTTATTCCATTTACTGTAATGCTGCCCTTAACGCCGGAATCAAATACCATTGCGCCGCCACCGGTAAAGTCAAATATTGTTCCTGGCGCAAAGTTGACGGTACCAATTACCGTCGGTGTGTTAGTACCGGCAACACGCGATAGTTGCAAGTTGTTCAAGTAAGCATCAAAGCCACCAGCCGGTGCCGGACCTGACCAGATTGCAATGCCACCACCCTGGAACACATTTACATCTTGATTATCAATTACAACTGTGCCGCCGCCGCTGACATATCTGGCGACTGAACCAACTATAGCCCCAGATGGCATATTAAGTACACCATCGGTGGCGTTCAATATTACATTGGCGCCTTGAGCAAAGAGTTCGGTATTGGCGCCAAGAGTCACGTCCTGCGCACTGTTGATATTTATGTCTTGACCGACGCTCACCAGGTAAATAGTATTTGCGGCATCGAATGTGATATTGGTACCGGCATTTACCGAAGTTACATTGATAGAGCCGAAATTCATCTCATTTGTTTGATATGCGTTTATATCGGTGCTTATGAGGTCAAAACCTGCATTAACCGATCCAGCTTGCATATTGGTTGTTCCAGCAGCGCCTAGAGAAACGCCTGTTTGACCAGTCACGGTGATGTCCGTTGCAGCGGTGACTGTTCCGGAATTCAGCTGAACATTACCACCGGATGCAATTAGATTTACAGCGCCTTGTGAAGCTTGCATCGTCGCTGCACCCAAAGTAGTCACAACATTCCCTGTTCCAGTTGCTGTCAGGTTGACATTGCCTGCCGATAAGTTATCGACGGCGGTTAACGTCGTAGCTCCTGTTGAAGCCAAGTCAAATGTGCTGGTAGCACCCGCGGTTGAAGCCCCAAGGTTTACATTGTTGGTACCGCTGGCGGTACTGATGTACACATTACCACCGGTATTGGCGGTCAAAGTATCTCCGACAGTCATTGCTACTCTTGAGCTGGTACCCGATCCAATATCACCTGTGCCGGACGTGAGATTTGCATCAGTTGCTGTTATTAATGCCGTGCCTGTCGTACTAATTGCACCGGCGCCATTAGCTGTCAGGTTGACGGTACCTCCAGTCAATCCGACTGTCCCATTTATATTGATACCGCCACCGGCAGCTGTAGCCAGATCAAAGGTATTGGCTATTCCGGAAGAAGAATCACCGAGATCAACACCGCCTGTTGTACCTACAAATACGTTGCCGACAGCCACTGCGGTTAATAACGTCGTATCGGCGCTGATACGTGAAGTGGTGCCTGTACCGATACTGCCACCGGCGCTCAAGTCAATGTTAGCGCCTGATAGAGTTCCACCACTCAGACCATTGCTGATATCACCGCCCGCCAAGACCGTCATCGTGCCTGTAGTTGTCGCACCAGCATTAACTGTAACGGCGCCATTTGCATCAAGGCTGACACCTGACGAACCATTCAATGCGCCATTAAGAACAATGTTGTTGGCGGTTGTTGCCAATTTGATCGTGTCTGCTGTTATAGTGCCGGCACCGGAAGTCGTAATAGTATCCGAAGCGATAACATCCAAAGTCTTATCGACAGTCACCGAGGTGGAGGACAAGCCCAATGCACCTGTCTGATTGATGAATGCATTACCGTTGGCTGCGCCGGCGTCATTGGCTGTCAGCGACAAAGTGCCGGCAGCAGTATTCACTCTTTGACCACTCGTACCTATATTACCGGCTGTGGCCGTCAAGTCGACACTATCACCAGTCAACAGCCCTGCGCCGGAAATACTCGTTGCAGACAAGAGCGTTACAGCACCACCGGCAGCATTGGCAGTGATTCCGCCACTTAAGGTAATGCCGTTACTGGTAGCATTCAACGATACGCTACCGGCAGTGACAGTTCCTGTATTCGATACCGTTATTGCGTCACTGGCAACCAAATCGAATGTCTTGTTCACATCAACATTGGCGCCGTTCAGGGTGAGCGCACCTGTCTGATTTATGAAGGCATTACCCAAACCGGCACCGGCTGCCGAGGCAGTTACATCCATTGTTGTTGTGACGGTGTTAATGCGAGCGCCGGTTCCACCGCCGATATTACCTCCAGTGGATGTGAGAACTAAGCTATTGCCTGTTACAATGCCACTGCCGAGGATATCGGTGCCGGCACCCAGAGTTACGGTACCTGTAAGTCCTGATGAATTAACATTGCCGTTGAGAGCAATTCCGCCGTTAGTACTATTGGCAGTAAAGTTGTTGGTGACGGATGAAGTAAACAAGTTGAGCGAGCTATTTGCGCCCAATATGGCATCAACACCCTGGAATACTCTGATACGTCCGGTCATATTGTCGGCAAAGGCAGATACAGAACCAGCAGCGGCATTGCCGAAGTCGATTGTACCTGTAGTGCTGGTTGCAATATCACCAACAAGATTGAGGGAGTTATTGATGTTGACGCTGCCTGTCGTGCTGTTGAATGTGATTGTTGTCGGTCCGGCACCGGTGCCGACTGCCAGGATTGAACCGGTATTGGTGAGATTGAGATCAGCGGCAACTTGTGTTCTGAAAGTAATCTGTCCACCCGAACCTGCAACACCGCCGAAACCATCATTTGTTTGGATAGTAAAGGCATTGCTTATGGTGCCGGAGGAAGCTTCAATGTCGATTACTCCACCTGCAGTTGTGCCAATTGCACCAGTGCCAGGCAATGCCGACAGATTGCCACCGACTGTCAATCCAGCAATAGCAGATGAGCTCACCAAATTGATAAAGCCGCCATCACCTGTTCCTGCTCCATTGACTGTGATGTCACCAGCACCAACAAATGTCAGTGAATTACCCTCAATCTCGACGTTGCCGCCTTTGCCATTTCCGCCGGCCAGAGCTGAAATATTGGAGGTGCTGACTGTAACATCACCATCGGCAAATATTTGAACCGTACCACCCAATCCGGATGTACCGGCATTGGCCGACAAATTACCGGTAATAGAAGAATTACCTGCTGTCGGGAAGCCAGTTTGCAGGCTGGCATCAGAAGTGATGAGGATAATGCCACCGTCACCGGTACCGGCGCCGTTGACTGTCAATCCACCACCTACAGTAACGAGACTACCTGTTAGGTAAACTTCGCCACCCTTGCCGTTAGCAGCTTGAACGGATACATCAATGTTGTTTTGGTTGATGGCCACACCACCGGCTTGGTTATTGAGAACAATGATACCGCCATTGCCCGTACCACCCAAACTACCACCACGAGCTGTCAGCACTCCAACAATCGTGTTGGCACCAGGAGTGGCATTATCAACGGTCAGTACGTTACTTGTATTTGTATTGATTGTGATTGTGCCGCCGTGTCTGGCAGCGGAAACATCGAAAGCAGTAGCCACCGCAGACAGACCGGCAGCAGAGCTAACGGTAATTGTTCCGCCGTCACCGATACTGCCGACAGCCATACCGCTGGCTGCCTGCAATGTAGCATTAACGAAGTTGGTGCCTGTGGCTGCACCGATTACCATTTGAGTCAAAGGATCAGAAGAAATGAGGCTTATGTTACCTCCATTTCCAGTTCCGGCACCACTCATATTGATTATGCCGCCGGTGGCGTTATCCACTTGCAGCCTGGTGCCGCTCAAGGTGAGGTTGGCGCCATTAGCACTTATGCCTGATGTGATATCAATAGCAGTTCCAAAGTTCGGAATAACAACTGCGCCTTGTCTGTTTGTGATACTTACAGTTCCGCCGCTGACGCCGGCAATTGAGATTGTACCGTCAATATAATTAGTACCGGTGGCAGAACCAACAACTAAGTTGGTTGTTGAACTAGATACGAATTCAATTTTGCCGCCCACGCCTGTCAAAACGTCTGTTGCATTAGCTTGCATGTTGTCGGCATTCAACTGTATTGTGCCGCTGCTGGAGATGGTTATTGTGCCGCCGTTTGGACCATTGGCATTAATCGACCAGTTGTCGATGTTTACATCGCCTGGTGAGCTAATCAATACATTACCGCCGAAGTCCGCCGAATTTGAACTACCGGATGATGCATCGATGCTCAATGCACCTGTGGTGTCGACATTACCTTGTTGCAATCTGATCTGTACGGTTCCCCCTGTCGTAGCATTACTCAATGCGCGGATACTACCGGCCATAACAAGACCATTACCTTGTCCCAATCCAACATTGAGTGAAACGAAGCCGGCTACTGCAGATGTACTGCTGGCTTCAATACATACGCCGCCATTGTTTGTAGTGAAGGCAATATTGCCGACTGGGGCAACTATAATTACATCGCCGGCTTGAGCTGTTTGACCCGTAAAGATTTCGCTATTGAAATTGGCACCTAGACCACTTATGGCTAGAACATTGCCGCCTAAGCGACCTGCACGTGTGCTTATCGTTACACCGCTATTTGCACCATTGACACTCAGCACAGCCGTCGGTGCAATCAACAATGCCGAACCGGCGGTAGTAGTACTGGTGGCAGTATCACCACCAAGTTCAATATAGGTTCCGACAGTCAGGCTTCCTTGAGAAGCCAAAAGTGTTAGATCACCGCCGTTGCCGGCTACACCAGCTTGGGCAACTACGTTTGTTCCTACATTAATAGCGTATCTCGATGCCAGACTGATGCTGGAAGCATTGTTGGATACTTGCTGTCCGGACAGACTGTTGACGGAGATTCCGCTGAGTACTGCAGCAATTGGTGCATTAAAATGTCCATCACCACCTGTATTTATGGTTAAGGAATTGCTTGGCAGGCTAATGCTGGCAAAGCCACCTGGAACAAGAGAATTGCTCACGGCTGTCGGTGTAATGGTCAATGTGGTATTACCGGAGAGCGTTGTCGTCGTTGCAACATTTACGTTCGGGAAGATACCAATATTGGATGCCGGATGTGTTTCAGTTGTGTATGTTGTTGTTCCAACAACAATGTCATCTGCTCCATAGAGAACAATATTGCCCGATGTTGTACCTGCATTAGATACAGCCGGCATGCCGTTCGCACAACCTGAACAAATTGATATAGCGCCCTCTGCCGACATAAAGACACTGCCACCAGCTGCTCCGGAAGCAGGAGTGAAGCTGTTGTTGCTTGTGGTAACAGTACTTGTAACCGTAATCGCTCCTGTTGAGGAAATACCAACCGAGCCACCGACATTAGCACTGCCACTTGCTTGTGAATTGATGCTATTGATTGTTACCGAACCGGCCGATGGCATTTCACCGACTCTAGCAGAATCATCGATGTTAACGACAGTTACCTTACCCCCCACTGTTCCGGAAGTAACTATGTTGTTTATGGAAATAGACATCGGCGAAACGTTGCCGTTATTTCCGGCAGAGACAATATTTACCGAACCACCGACGCCGGATGTTGAAGATGTGTTGATATTCAACAAGGCAGCACCATTTCCTGAAACGTAGGTTCCGGCATTGACGACGACATTGCCACCTGCGGATGCGCCGGAGGCATTGAGCCCAATTATGCCCTGAGTATCAGCAGTCGTACGTCCAATTGTTATTGAGCCGTCACGGTTGCTCAATATAACTTGTGCGCCCCTGGCGCTACTGTAACCAACTGCATTGATATTACCTACGGAAAGTGTTCCGCCAGTTGCGGCAAGAACAACATTGCCGGCGGCATTTTGAGTTCCGGTACCGTACGCAGCGATATCATTAGCAATGTTTAGACCACCTCCGAATGCCACTGCCACTAAGCCTCCACCGCTTGAAGTACCTGATGAGATATCCAATCCGGCAGTAGTATTAGTGTTGCTAACCGTGCCTGTTATAGCTATTGATTCACCGTTCAAAGTGATATTGCCGGCGAAGTTGCCTGTGGAACTTGTATCAACGCTATAAGCGCTAACCGAACCATACGGGTTCACTATTGAAACTTGTCCAGCGGCAGCTCCTGTCAAACCAGCAGCCGATACACGATTGACTGAAATGTTTATGCCTGTATCGAAACCGGTAATCGAAATTACGCCGCCGTGGTTCGGTTGGTTTTGCGTAAAGCCACTGCCGGTAGAAATTACATCTTGAACAGTCAATGCCGACTCATTTACCGACAGAGAAATGTTGCCGCCGCTAGCGCCACTGGCAACGATTGAACCGTTGGATACAGTGATTGTCGTACCGGAAATCACCACCTCACCGCCATTAGATGCAGTAGATGAAACATCAATGGCTGAGCCGTTAGTATTGCCTGTTGTGCCCGTTATGCTTATTCCCTCACCATCTAAGAATACGTTACCGCCAACAGCACCATAAGCGTAAGCACTTATGCTGGACAACGTCATTGATGAGAACGGGCTCGCCAAATCGACCGTGCCGCCAACGGCAATTCCTGTACTGTTGGCGATGATATTGCCGATTGTTATTGCGGTTGCTCCTGTACCCCAAGCAAGACCAACCAAGGTGCCACCTGTAGTGTTGGTGCCGCCACCGGCCATATTTATGCCGGCAGTGTTGACTATATTTCCCAGCAACGTGACATTGCCGCTGGCTGTGCTGGCAGCTTGCGTAGAGTTGGTTGTTATAGTTCCAGCAACGGACAATGTACCTCCCGATACTAGAAGTACATCGGAAGCATTGCCGGTAGCTGCTGAATTTGAAACATTGCCTGAAATGGTCATGTTACCGGCTGATACTAGACTTATCAGATTGTCACCGCCGCCGGCGACGTTATTGGCAGAGACAGTGCCACCAACTAATAATGGAGCCAAGAATGACGCGGAAGGCATATCTACAGTCAGGTTACCAATTCCAAATGAAGTGAAGGTGGAAAGCGATCCAGCCGGCACCACAAATGTCGTACTTGTCGTAGTGTCGGTAATTGTTGGTGCTGAGGTTGTCGAAACTGTGTACACGTAATTATTGCTGGAATGCGCATTTACGTATGCTTCTGTCAACAAACTCGAGGTACCGCTGTTGATATTAGCAAACTGATAAACGCCTGAGCCAGGCACGCCGGTAATGTTACCGGCACTGACGATAATAGCCGTACCAACTGAACCACCGGCCCCGCCATTTACGTTAGGTGAGAAGGTTAGACTGCTGCTAGCACCACGAGATACGAAGATGTTGCCTCCACTTGCACCGGCACCGGAGGCCGATACATTGGCTGATACAGGAACTGTGCCTGCGGCAATTAGAGAAACATTGCCGCCTGCTGTAACGCCTGATGCATTGGTCGTGGTGCCGTTAATGTTGGCGTTGGTGCCATAAGCATTGAACAGAATACTTCCACCGGCACCCTGAGAAGAAGAGGCATTAGCGGTTGTATAGGTAACTCCAGTTTTGGCCAATCCCAGGATTGTGCCGCCCTGGAGTGTACCTGATGCAGTAAGCGTTGCAAGAGATGCCGTAGCCTGACTGGACAACAGAGCAATCGTGCCGCCGGAGGTTGTTCCAGTTGCTGAAGCACTTACTGCCGACACACCATTAGCAGCCGACAAGATAATGTTGCCACCTCCGCCTGCTGTACCATTGGCGTTAAACACGCCGGCTCCGTTGTTTGAGCCGGAAACAAAAGAGCCACCGGAGACCAAGGCAATTGTGCCACCTTCTTGTCCATTAGCAGTGTAAATCCAGTTTGTAGCAATATTGCCGCCAACAGAAAGAGCGATACTGCCGGCGTTGTTATTGGTCGAATTCGCAATCAGTTGTAAGTAATCGGAGTTAGGTGTAGCTGTGCCGAAATAACCAAGAGGACCATTGAGAATGTTGATTGAAATATCACCGGCATTACCCGAGGTGGATGACGTATTGATTGAAGCTTCCGTGCCGAATCCTGTTAGCGCGGAGTGAACACCGGCAAATCCATTACCGGATCCAGGCAAGTTGGATTGATTAATGTTTATTGAGACGTTGCCACCATTACCGGCTCCGCCGCGAGCATCCATAAATTTCCATGTACTGGAAGCACCACTGCCGCCACTACCATTGAGGTTCAAATTACCAAGTCCGGTAATGTTAATGTCAATATCACCGCCGGTTACACCGGACGAGGTATCCACTTGGCTGCTCAAAGAAATGTCACCAAAAGCCGTCAGACCAACATTGCCACCATGAATATTGCCTGATGCATCAATTATGTTGTTGCGTGAATTAGTAGTGCCGGACACTGATATGGTGCCGGTTGTTGCTACCAACTGGATGTCGCCACCGAAGGCTCCACCACGAGCTTCAATATAGCTGCCGTTTGAACCGAACGTGGATACCGTAGCAACTGAAGTGGCGGTAATTGAAACATCGCCGGCAAGTCCTGAGCTGGCATTTGCTTGGATAGCGCCATTGGTATTAGTGAAAGTACCGGAGCCGGCATTAATAGTTATGTCTCCAGCACTAACGCCGGAACTCGAAATATTCCAGATGTACTTTTGGTTACCGTTGCTTGTCACTGTAATGTCGCCACCATTGCCGGATGTAGAAGTAGCCAGCAATTGTAGAGTGACATTTTGCAGGTTTACGTGAGTGCTGCCCAACAATCCATCATTAACAGCGATATTAATATTTCCTGCTTTGCCGTAGGCTGACGATGTATTGTAAGAGCCTTCATAGCATGGTGCCGTGCATGGACCGCTTGTGAATTGGTTACCGCTGACTATGCCGGCATTCAGACCGGAGTCTAGAATGCTCTTGCCGACTAGAATATTGATGTCGCCGCTTGTGCCGGTGTCACCTTGCGTGGTTATATAACGGGCACCGATGTTAGTGAGTCCGATTGAAATGTAGAAGTTGCCGTTGCTGACGCCGGCAGTGACATCGCCACCATTGAGTTGCGATGACGTATTAATTCCTGAACCCATTATTGTGTTGCCGTAGGATGACAGATTAACATCACCGGCTTGATAGGTAGCGGAAGTGTTAAGCGCCTGGAGGCTGGAATTGTAGAACCAGTTGAGGTTGCCTTGCGCAGCACTCATGGTTATATCACCGCCAAATAGGCCGCCCTTAGCTTCGATAACGGCACAACCGCTGCAGGATGTTGCTGTAGTGCAGGCATAACAGTTAGTGATAGTGCCAGTTCCTGAGGTTATGGAGATGTCACCAGCTCTATCGACGGATGCATTAGCAACGTAATTGCCTGCCAGCGGCGACGTAGCAAACATGGAACCAATAATCAAATTACCTGCCGTATAAGACTCGATGAAGCCGGCACTGGTGCCGCTTGTTGTAGTCAGACGCCAGCTTTGATCGGTGCCACCAACGGAAATTGTCACATCGCCACCTACGCCTGTAACGCCCGTAGCATTTAGATTTATCCTGGCGCCTGCGATTCCGCAGCAACCAAGTCCGGTTGATGTGTTGTTACCTGTCACAACGGCGAAGCGAATAGTACCGCCCTGCCCGGAAGTCGTCGAAGCACTGACTGCTGCGACACCCTGCATTTGGAAAATGCCTTCCGACTGCTGCGACGAATTATAGACTGATTTACCGACAATTAGATTGATGTTGCCTGCTTGAGCATTGACACTATCAACATTGATAAAGTAGGCGCTTCCTGTACCACCAGGATTATTGTTGACGATGTTACCAAGACTGGCAATCAAGGTCACGTTACCAGCAACCTGATTAGAAGAAGCATTTGTCTCACCACTCAATGTAACTCCGGTACCACCGGCGGCAACTATATTGCCTGCTTGCTGTGTTCCCGAAACGTTAAAGCTGCTTGTAGCATATGAATTGTAGAAGATCTGTCCAAGTGGCGCTAAGAGCGACATATTACCACCGGTAGCACCGCCGTTAGCAACCATCCACATGGTGCCATTCATTGTTATGTCATTGCCCAAGGACATGAAATTGACCGAGCCACCTGATGTTGTGCCTGAAGCAATAAGGGTATTGCCCATGCTAATTCCGTTTCTGGCAACTACTGTGATTGAATCAGCAGAGGTAGAATGCAACACGGCATAGTCTGTATTGGTTGCTGTAGACAAGGACATCAAAGGTGCAATCATTCGTGAATCACTACCTGTATCAAGGGTGACTGTCGAATTGTTGATAGATGCGTAGCCGTTAGGATTGTAATTTGTCAGTGCAGTGGTGGTGACGGTTACTGTCTTAGCTCCACTGATGGTTGCAGTCGTCGGCACACTCGTATAAGCAGCACTCATACCGGAAGCAACAGTTACATTGGCAGGCAAGAAGTTAGGTGGTGGGCTTGGATTAGCAGTCGGATTTGGGGTAATGGAGGAACCATTACCGGCTGAAACTAGAATGACTGTTCCTGAAGCAGAACCATTTGTTGCATTCCAGGCATTGATTGAACTGTAACCAATACTGGTCGCCGAGGATAAGAAGACAGAACCGGAACGTGCCGGAGAAGAAGCCGCTACACTTGTGTTGGTTGTATCAATAACGCCGCCCACAGTTAAAGCGCCACGAACCGCAATACCTACTGAACCGGAAAGCGCCTGGGCGCCAGTGGCGTTAGTAGAAATAGCACCAACCGTAGCAGACATGTTGCTTGTATCCATGGAGACAATTTCAACATCGCCACCGGTTATACCTGTCGTATTGATGGTACCCAGCGCTACTGAAGCAGTGCCGTTGTTTCCACCGGCAGCCACATAAACAGAACCAGCTCTACCAGTGGAAGATGAGGCATTAAGGTTGAGTAAACCACCGGCATTGTTAGCGATGCTCTGCCCAGCGCTCATAATAATTGCCGTGCTGCCTGCAGTTCCTTGAGTAGAGATACCCTGGACACTGTCACTGGAGCCGGCCAAAATGCTTCCTGCAGCGCCAATCATGACTGCACCACTGAATGCTCCGTTAAGACCGCGAGCATCGATTGAGCCAACGGTTACAGAGCCGGTGCCGGCTTTGATTATGACCGAGCCACCGTAATTGCTATCGCCGGATCCCGAAGCAAGAATGTTAGTCGGCACAACAATGCCGGCTGCGCCACCAGCAAACAGAGCGATACCACCTGAAGAGTCACCAGCAGAAGCAGTATTAAGCGAAGCTCCGGAATTAAGAGCAATTCCGCCAGCTGTAGACGTTAAGCTGATACCGCCGCCTGTTGCATAGCCACTACCTGTCGCCTGAAGTCCTCTAGCGTAAATGTTGCCTGAGGAAGTTATGTTGTTTGTCGCCGTCAAATTAATAACACCTGCATACTTGCCGGTGCCATAGGCATCGGCCAACATGCTTCCGGAAATATTGAGGGTGTTACCTGAAGTCATTACCATCATGCCGGCATTACCTGCTGAACTGCTCGAATCAGTGGCAACAGATGCGCCCGTTGTGAGATTAATGCTGCCGCTTGTTGTGGTCAGAGTCAAGACGCCGCCATTGGCTCCTCTGAGTCCGGCTGCAGTTAGATTGTCCAGAGTGATGTTCTGAGCGGCGGTCATGGTGACAACGCCACCTCTTGATCCATTGCCTGTCGACGTGCCCACACCATTTGCGCGGACATTATCTATATCAATGGATCCATTGGTAGCGTTCAGAGTTATCGTTCCACCATGGGCATAGGTAGCAAGATTACCTGTACCTGGCGAAAGATTCGAATAGCCGGAAGCAAGAACATCAGTGATGTTCATTGTTGAATTGGTAAGTGTAGCGGTTATCGTACCGGCTGCAGCATTGTTCAAGCCATTAGCGTTCAGCACACCAATAGTCATGCCGGTATTTGCAGATAAACTGATCGTGCCACCAATTTTATAAGCGCCTGTTCCATTAACATAGACGCCGCCTCTATTGGAACTGCCATCCATCATTGTTATGGCATTGCTGCTTGTCGTCATTGTCACGGTACCACCGTTTTGACCGTTGGCATAAATGTTGCCGCCGTTGGCAGTTGTGACAAAAATACCTTGCGGGGCAGTGATGGTTACCGTTCCGCCTGTATTTCCTGCGGAAGACACATCAATTGCAGCATTCGTATTACCTGCTAGTCCTTGTGAGGTTGAGCCCAGCATGGTTACGGTTGTAGCAGAGTTAAGCACCAGCGTACCGCCCAGTCCTGTTTGTGAAGTGAGACTTATTCCGTCAAGCACTTGCATAGCAAGGCGGGAATAAATATTTGCGGTGCCGCCGTTACCTGACAGAGCATTTCCAGTGACGCTGGAGATGGTAACCAAGCCACCGGGGAAAGTTTGTGAGTTGGTATTGAAGGTTCCGGCATTACCCGTACCAGTTGTGCTTAGAACAACATTGCGAGCTGTGATTGCCGATCCGGCCTGGTCTGTGAAGAGGGTGATTGTGCCACCACCTGTTGCGGACTGCACAGAAAGATTACCAACATCAATCGTCATACTAGCCGTCAACGAAATTGTGCCACCAACACCGGCAGACGAGGAAGCTGCAATGGTGCTTGTCGGTTGAGCGGTAATGCTGCTTAGCAAATTCGATGGGTTGGCGGTCATATTGACAGTACCGCCACCGGCTGTACCGGAAGCGTTTAAACTGCCGGAAGCTAAATGTATGTCGCCGGCAAACAGTGTAATCGTACCGCCTGTTCCTGACGAAGCATTTACATTGAGCGCTGCTCCATCAGCTATTTCCAAATTTGCCGTAACATTGGAGGTACGCAAGAGAATCGTGCCGCCGGATGTACCGGAAGCTTTAATCTGACCATAGGTACCGGAATTGAGGGCGGCACCACCATATCCGACCGTGAAAGTGTAGTCGTCTACTGGTGATACTGGGAACAGGGAAACGGTGCCACCTGTATTAGATACCGATGACACATCAATGGAAATTCCATTGCTACCGGAAGTCTGTCCGGTGATATTAATATTGTTGCCATATACAGTGACGCTGCCACCAACTGCACCTCCGGATACAGCTGTTGATGATGAATTAATAGCATCAACAATTACTGATCCATCGCGAGCGGAAAGAACAACATTGCCCGGTGTTCCAGGAGCTGTTGCTTGTATTGTGAAGCCGGCACCATTTAGATTTGTGCCGGCATCTAGAATTACTGTTCCAGCGGTTGCCGAAGCGGACGTTACTGACGTGACCAGGTTATTACCGAGGGAAATGAAGCCGGCTGAGTTAGCAGCAATGATCGCTCCGGAATTGCCTGTTGCCGATGAGGTTAGAACAAGACCCAAAGGCAATCCACCATTGACGTCGGTGTTGTTGGCAAATATGGCAGCCGCACCAGACGAACCGGTGTTGTTAACAGTGACAATCTGGGCAGGCGGTGTTGCCGCAGTGGACAGATTGAGGTTAATACCGGATGTAAATCCTGAATTGGAGGCATCAGCTAATACAACCGGGCTAGCTGGACCAGGAGCACCCGACAAGAAGCTGAAGTTACCGCCGGTGATGATACCGCCGGCCGATCCCGAACCTGTGTCATTGTTGTAACTAGCAAATCCACCTTGTCCGGCAGTACCATTAACGTTGCTGTTTGTCGTCGAACGAACAACCAGTGAACCAACTACAGCATTACCCGTTGTCGATACCGAAATACGTCCGCCATTGGCATTGTTCAAACCACCAGCATAAAGAGACGATGAGCGAATTAGTCCTGAAGCTAATAGTGCAGCAGAGCCGGCACGATGTGTTGAACCGGTTGCGTATGTATCCACTTCACCAAAGTTATTAAGAGTATTGCCTGTCCAGTTACCGATCGTCAACGTTGATGTTGAAACAGCAAGCAATGAACCGGGGTTGCCATTGCCCGAAGCGTTGGAGAGATCAATACTGGCTAGAGCGTTAGCGGTACCGGCTGAACCAAGAACCGAAACTGCCGAGCCGAACAAAGTGGCATTACCGGAGTTGCCTGTTGAAGATACTGTCTTCAGTCCATTTGACAAGGATAATGTGCCAAGCGCGCCAAGGTATACCGAAGAAGCATCGCCGGCAACAGGTGTCGTCGACACAGTGTTCGTAATCCCGATATTACCCGAGGCAAAGATTGGCAGAGCTGCAGATGCGCTACCACCGACATTACCATTTACAGTTGTAGCGGTGACGTTACCGCCGACCAGCAACGGAGCAACAAATCCCTTGGATGGTGTGACAAATGTAAGAGTAGCTACTGTCAAACCACCAAACGCACCCAGAGATCCGGCTGGAAGATTATATGTATTGTTAGTGACTGCAATCGGATCAATAACATTGATTGTCGGCAATGCTCCTGGTGTGACGGTTATTGTCACCGTATCACCGTGAGCCGGATCAATTAATGTATTGATATTAGCCGGTGTCAGCACCGACGTGACGTTTGTGAATATTCCAATGTTGGTTCCAGCTGTAGCCGAGAACGATCCAGCTCCCATTATTACCTGATAGCCAGCAGCTCCACTTCCTGATGTGGTACTGCCGGACAAGCTGGAGGCAGATGTCGAACCTGCTGATGCGAAGATATTGCCACCTATACCGCCAGCTCCTGATGCACTGGCATTAACGGCGGAAGAAATGGTTCCGGAAGAAATGAGCGCGACATTACCACCCGCGGTAACTCCAGATGCATTTATGGCAACATTGCCGATACCCTGAAGAACGGTGCCGAATGTGTTCAGCAAGACATTGCCGCCCACACCTGCGGTTGATGCAACACTTATTCCATTGGACAACGATATTCCAACAGAGCCCGTGCCTTTAGCCATGGCAATTACCTGACCACCACCGAGAGCGCCTGTTGCTGCAATGCTTAGTCCGCCACTTGAGCTATTCAGAGAGAGTGAACCGGCAGACGAACTCATAAGAATGTTGCCGCCATAGCTGGATGCACCTGTACCATTGGCTTGAATGTACTGACCGAGCAAGCTGCCCTGAAGCGCAATACTTATGTTGCCGCCCGAGCCGGCTGTTCCGTTCGCTTGAATTATGCCTTGATTGTTGCTCAGGATGCCGTTCAATTCAAGGTTCATGCCACCGGCAGTTGATGACAAATTGATGTTGCCACCGTTGGCGCCATTGGCGTAGAAAGACCAGTTGGTGTTCATACCACCAGCGACTGCAACGTTGATATTACCGGCATTGTTATTGGTTGAATTGGCAATCAAATCCAACATATCGTGGAAGTTCTGGCTGGTGGCTGTCACGTTACCGGAAACAATATTGATATTAATGTTACCGGCATTACCTGAAATGGAGGATGTGTTGATTGATACTTCCGAGGTGCCACTGCGTGTGCTGGTTGTGTAAATACCAGGATTTGAGCCGCTTGTTTGATTGATGAATATGTTGACGTTACCGCCATTGCCGGATGTACCCATAGCATTGATGTAGCGCTGATTGCCGCCAGGTGAACTACCATAAGCATTGAAGTTCAAATTACCTGTGCCGGTAATTGAGAGATTGACATTGCCTGCCGATACAGCAGAAGATGTGTCAATTTCTGAGGACAACAAAATTGCAGCCGGATTGGAGTTGAAGGATATGTCGTTCAATGCCAGCAAATTGACGTTGCCCGAACGTGATGTGCCGGTTGTGTCAACCAAGGTATTTCTTGGGCTGCCTGTTGGGTTGACAGAACCAGGGGCACCGTTAATGCTTATACCACCGGAACTTGCCGTCACATCAATATTTCCGCCGAATACGCCGCCGTGAGCATCTAGGTACGCAGACGAGAATGAAGTAGCATTTACGGAAATGTCACCGGCACGCACTGCCGAAGCTGTTGTCGAAAGGTAACCGGTCGTAGTAAATCCTGCTGTGCTGTTGATCGTTATACTGCCACCATTAAGACCGTTGGCGATGAAATACGCACGACGCAAGCTGGCCGTTCCACCTAAATTAACTGAGATATTACCGCCATTGTCATTTGTGGAATTAGAGATCATTTGCACTACGTATTGACTGCCGGTGTCTCCACCAAAATAACCCCACTGACCGCTCTGAATGTTGATGCTTATATCTCCAGCCTGTCCGGATGTTGAGGAGGCATTAAAGGAACTTTCAAACGTACTACTCGGGAAACTGGTAGTCGCCGTTACTATACCGGCCCAGCCATTGCCATCTGTAATTGACTTGTAGATATCGATAGAAATATCGCCACCACTGCCGGCTACACCCATAGCATTAATGTAGCGATAAGGAATCGCAACAGTGCCTTTTCCTTCACCGGATGCGTTCGAGAAACGCAAGCTGCCATTATTGATGTTGATATCAACATTACCTGCATTGCGAAGGCTTGATGACGTGTTAATTCCGGTGCTTAACGTGATGTTGGACGCGGCAGACAAAGTAATATTGCCACCTTGAATTGAGCCTGTGGTGTTGATATTGTCGTTGGTAGCATTGGCAGCGTTGTTTGATCCTTGGAGCGAGATTGCACCACCTGCTGCCAGGAACTTCACCATACCTCCATACGAACCGCCATTAGCTTCGATAAAGCTAGTTGTTGTAGATGGTCCAAAGTAAATATCGCCAGTTGTTGCTGTAATACTGATATCGCCTGAGTGACCATCTGCTAGAGCATTTGTCTTAATGTATTCACCGGCATTTGTAAATGTTCCATTTGATGCAGCATAGCCGTTAGCTGCAAATGCGTTGACATTTCCACCATTCGCCCCGGAAGTTTCTGTTAGTCTCAAGTTTTGATCCAAGCCACCAACTGCAGTTGTGATCGTACCGCCCGAGGTACTTGACGATGTGGCATAATAATTTGTTCTTCCACCTGCAATTCCGCAACATCCAAGACCGTGAGACACGTTATTGCCGGTAATTACAGAGAAGTTGATATTGCCGGCTGTTCCTGACGTCGTCGATGCACTGACAAAGCCCGTGCCCTGCATTTGATAGATGCCAGCAGCAGCAGGAGAAGTGACAGTAGCGATACTGCCTTCCATGACTGATTGACCAACAATGAGATTTATTTGACCGGCTTTTCCTGTCGTACTAGCGGTGGTTATATCAAGTCCGTTGAGTCCGGCATTATGGAAGATGATGTTACCCAAGGTGGAAACCAGTGTGGCATTACCACCATTCAAGGCGGACGAGGCATCAATACCTGATACACGAACATTGGCGCCGGCAACAGCAACAAAATTACCGGACTCAACTGTACCGGAAGTGCTGATACTGGAAACAGCAGAGCCGCTGTTGACGTAGTTGATTTCACCCAACGGTGCAACGTACGATATGTTGCCGCCGTACAAGCCACCATTTGCCAATTGTAGTATTTGACCATTTACCGTGTAATTGCTGGTTAGTGAAGTATAGCTTTGCGAACCACCGGAAGCTGTTCCTCCAGTAAGGACATTGGCCGAAAGCAGAATGCTGCTGCGAGCGACCATGGTCATAGAGTCGGCGTTTGTACTGTTTGTCTTAGTCAAGTTCGGCTGACTAACGGTACCAAGAACCAGAATTGGCGCAATCATACGCGAATCACCGCCAGTATTAAAGTTTATGGTGCCGTTAGTAATTGAGTTGAAACCGGCAGGATTGTAACCCGACATGCTTGTCGGCGACACTGTGATAGTTACTGTCGCGTTATTTAGAGTTGTAGGCGTACTGGTTAAACCAACAAAGGCGGCAGCTTGACCAGCAGCCGTGGTGACGTTAGCTGGTGCATAAGGGTTGGCCGAACCAGTCGGTGTCGGGCTAATGGCAGACGGGCTGCTTGCAGATGTTGCCAGAATGACAGTGCCGGAACCCGAACCATTTAGAGAATTGTATGCATTGATTGACGTATAAGAAATGGTGGTGCCTGTAGTCTTCGCCGATGAGATAAAAACCGAACCGGATCTGGCAGGCGATGAGCTGGTGGCACTCATATTTCTGGTGTCAATTGTGCCGACATTAACAGCGCCGAGAGCGGCTATGCCGACAGAGCCAGCAAGGGCAGTCGAGCCGGTTGCCTGAGTAAGAATAGATGTAGCAACTGTAGCAAAGCCTGACGTATCTAAAGAGACAATCTGCACATCACCGCCGGATGTACCTGATGTATTGATGCTGCCCACACTTATAGACTGTGTACCATTATTACCACCGGCACCGATGTTAACGTAACCGCCTCTACCTAGCGTTGACGAGGCATCGAGATTCAGTGAACCACCGATAGTTGCAGCAATTCCCTGTCCGGCAGTAAGTACCAAAGAACCGGAGCCGGCATCACCGGCAATCGAAATTCCTTGGATGGAACCTGATGCCGAGCCGGCGCGAATACTACCAGCCGCACCAACTGTTACCGAACCGGAGAACGCACCATTCAAACCACGAGCATCAATCGATCCCAACTGTACGGAACCAGCCGCTGCCTTGATTAATACTGAGCCACCGTATTCATTGGTTCCTGAACCAGAGGCAAAAATATCGCCAGAGCTATTAATAGCCGTTCCACTGCTTCCAGCTGACATCATTACGCCGCCAGACGAGTTGCCGGCAGAGGAAACATCAATGTCAGAACCAGCAGAGAAAGAGATTGTTCCGGCTGTTGCTTTGAGAGCCACCCTGCCGCCACCAGCATAACCGTTTGCAGTTGGAGTACCTTGCAAGCCTCTAGCGTAGATATCTCCCGTTGCAGAGAAATTGTTGGCTGCGGTAAATTGCAAGACCCCGGCGAAATTCTCCGAGCCATAGGCATCAGCCTGGACAGTACCCGAAACGATAATGTCGCGACCAGCAGTGACGTTTAACAAGCCACCTAAGCCGAAGCTAGTGGTTGAATCAGTGGAGAGATTTGCACCGCCTGTTAAATTGACATCACCGGTTGCGCCTGTTGTAGTGATAGTGGCAACACCTGCATTACCACCATTCAAGCCACGCATGTTAATCGCTCCGGTTATCTGTACTCCGGACAACGAGGTAAGGCTCAATGTGCCACCAAGAGCTCCTGGTCCTGTGCTATTACCAACCGAGTTGGCAGTTACCGAACCGATTGTAATCGCACCAGCCACGGCCGACACTGTGATTGAGCCGCCGTTAGATGTAGTTGAAAGCAAGCCACCACCTGAAACATTGGAATAGCCAGATGCTGACAGATTGCTGGCATCAATACTGCCGATGGTTGATGTAAGTGACATCGAACCGCCGGAAGCTTGGCTCAAGCCATTAACATTCACTGTTCCTATCGTGGTGTTCAATCTGGACGATAGCGTGATCGTGCCGCCTCTGTTGAAGATACCCGAACCAGTTGCCGACAGACCACCACGAGCAGAAACTCCATCGTAGGTGGAAATTGTGCCGAGACTCGATGTAAATGTAATTTGACCGCCATTAGCACCGTTGGCAGCAATATTGGCACCACCCAGTGCAGTCATTTGAATTAAGGTTGGTGCTACGACTTGAACGGTACCACCTGTTCCAGTGCTCGATGAAACATTGATGGCATTACCGCCAACTCCGGAACCTGCAATCGTCACATTGGTGCCGGCATTCAAGCTAACCGTGCCGCCTGTACCGCTAACTGACGTTGCGCTGACAAAACCGTTGATTGTCAAATTACCACTAGCTGACGGACCGGCATTAAGTGTAATGGTGCCACCGTTACCGGAGACAGTAGCGTTAGCTGAAGCGTTTTGCACTACAACAGTCGATCCGGATTGGTCTGTGGTTAAGGTTATCGAACCGCCGCCCAGAGCGGAATCAACTGATAGGTTGGCGGTGTTAATCGATTGACTTGCAGTTAAGGTAATGGTGCCACCCTGTCCAGCCGAGGATGAAGCGGAAATATTGCTTGCGCCCAAGCTGACAATTGAGCTGGTTAAATTCGACGGATTAGCAGTGATACTGATGGTGCCGCCATTGCCGTTTACGCCGGAAGCTCCCAGATTACCGGCATCCAGCTGAACGCCACCGCCGAATATTGTGATGCTACCGCCCGTACCTGTCGTTGCATTGACATTCAATGATGATCCATCAGCGATTTCAACTAACGACGTAGTGTTAGTAGTCCGCAAACTAATCGAACCACCTGAAGTACCGGAAGCCTTCAATGCTCCCTTGGTGCCATTTGGTTGCGGTGTGCTGCCATAACCTAGTACAACCGTATAGCCATTGTCAGCCGATACGGGGAAGAGTGAAATCGAACCGCCGGTGTTGGAATTGGATGATACATCAATAGATATACCGGAACCCAATGAAGTTTCACCGGAAACATTGAAGCTATTGGCATAAATTAGAACGCTGCCCCCTACACCGCCACCGGACAAAGCTGTTGATGCGGCAGTTATGGAACCAACCTGAGCAGTTCCGCTGCGAGCCGAAAGAACTACACTTCCAGGATTGACCGGAGCTGAAGCATCAATCTTGAAACTGCCGCCGTTGATATTAACTGCAGCATCAAGTATGACAGCACCTGCTGTAGCCGATGCTGACGAGACGGAAGTTACGAGGTTGTTGCCTAGAGTTATTGAACCGGAAGAGTTGGCTGCAACTATAGAGCCGGAGTTGCCGGTTGAGGAAGAAGTGAGAACGAGTCCTAGCGGTAAGCCGCCACTACCATCCGTATTGTTGGCAAATATGGCAACCGGTCCTGACGATCCTGTCGCGTTAGCGGTAACGATCTGACCAGGAGGCGTCGATGATGGAGCCAGGCTGATGTTGATGCCGGAAGTAAATCCGGAAGCCACTGAAGCATCAGCCAAAATTACCGGGTTAACAGGACCAGGCGCACCAGCCAAGAAGCTGAACTGTCCGCCAGTGATGATACCACCAGCCGAGCCGGTACCGGTATCATTGTTGTAACTTACAAAACCGCCCTGTCCAGCAGTGCCATTGACGCTGCTATTTGTTGTTGAGCGAACGACCAATGAACCAACAGTGGCATTGCCTGTTGTGGCAATGGACAACTGACCACCCGATGCATTGTTCAAACCACCAGCAAAGATACTGGATGTTTGAATTGTACCGGCAGCAATGATTGAGACATTACCTGCACGGCGTCCGGAGCCACTAGTATATGTATCAATTTGTCCCTGACCTACTAGAGTACTGCCTGACCAATTACCTATCGTTACGGTTGAGGCTGAAGAAACGAATAGCGAGCCGCCGTTGCCGGTAGAGGTCGACATATCCAAACTGGCAGCTGTGTTGATCAAGCTTCCGGCAGAACCGTTAACCAATACCGATGAACCGATGAGTGTGATATTTCCGGCATTGCCTGTTCCGGAGCTCGTTGCGCCAGCTGTATTAATACCGCTGTTGATTACTGATGGTGTTAGTTGACCAACTTGCAATGCACCCAGACCCAGCAATGTTACATTGGCACCGGATGCGGTTGCATTGGAATTATTGATTGTATTAGCGACGGTAATATTACCTGTCGAAGCAATACCAACTGAACTTGTGCCATTACCAATCAACTGACCATTGATTGTAACATTGCCGCTAACAGCCAGAGGAGCCAAGAATGATTTGGTTGGCGTAACGAAAGTCAGGTTGTTCATCGTGACGCCGGCCGACAATGCCATACCGGGAGCCAGGCGAGTACCTGGCGCGGCAACGTTTTCGAAGAATGGAGATGTTGCGCCGGCACCGGTGTTGAAGACAATTTGATAATTGGCTGTTGGACTGGCATTGATAGTGGCTGCTGTCAATAAATTCACCGTTACGTTTTGGAATGAATAAATGTTGCCGGGAACGCTTGTTGTGGCGCTATTGCTACTACTACTCAATAAGACAGCATAGCCGGTCGCACCACCCGCTCCACCGGACAGCAAAAGATTGGCATTGGTAAATGGAATACTGGATGTGCTGGAAACAAAGATGTTGCCACCATTGGCACCGCTGCCGCTTGCGGCAACAGAAATATCCGAACCATTAAATATGGAGAAACTGCCGGTTGTAATTAGAGCGATGTTACCGCCACCGGTGACGCCACTAGCACTTATCACAGGAGTACCAGTGCCGTTAATTGTCAGCGAGCCACCACCGAAAGTGTTTAGATAGAATGTGCCACCTTGTCCGGCACTGGAAGAAACGTCCACACGAGTTTGCAGGTTGATAGAACCGCTAGATGTAATATACATTTGTCCACCAGCCAAAGTACCGGTTGCTGAAAGGACCTTACTATTTGGTGGTGCAGTAGCATTCACCGATAAAGTACCGGTACGCGAAGTAAGGAAGATATTTCCTCCAAACCCTTGTGTACCAGAACCATTTGCATGAACATAAGCAAGTGAAAGATTGCCTTGAGCATTGATGGAAATACTGCCGGCCGTACCATTCGATCCATTAGCCGTGATGGCACCTTGTCCACCCGAAGTGCCGGCAGAAATTAAATTGATCAGTCCGCCACTGGACGCGATGCTAATGTTGCCACCATTAGCGCCATTAGCCGAAAATGCCCAATTAGAGCTAATCGCGCCAGCTGTTGAAACGGAAATATTTCCAGCGTTATTATTAGTTGAGTTGGCAATAAATTGAATGTAACCATTGCCACTAGCAGCCGCACCGGCAGCACTTGTCACAGAAATGCTGCCAGCATTTCCCGATACGGAAGATGTGTTAATGGATGCTTCGCTGAGTGCGGTATATGCGCTTACAGCCGAATTGATTGCGCCATTAGCCAGTGCAATCGTTACATTGCCGCCGTTGCTTGAACCACCTTGTGTGTTGATGAAGCGCTGTGTCGAAGCACCAGAAACGGTGTAGGTGTTGAAATCCAAATTGCCTGCACCGGTAATTGCTAAATTAACGTTGCCTCCCGAAACGTTGGAAGATGTGTCAATCTCAGCTATCAGCGTCGATATCGTGTTTACTGTATTGAAGGACATATTGCCGGACGACGTCAGATTAACGGAGCCGCCTTTGGATGTCGCTGATGTGTCGATAAGGACTCCACGCGAGTTGCCGGTATGTGTAGAACTGCTTTGAGTGGAGATTGCACCGGAGACAACTATCGTGCCGGCGGAAGCATTGAGATTGACATTGCCACCGAAAGTTCCACCGCGTGCATCTAAGTAACCTGTATTAAAGGCAGTAACATTAGCGGTGATGCTGCCTGCTCTGACCGCACTGGCATTTGCTTGCAAGAAGCCAGGGCTTGTGAATGAACTTGTAGAGGCAATACTAATATTGCCGCCGTTGGCTCCATTAGCCAAGGCGTTCATCATCGGCAAACTGATTGTACCGTTGACATTGATGGTGATATTACCTGCATTATCGCTTGTCGAATTTGAAATTAGCTGGAAGTCACTAAATACACCGCTGCCAAATTTGCCCCACTGTCCTTTATCGATAGTGATGGTAATATTGCCGGCTTGTCCCGATGTTGAGGACGTATTGAAGGATTGCTCGCGAGTGGAGCTGATAGCATTCTGCTGCGTGAAGAAGATACCGGCACGGGCATTGGCGTCGGTTTCAGTAACCGACTGGGCAATATTGATGAGGATGTCACCACCTGAGCCTGCTCCACCCATAGCATTGATGAAGCGGTTCGGACTGCCGACTGTTCCCAATCCTTCTCCAGTGCCTGTAAATATCAAATTGCCTTTTGTAATCCTGACAGTAACATCACCGGCATTGCGCAGAGTTGAAGATGTATTCAAG
This sequence comes from Candidatus Obscuribacterales bacterium, assembly GCA_019744775.1. NCBI lineage: Bacteria > Bacillati > Candidatus Melainabacteria > Candidatus Obscuribacterales > Candidatus Obscuribacterales bacterium. Next base: position 29,319 of record JAIETZ010000002.1, read on the forward strand.
CCCTTACTTACTGTCACATCTCCGCCACCGGCCAGTAGGTTGATGTTGCCGCCCTGAATTGTACCTGTGCTGGAAATGTTGTCGTTATTTGAATTAAACGTGAGCGTGTCAAAGAATATGGAGCCGTTTGGTGCTAAGAAGGTGACGTTGCCGCCAAATGATCCACCGTTGGCCTCAGCGTATGGATTTGGAGTCGAGCAGCAATTGTTTGTCAATCCAACGCCACCGGTAGCTGAAACCATTGTGATGTCACCAGCTTTGCCTACGGTAGCGTTGGTAACCAATGCGCCTCTCCAGCCGATGGAATTAATTGAATAAATATTGATGTCACCACCGACTGTACCAGTCGTCCTGGTATTTAAAAGCGGGAAGTTTAGCTGTCCGCCAATACTAACCGAAACATTACCACCAGTACCACTTGTAGAAGTTGTGAGCAGTTGATAGATGGTAGGAGGATTGCCGCCGCCACCGGAATAGCCCGATGGTCCGGATATAACAATCTCATATATGTCGCCGCCGTTGCCGGACGTAGAGGAAGCGTTAAACGAATTTTCGTCGGTGGTATTCGCGGATTGATTGGTTGTAATAACTCCTGAATAGTTGCTGCCGGCATTGTTCCATGGGTCATTATTTCCAGGAGATGTTTGCCCCATAATTAGAGAGATGTTGCCGCCATTGCCCGTTGTGCTTATTGCACTCACATAATGTCTTTGATTGGCGGCGCTGGCTGTCCCGATAGTTCCAGCTGCCGTGAACCAAAGATTGCTGTTTGTCGTAATCAAATTAACGTCACCGGCAGATTGAGAGTAAACACCACTGGCACCCATGGAAGAATCTACAGCGCTGGCAAATGCCAGACGTGAATAAGTGACAGCTAGAATCTGTCCACCTTGTACGCTACCACCGGTACCTAGCGTGACAGTACCACCGGCATCGCGCTGGAGATATGAGCCAAGCGGCGCAAGAGTTGTGATATTACCGCCGACGCCGGCTGTTGTTGCTCTAGCATCAAGCTTGTTATTACCGTCAAAGAAATTACCATTTAGACTGCCGGTGATACTGAAAAGCGAGATGCTACCGCCGCCACTGGCGCCACTCATGTTGATACCACTGTTGATTTGAATGTCACCGGACGCCGCAATAGTGTATGAGTCGTTAGTTGTAGACGAGTGCATACCCTTGTTATTACCGCTATTTTGAAGTTGCAGCTTATTATTGCCGCCAACCGTTGAGAAGACCAAGATTGGAGCAATTAAGAACGAGTCGGCGTTGGTATCAAACGTCAATGTAATATTGGTGTTTGTCGGTGCGTTGTATCCGTTCGGATTGTAATTGGTCGGTGCAGCAGTTGGACTTATGGTAATTGTGCTGCTTGAAATAGTTGTCGGGCTACCACTGCCGACTCCTGTAAAGGCTCCCTTCATGCCGGCGGCTGTAACAACATTTGCCGGAATATTTGCAGTTGGAGCCGGTGTAATAGAAGAAGAATTTCCGCCGGAAATTAAGATTACTTGTCCGGAGGCCGAACCGTTAGATGCATTGTAAGCAGTAATTGTTGACGTGTAATTGATAGATGTGCCGGACGAGAGGAATACGGAACCCGATCTTGCCGGAGATGTCGTTGTACCTACGAATGTATTAGTTGTGTTAATGGCTCCGGAAACGGTCAAGGCTCCGGTTGTGGCAATACCAACCGAACCGCCCATCGTATTAGAAGCCGTTGCTTGAGTGGTTATGGAGCCCACCGAAACTGATTTCTTAGCAGCATCAATTGAAACAATCTCTACTGCACCACCTGCAATACCCGTCGTATTTATAGTTCCGACCTGGATAGATACCGTACCGTTATCTCCAGCAGATCCGATATTAACTGAGCCACCGCGTCCGGATACGGAAGACGTATTGATATTGAGTGTGCCTCCTGCATTAGTCAGAATTGCTCCGCCGGCACTTATGGTAACAGGACCGGCAGCATCGTTACCGGAAGTCGATATACCTCCAACAGATGTTGCAGAACCTGCAGATAGATTGTTTAAAGCAGCCAACGTGACCCAACCGCCGCGAGCTCCGGACAAACCACGAGCATCTATAGATTGAATTGTAAGCGCTCCGCCGGTTGCACCGATTAGAACAGCACCGGCTGATTGATTGTTGCCGACACCGGAAGCAATGATGTCACCGCCAAGATTTATTCCGCCCGTACCATTAGCAGCCATTACTACATGACCGGACGAGCCGCCACCGGACGATACGTTGATAGATGCACTCGGTCCAAAAGTAATTCCGCCGGAAGCACCGGTAGAAACAAGTGCCACACGCCCACCATTGGCGTAGCCGGAACCTGTTGCTTGCATTCCACGAGCAGTTAAGCTGCCACCGGACGTGATGGTTCCTGCCGCCGTTAGACTAATGAAACCTGCATAGCCGCCAGTTCCTATACCATCGACATTTATTGCCTGCGTGTTTACATTGCCGGCAGTTGCGGCAGCTGTTAAGGTTCCACCAAATCCTCTTATGGACGAAGTATCAGCAGACATGTCTACGAGTGCATTGAATGCGACATTGCCTACCGAAGCCGTTGGAGTAAAGGTACCGGCATTGGCACCGTTCAGTCCACGAATAGTGACAGCGCCATTAATAGTAGTATTGCCACTGCTAGTCATGGTGACAATTGCGCCCTTAGCACCAACTGTAGAAGCACCACCTACGGCATTAGCAGTGATTGTACCAATAGTTATTGAACCCGCGCTTGCCGTGAGTGTGGCCGTACCGCCATTTGATACAGTGTTCAAATTGCCGCTGCCAACAACATTTGAATAACCAGAGAGATTCAATGCGCTGATATCAATATTTCCGGCAGACGGCGTTACGGTAATAGCACCGCCATGAGCTTCATTGAGTCCGTTGACGGTGAGAGCTCCTGCTGTAATATTGCCAGTTGATGTAAGGATAATTGTTCCGCCAATCTTGTCGTTGCCGTTGCCCGTAGCGGAGAAGGAGCTGCGTGCCGAAACACCATCGAAGGTGTTGATTGTACCGGCGGTTGTATTGAATCTGATGTAACCATTTGTGGTGCCGGATGCGTTTACACCGTTAGCAGCAATAACTCCACCACCGGTTGTGGTAACGAGGATATTGCCGGCGGCATTGACATTGATTGCACCGGCATTGCCCGTGCTGGATGAAACATCTAAGATTGTGCCATTGCCGTTGAGACCGTTAAGAGTCACACCGGTTGCGGATGTGATGTTGATATTACCGCCGGTGCCCGAAGAGGTGGACGCAACAGTAGCACTGCCCAGCACCACATTGCTAAATGTTGTTGATACATTAATCGTACTTGCCGCGCCGGCTCCTGTACTGGCATTAAGACTACCAAGCAAGTTGACGGAATTAGCCATTGTGCCTCTACCGAGAATTGTAATAGCAGCTGAATTACCATCGCTCGAACCATTAGGATTTACGTTGATAGTACCGGCATCAAGCTGTACCTTGCCGGCTGTAATGGACAACGTCGGCGCCAAGCTCAATGATGTCATGTCAATTTGTGAGCCGTTAGCAATTTCGACGACTGATGAACCGTTAGGTGTGAAAATCGTCAAGACGTTTGTTGTTGTAGAAGCTGTTCCAGATGTAACAATCTTGCCAAAGGTACCTGACTGCGGGGAGCCGGAATTATAGCCAACGCGGAACGGACCATTGCCTATCGGATAAATCGTAACAGCACCACCACCACCAGTAGTCGAGGAAGCGTTAATTGAATTGCCTCCTACTTGTCCGCTGATTATTACATTTTGACCGTACAACGTTACAGAGCCGCTTGCAGACGATGCGCCGGAGACATTTATAGACGTGGCTGAGACATCACCAGAGCGTGACCAGAGAAGCACATTGCCCGAAGCTGCGGTAGATACCGATGAAGCATTTAGATGTCCATTGAAAGATACAGAGCCCAAAGCATCAGCATTGATCGCTCCAGCTGTTGTTCCAGCTGTTGTCACAGAAGTATTAATACCAGTACCTACAGTCAAGGCACCAAGCGAATTAGACAGAGCAACTAAGCCGGTATTTCCTGATGTTGACGTATTACCTATTGCATTAATGGTGAGTCCACCTGCACTTGCTCCGATGACTGTCACGGCACCTGTGTGTCCGCCTGTTCCGGAAGCGTTGTTAGTATAGATTCCGGCAATTGTTCCAGTGCCACTGACGACATTTACGCGGATAGCTCCTGTATAAGAGGACGCCTTAGTCGAATCATCCATGATCAAAGAATTGGATAGGAACTTGAAAGAACCAGCAGTGAGGATACCGTTGGCAAAGCCTGTGCCTGTATCGTTGTTGTAACCATTTAGTCCTGCACCAACTGCACCTGCCGAAGCCGTTGTCGTTGAGCGATTAACGAGAGAACCTACAGTGTTTGTATTGTTCACAACGCTGCTACCAGATAGTCTCACCGGGCTCGATGCTACGCTTATCTGACCGCCGTTGCCGCTGCTAAGTCCACCGGCTTTAATGGAAGCAGTCTGAATATTGCCCAAACCAAGTAGTGATACGGAGCCGGCCAATCTGCCACTACCGGATGTGTAAGTATCAATTTCACCCATTGATGTATAAGTTGATCCACTCCAGTTACCAATTGTAATTGAGGATGTTGAACCGACGAATACCAAACCACCAAGTCCGGTCAAAGTAGATGTATCAATTGTGGAGGCTGCGTTATTAACGCTTCCATTGAAGCCCGTAACAGAAACAGATGAACCAAACAAGAAAACATTTCCGGAATTGCCCGAGCCGGATGTATAAGCACCCATTGTATTAATGCCGTTGGTAACAGAAAGTGCGCCGCCACCAACCAGCATAACTGCAGCCCCTGCAGACGTGGCGTTTGAGTTATTAACACTAGAGTTGACGGTCACTGCACCAAGTCCAACCAAGCCGACACCAGAAGTACCGCTGCCGACGACAGAATTAACTACGACATTGCCACCGACCAATAAAGGGGCAACGAATGTCTTATTAGGCATTACGACCGTTAGGTTGCCAGAGCCGATATCAAATGAACCAAAGCCACCCAGAGAACCTGGCTGCAATGTGTACGTGTTAGAAGAAGTTGTATCTGTAATTGTCGGAGCGGCACCTGTCGAAACTGTATAAGTGTAGTTGTCACCCGATACAGCACCTGGGAAATTACCAACAACACTGGCGAAGCGATTTTCGTTGGTTACTGCACTGCCGCTAATTGTGCCGGCGCTTACAGCAATTGCTCGTCCATTTGAAGTGCCGGTAATGGACAATGTATAAGATAAAGCGTTGGCAGAATTGCCCTGCGATAAGAATATGTTGCCGCCTGTGGAGCTACCGCCAGATGCGTTGGCTTGCAAATTCAAAGTGCCCATAATGCGACCAGTGGAAATCAAGGAAATATTTCCACCCACGGTCGAGCCGGTTGCAGTAATTGTATTTGCGGAGATGTTTTGAGCATTCGTGCCGGCCACGTTCATCACAACATTTCCACCGGCAGCGCTAGTTGAAGCTACGGTCATATTGCTTGAAATTGTGATGCCAGTCTTGGCTAAAGCAATAATTTGTCCGCCGTTGAGACTCGCACCGGTGGCAGACAAACTTTGACTGCCTGTATTGCTGGTTACGTTAATAAGTCCTGTTTTCGATACAAGCAAGATATTACCGCCAACACCGGCAGTACCTGAACCATTTGCTTGAGCCCAAGCAAGTGATAGATCGCCTTGCGAAACAACTGCAATGCTGCCACCGGAGCCATTGCTGCCATTAGTTTGAATAGAACCGTTAGAACCACCGAACGGAAGAGTAATCTGCCCGCCCGAATTAATCATAACGCTGCCGCCATTCAAACCATTTGCTGACAACAACCAGTTGGTAGTCAGATTACTACCGGCCGAAATTAAAATTCCGCCACCATTGCCATTCGTGGAATTAGCAGACAATGTTAACGCATTGGTTGTGCCGCTGCTTGAAGGACCGAGCGAAGAATTTGTAACTATATTGATTGAGCCTGCGTTACCGGAAGTTGAACCGACATTGATAGTGGCGCTGGTGGCAACTATCAATCCGGATCCTGACGCCGTAGCAGCCGGAGACGATGCAATAGTGACATTGACATTACCACCGCCGCCATTTGTGCCTTGAGCATTGAGAGTGCTGGAATTTGCCAACGTGATGTTGCCTGAGCCTGTCACTGCAAGATTGATATTACCGCCGACACCGGTAGCAGAAACATCCGAGTTGCCGATTGTCATATCCGTAGCTGTGCTTACCGTGATGTTTCCACCGCGTATTGTCGCGCTGGCATCCAGCAACTGTCCTCGCGAATTCGCACCACCGCTCTGAACAAGTGAACCGGTAGTAGAAGTGACGCTTATGTTGCCGCCGAAGTTACCGCCGCGAGCTTCTATCCAGTTGATTGGGTTAGTGCCCGGTGCCGGCATAGAAGCTACAGTTAAAGAAACATCGCCACCTCTTCCACTTGTGCCGTTGGCAGAAATATAGGTAACATCAGTAGAGCTGAAGTTTGTTACGTTATTGATATTGTTCGTAAACGAGCCATAAGGTGCAGATATTGTAATATTGCCACCATTAAAACCGGCAGCATTGTAGCGCCAGTTGTTTCTTACTTGAGTTGCTCCATTATAGGTAAGACCGATATTTCCAGATGTGTTATTGGTGGAACTGGTAATAAGCTGCAACCATGACCAGGAATTAAATGAACACGAAAAACAACCCAAGCTACCATCGCCGACGTTAATAGTGATGTTCCCACCGACCCCGTAAGTGGATGAAGTATTGAACGACAATTCAGTAGTAGAATTGACGTTGTTGCCGGACACCAAAGTAAGAATACCTGTAATACCATTACCCGTAATGTCTAAGGGTAGAGAACCCATATTAACGGTAAGATTGCCACCATTGCCATTAACAGCGAGTGCATTAATGTATCGTTTTGGATCCGCGGTTGTTCCAGCGCCACCACCGGTAGACTGAGTCGTCATGGCTGTGTTAGTGGTAAAACCAATGGCACCATTTACCGAAGTAATGGTTATATTGCCGGCATTCCCGTTAGAAGATGTATAAAGACCTTTGTTCATAACGATATCAGCACCGGCAAGTAAATTAATCGTGCCTGACTGACTTGTACCGCCGGAATATACGTTCCAGTTGCCGCCATTAAATAGATAAAGACTGCCGTACGGAGCATCCAACCGGATATTTCCGGCTATTGTACCGCCAGTACTTTGAACGACATTGCTATTCGAACAACCAGCACACAAGGAGAGGTTACCCGAACCGGCTATTGCCGTGATATTGGCTGATGTGCCCAATGTATTGGTCGTATCGGCAACCCAATAGGACGAAGCAACGGTCGTTATATTGCCACCGGCATTAATATTGATATTGCCTGGCGTCAAAGCACTAGTGTCAAGGAAAATATCTGAGGCAAAATTGCTACCTGTATTGATGTAAATATTTCCAGCCGTACCACCGATTGAACCAGTCTTGATTTGCCATTGGCTTGCTGTGCTACCTAAGGTACGTCCCTGAGTACCAGAGGCAACGTACAGTCGAACTGTTCCACCGATTGCTGATGTTGAAGATGTGTTGAAGGCATATTCAATATTGGTTTGCGGAGAAGCACCACCTGTGATTATGGCACCTGCCAAATTTGATTCAGCAACCGACTGTCCAAAGAACATATTGATATTGCCGCCATTGCCTGATCCGCTTGTGGCGTCAATATATCTTCCTTGAGTTCCTGTTCCTCTGATATAAACGTTGCCGGTATTGACCATGAAATTGGCATTACCAGCTGTTCCTGCAGAGCTTGTAGTAAACCACTTGCCGAGATCAGCATTGCCCTTAGTGACGACCGTCACATCACCTGACTTGGAAGCACCAACTGTATTAAAAGTGGAGGTGTAACCACCACCACCATTCATCAGGAGAGTACCGTTTGGTGTGAACACTGAGGCATTGCCCGCATAAAGCCCACCGGAAGTTGTGCTAGTATCCATCAATGGAGGCTGAGTACCGCCAAAATTAGTATGAAAGCGAACATTACCGGTGAGTGAATAGACACTGAGGCTACCTGAGGTAACCGATCCGTTGCTGGAAATTTGTTGAGCAGAATTGGCGCTATTATCAATATTTCCTTTGCTCACCAAATAAATAGATGAAGCATTTGTTGTGTTAGTGCTGGTTGCTAACGAGAATGCAGTAGTACTCAAAGAAATAACCGGAACGACAATATATGAATCACCGCCGGTGTTCATGCGCAAACCACCGTTTGTAATTGGGAATGCATCGGAGGTAAAACTATTGAAGCCCTTCGGATTGTAATTCGTCAAAGTAGTAGGCGTGACCGTTATTGTGTAGGCAGAGCTTTGGCTTATGGTTGTTGAAGATGGAGTATTAGTCGTGAAAGCCCCAGCCATTCCAGCAGCCGTGACCACATTTGCCGGAACTCCGGCTACCGGCGTCGGCGTGATGGATGATGAATTACCACCCGACACAACAATGACCGAACCCGAGGCTGAACCATTGCCAGCATTGTAAGCAGTAATTGTCGAAGCATAATTTAGTGATACCCCCGATGATAAGAAAACCGAGCCGGAGCGAGCCGGCGAAGATGTAGCTGCTCCAAATGTATTAGTAGTGTCGATGGCACCAGTTACAGCAAGTGCTCCTAGGGTTGCAACACCGATGGAGCCACCTATGCCATTAACAGCGGATGCTTGAGAAGTGACAGAGCCAATTGAGGAACTGCCGGTATCCAATGAAACGATTTCAACTATTCCACCCGAAGTACCTGATGTGTTTACATTGCCAATTTGAAGCGAAACTCCGCTGCCGTCATTGCCGACTGCACCCAATACAACTTGTCCGCCCTTGCCGGCAGTTGATGATGCGTTAACCGCAAACGTACCAAGCAGTGCTCCATTGGCGTTGCTTGCGTTTCCTGCAGTAACTAGAATAAGACCGGCATCACCAGTTGACTGCGTGACCAATCCTGATAGTCCACGCGAGTTTGCCGAGCTGCCTATAGTTATGTTGGTGCCACCAGTAATAAATATGTTTCCACCGGCTGCTCCGCTAGTGCCGCCGGAATCCACACCAGCCAAGCTTAGTGAGCCTGTTCCGGAACCGCTGTTGTTGCTAATGATTACAGACCCGCCGACGTTACCTGTTCCGCTACCGATTGCTTCAACACGTCCGACGGTGAGCAAGCCGGAGCCCGTCGAGTTGATTAACACACCACCTGCGCTATTCGCTGCAGCTGAGGTAATTACCTTGCCGATAGTAATGTTGGATGCGCCAGGCGACGTTGTGGTGATGACAGCAGAGCCGGATACTCCGGTACCGGCATTGTACGTTGATATATCACCCAGGGTGAAGTTGGTTGCCAGGTTGAAATTTACTCTATTTGTAGAGTTGCTGGTTGAGCCATCAAGCAGGATGGAGCTGCCGGATAAGAAGGTAACGGTTGGGGTTAGAAGAATCGACGATAAATTGCCGCCGGTTTGTTGTCTTTCCAATGGCATTACTATACGTATAGTCAATGTCGTGGCATTACCTGATGTTTGATCAATCCCTCTTAGCGCATTATTGACAAACATCAAATTACCCGGTGTACCGGATCCTGTATCGGAGGACCAGGTGCTCACGTTGCTGACGCTTGATGTAGAACGTGTAACTAGTGAACCAACCGTAAAACTGCTATTACCACTGTCGAGCATGATATTGCCGCCGCTAGCATTGTTGAGACCGGCTGCAATAATATTGCCTGCAACCAGAATGCCGGCAGAGGTGCTCAACGGCAATACACTGGCCAATGTCGAATCCGCACCAAGGAAAACATCACCAGCACGTGCGCCTACACCGTAACCGGATGTATTGATATTACCTACGGTCAATGTACCGGTGCCGGAATACGCGCCAACCGCACCACCACTTGTACCGACTCCTGCAATTACCAACGAATCGGTAAATATGTTACCGGCAGTCAATACAGGTGTCGCTGCAGTGCCTGCTACAAATGGAGCAAGCAGAGTGACATTACCCGAGGCATCAGCGCCTGTGCCTCTAGCATAAATATCGCCTTGGACAACCAACGTGCCTGTCGTCGTACCGATTACTACATTGCCGCCAAACGAATCAACAAGGTTGGTAATTGCACTCGCCTTTATGGAAGCGACTCCAGTGCTTGTACCACCAGTAACCACTTTAGTCGTAGCAGAGCCGCCTACCACATAGATGCTACCGGCGAACGCATGTTGCGGCGATCCAGGTTGTGCACTTATTACTGACCCACTACCCGTAGCAATACTTGTCTGCGCGAAGAGACGGCTTGTATCTGAACCACGTGTGACTAAGACGATAGAAGCTGCATTTCCGGAAGAGCCAACTTGACCCGTGACGTTGCCGCCGATAGACATGTCAGGCATAACAATTGGAGCAAGTAGTCTGCTATCACCATTGGTGTCTATTGCGAGATTACCGGTGGTGAAAATGGACTGAATTCCGGAAGCTTTTTGGAAACCGCCCGGAATCAAATTCCAAGTTGTGCTGCCATTGGTGAATGTAGGAATTGCTTGCGGCTTGATAGTGAATGTGTAATTAGCCGCTTCCGAACCAGCAGGGAAACCAGTGAATGTAGTTGTTGTTCCAGCGAATACACCAAGACCACCGAAAGTCTTGACTGTTTCCGGAGTGGCTGTTGTGTAAGTGGTTGTTCCCAAGCGGATGTCCTTGCTTGCTACAAGAACTACAGATGAATCATTTCCAACGAGAAGCGGGCTTGCATTAGTCGCACTACCAATGGCAATTGAGGTGCCGGTCGCTTGACCGCTGGATACGAAAATGCCACCACTTCGGTAAGCGCCATTGCCAGTTGTCTTCATTACTTCGCCACTGGAAATACTAGTGCCTATCTGTATCGTTTCCGCTCCTGAAATGGCAATGCTGCCTGCTCGTCCATTGGGATCAGTAGAGCTGGTATCAATAGTGCCAGTCGTGATTGTGCCTGTCGGACCAGTGCCGGTGATAATCACATCGCCTGAAATAGTGCCTGTTGTCTTGATGTTTCCCACTGTAATGCCGGCAGAACCTGCGACGCCACCTGTATTGTTGGCGGAGATAATTACCTGTCCGCCTTTGCCGTTAAGTCCACTTGTTTGAATTGTGTTGTTAACCGTTGTACTGAGACCAGACAACAGCAACAAATCACCGCCATTGCCGTTGGAAAGCAAGGGGCTCGTATTAATTGAACCGTTGACGGTAATTGAACCAGCCGGAGCAGATATTGCGAGAATATTGCCTTGCGTGCTGATGCTGCCGACAATTAACGCTTGACCGGTGAAGTAAATGACTGGGTCGCCGGTGACATGCAAGTTGTTCAAATTGAAAGTGCCTTCTGCCACATTGAAAGCTGCGCTTCCGCCTGTTGCATTTACTGCGCCTTCCATACGTTTTACATCGACAGTAATTGCGCCCTTAGGACTGTCAATCATTATTTCGTTGGCACCGTACGTGCCACCCAGTAATTTCAAGACACCAGTTGGACCGGAACCACTGACGTAATTCGGATCGGTAATATGCGCGAAGGACAGTTGATCGCGAGCAAGAATGCTGCCGAGTGCGTTGTTGATATTCAAAGTACTTCCAACCGCATTACGTATGGACAAACTACCTTGCATCGCTTGCAAGATACCAGAGTTGTTGACGTTAGCTATGTTGGCATTGAGGTTGCCCATCATTGCAGCAATGGTGCCTTGGTTGGCCAACGTTGCTGCTTGCAAATTCATATTGGTCATGCCTTGCAAAACGCCGGTGTTGATAATTGAATTGCCGGCCGTTAAATTCAACGCGCCAGTGCTGGAAATCAAACCGGCGTTGACAATATTGTTGACGGCGTTGAGAGTCAAACTCTGCAATGTGGAATTGATGATGCCGGTTGTGTTGTTGTAGATGTTTGTAGCATTGACTGATGCCGCGGTGATAGCGGCATTGCTGGAAAAGAGATTGAAGGTACCGGAATTGACCAAATTACCGGTCACATTCAAGCTTTGCAAAATCGCTGCGTTTTGCGATGCGCGAACGCCTTCAGGAATGACAAGATTTCCGAGCACGCCATTAGTCGCATAATTCTGAATACGAATGCCGCCGCCGATGGCTGCGCCGACATCATTCAATTGCAGGTACTGATTTCCGGTACGCAAAACTTGCTGCAGGGCAACATTCTGAGCTGGTGTCAGCATTTGTCCGGCAGACACAGTCATTACCTGACCGCCTGCCAAAATGTTGGTGGGTGCAATATTTGAAGGTGCCGCCACTGTTTGGGCTACGGATGACAAATCCAAGTCGACCGCGGTGGCTGGGGTCGGGTCGGGAGCAGTTTGAGCCAAAACACCCAGTGGCGCGATTAATTGGATGCTGAGCACTAGGCTCATCAACCATTTAATGTTTACTGCGCGGATACCGGGACTCTTCAAGGTTTATCCTTACTGGCTCACTGCCGTCACTTATTGACTACCGCCCAAAACGCACAAATGCTGGGCTTTTCGTCCATTTCGGACCCTAGCCCTGCTTCTGACTCACACGGTTCCGCAACCGCTTGAACCTGCCTACGGATTTCTTACCCTAAAAGGCAGGCGTTTAAACGAAATTAGTATAAATATATGCTCTGAGTTTAATGTTGCTACGCCAAAGAGTCGTAAAGCGGCTCAAAACTGATTGCCGTCTGGAATATTGCCAGCCAAACCCAGCACTCTTTCCTTGAATTCTCGAATGTCCCGGTCATAAGGGATATTCAAAACTGCGCCTTCAGGAGCATGAAAAACGAGACTTCCCTTCTCATAAGTAGCGGTGATAACGCCGCGATTCATTTCAGCAATGAGCACGGCACACTCTTCTGAGCCACAATATTTCGCGGCAATCATGGCTATGGTTTCGCCCTTCTTCACAGTGTGCGAAGCTTGTTGCATTGCCTGCTGAACAGCTGCCTTCTGCTCATCCTTTTTATCGCTCTCACCCTTGTTTTTATCCGAATCTTCATCTTTGGATTTGGCTGGTGTGAACTCTCGAAGTCTCACATTTAGCAACTCGTCAATTTCTGCTTCGGTCAATTTTTTTGATGGACTGTCTTGAGCTATGTGCACAACTGGGGTTCGCTCAATTGGCGCCGTGAAAAAGCTGCGAGCAATCTTGACCGCTTCTTCAGCGCGTCCTAGCAAATCCGTCTTAATTTGCTTGAATTCGTCGAGTAAATTGACGCATCTTTCTTTCAAATCAGCATGTCTTCGATCGATGTCATCGTTGCGTTTTAAGTTGTCGAGCAACTGCATTTTTACTGCGTGACCAAGCTCTTGCCGGACGTCGGGTTGAACTTCAGGACGCTTGCTGAGATCTTGAGCCCACGCGCTCAATTCCTTCATAGCAGCCGCTTTTGGAGCATCCAGAACATTGGAAATTGTCTCCTTCAAACCATTGAATTGTTTGCTTGTAAGCTCAGTCCAAAGATCAACGTGCTGCTTGAAGTTTGTGGCAATTTGCTTGAACTCATTTTTGTCGAACAATCCAAACGCATCGTTCATGCTTCGCTGAGTATTTTTGTCGGTTAAGACAATTTCTTGACCGCCTTTTTCCGGCAAGTGAAGCTTCACGGCATCACCCGAAATGTGGACATCAAGACGTCCAGCTGCCACTCCCTTGTCACCGCCGATGATACCAAGTCTTTCGCCTTCACGACCTTCTCCTGGACGGCGACCTGCGTCCATTCGCGACTCGGCTCCGCCACCGCCGCCCATGCGAGAACCCGCATCACCACGGACTTCTGGGACTTTTTGTCCGGCGTCCAATCGAGCATCCGGAACCTTGTGTCCGACATCAGATCGAACGTCTCCGCGAACATCGCCCCGAACATCTTTGGGATCAATTTTGTCGCCGCGACCGCCGACTCCGACTTGTTTGCTATCCAACAAAATCGCGTCAATACCCTTGTCTATCTTTTGCTCGAGTTGCTTGCCGCCTTGAGCATCCGTTGGCTTTCCAGCAGCAATTGGATCTTTCTCGATCTGGCGTGGCGAGCGGTCTTGAGCCACGTCGGCTGATTTGACTATTTGATCTGCTGCGCGTCCAGCAGGTTGTTCTTTGGCGCTATCTGATGACTTTGCTTCGCCTCTGGAAGGCACGTCTTTTGGACTTTCTTGCCTTGAGCCGCCATCGCGGGTGGTATCACTTCCTCTTACCGATTCAGGAGCTTTGGCTCCGTCCGAAGTGCGTGCTTCGGGGGAACGTGTCACATCTGATGACTTTGGTTGCGCGTCACTGGACTTGGGATCGGCTGCGCGAACATCCGAAGTTTTAGGACCATCCGAACTTCCTTTCGGATCTCCGCCTCGTCCAGAACCGGCATCACCTCTGGATTCCGGAGCAGTTACCGCTGGACCTTTTTCTCTTGGCGCGGCTTCCCCGTCACCACCTTTTTGCGCTCCGCCTCGACCAGTTGGATTGTCTCCGCCACCGCTTTGTCCGCCTGCAGATGTATCCTTACCGGCTTTGCTTTCTGGTTGAGACACACCGATATGCTCAGATTGCTTGCCTGTCGACTCTGAACTTCTGGTCTTACTTTCACTTTGCTGAGTCTGTTGCTCTACCGGTCTCGATGGCTTTTCCGGCGCTTGAGTTTTGCCGGCATCGCCAGCTTTCTCGGGAGCTTGATTTGAAGCTTTGGTGTCGCCACTCGAACTACTCTCTTTTTGTTGCGACTTCTCACTTGAGGAGCTGCTACTCGAATCTCTCTGCGCAGCCTTCTCCTGTTTGGTTTCAAAAGATGGTTTCTCAGGAATGGCGCTGGTCTCACGTACCAACTTATCATGCACCGACTTTTGTGATGGTTCCGATCCACCATCTCGTTTAAGAGCATCAAAGGACGATAATGGCTTATCTTTTCCTGTTCCGTCTTTAGACATCAACCCACCTATAACTGCTAGCGAGACTTCTTAGACGCATCGTCTATTTCTTTCAAACTCACCTTGATTAGAGGTACAACATCTTGTGGTGCGCCTGCGGAGAGAGACTTAAGCAGGGCAGCCCTAGCATCCCCGTATTTTCCAAGTTGGAACAATGGAGTAGCTAAGCCATTCCAATACTTCCAATTGGCCGGATCCAATTGCGTTGCGCTCCTAAATGCAGATGCCGCACGTTGAATGTCGCCAGATTTGTCCCTTTTTACGAGACAAAGTCCCACGTTGAAAAAATACCTTGGATCATGCGAATAAAGCGATAATGCCTCATCATATTTTCTAATCGCTAAATCGTATTTTTGTTGGTCGGCGTACTTATTACCAAGGTCGTACGAAACATTTGCTTGGCTCCAGGTCCTTCGACTACCAATTCCAGGGAACTCTCCATTTTTATACGCATATCCGTCGAGTGAAATTACCAGACACAGGACCAAACCAAGAATCAGCTTGGCTGAGTGAAGCTGGAAAAAGGGACGACGAGCCATGGCACACCTCCGTGTCCAATTTAATATACCCATATTATAGGTAGGGATTCTTTTGCGCTAATTAGACTGTAAAGGTCTTAGATTTCGGCGGCGAGAATGCAGTTGGGGGCGGGTTTGCCGTTTTTGTGGAGGTCGTCTAGACGGTGGCGGACGGCTTTCAAGGTGTTTGGGAGTTCCATTTTTATGCCTTGGCGGACAATCCAAGCTGGCACTAGAAATCCGGGATCGATGTTCATCCAGTAGGCGACTTCGGTTTTGCCGTCGGCTTGTGGTGTGAGGGTCCAGCCGCCAGTTAAGCCTTTCAGGGTGCCTCCGACTTTGTGAAAGTCGATGCGTTTGCCTTGCACATAATCGGTGTCGACTACTGCAACTATATCCGGAAGAAGTTTGCCGAGTTCAATTGAGCAGCGCATTCGAGAATGATCTTTTCTGTCTTCGAGAATGTCCACTTTGTGCATTCTTGGATAAATTCCATTCTTAAATTCATAAGGATTCGCAAGTATCGGCCAAATTTTTTCTACAGGCTCGTCAAGCAAAATTCTTCCCAACACTATTTTTTCAGTGCCTGATTCTTTTACTTCCACAACAACTTCGCCATGGCTTAAACGATCTTGTTCTGACTGCGGCAACTGTTGAACAAATGACGCAATGTTGTCCTGCTCGGGGGCAGAGGCTTTCTTTTTTCCTGCTTCATTATTTATGTCAGGCATACCTCTTAATTACCCGCCGGCAGCCTGAAAATCACCAATTTGTCGTCCCTATATTGGCGTTATCTAATCTGCCGGTTCAGCCCGGCTGATATCCTTTTGCGAATGAATACATCACTTTTCCTCTTAAGAAGTTCAATTGTCGGTGCCCTGGGTGGACTCTTGTTCGGCTTCGATACAGCTGTTATCGCCGGTGCGACAAATTCGCTGTCACAGACTTTCCAACTGGGCGCTGCGGCTCTTGGTTTTACGGTATCGAGCGCTCTCTGGGGTACGGTTATTAGCGCGATGTTTGCCGGCATTCCCGGTGAGAAAATTGGCGCGCGTGATGCGCTGAGAATCACAGCATTGCTCTATGTGGTTTCAGCAATTGGTTGCGCTTTTGCATTCGATTGGTGGACGCTCATTGCATTTCGTTTCATCGGCGGATTGGCTATCGGAGCTTCCTCCGTACTCGGTCCAATTTACATAGCAGAACTTGCGCCGGCAAAATGGCGTGGTCGACTGGTCGGACTATTCCAAGTCAATATAGTTGTAGGGATACTGTTGGCGTATTTCTCAAACTACATAATTGGCTTGCAACAATTTGGTTTAAATGAATGGCGCTGGCAATTGGGCGTCTCCGGTATTCTAGCTATATTCTTTTTAGCGATGCTCTTCGGTATTCCTCGCAGTCCTCGTTGGCTGGTCAGCAAGAATCACACAGCAGAAGCATTGTCCGTACTTCACTCAACCGGTATTGAAAATCCGGAGCAAGAGCTTCAATCAATTGAGAATTCGCTCGGTATGGACAAGCTTGCAGAGAAAGAACCACTGTTCAACCGACGTTACATGAAGCCTATTTTGCTGGCGCTTTCAATTGGCATTTTCAATCAACTGTCAGGCATCAATGCCATTCTCTATTACCTCAATGATATTTTTGCTCAAGCAGGATTCAGCAAGATGTCGTCCGACCTGCAGGCAGTGGCGATTGGACTGACAAATTTGATTTGCACACTTGCTGCAATGACAGTAATTGATCGTTTCGGTCGTAAACCGCTTCTATTAACAGGAGCAATTGGAACAGCATTTTGCTTGTTTGGTGTTGCGGCTGTCTTCTATACCCATCAGCATCAAGCGATGTTGCTGTGGTTCCTCGTTGGATTCATTGCGTTTTTCGCCATTTCGCAAGGTGCTGTCATCTGGGTCTATCTGAGCGAAATATTTCCTACGCGCGTTAGAGCGCGAGGACAAAGTCTTGGTTGCTCGGCACACTGGATAATGAATGCCATTATCTCCGGTGTATTTCCAGTTTTGGCGAAGACGTCCGGTGCTGTTCCGTTTGCGTTTTTCGGATTGATGATGCTCTTGCAATTCGTGGCAGTATTGTTCTTCTATCCAGAGACAAAGCAAATCTCGCTCGAGAAACTACAAGAGTCTCTTGGTTTAAGTGAAGAAAAGTCAGTAGTTGTTCATCACTAAACGACTATAACGGCATCGAATAGCGGACAACTTTGTACGTTTCAAATTCCGGGATTGGTCGGGTCGCCTTGGTCAACTTCATGCCCTGACGCTCGTAGAATTTACGGGCAAACGCATTAGGCTCGTATACCCAGACAGTAATTTCATTAAATTTGGCACTGCGCATTTCGTCGCATGCCTTATCAAATAATTTCTTGCCTACACCTGAACCCCAATAGTCAGGCATCACATAGATGTAGTAAAGTTCTGCCGATTTCTTCTCGTCGAGATCTTCGTCTCTTGTAGCGCCGGCAGCAGCAAAGCCTGCGTCAAAACCGTTTAGCTGAGCGATCCATATTGTGCCATCGCCTTGCCCGGCTTTCTCAATATTCGAGTACCACTGCCGCTCTCTATCACTGAATGACTTCTGAGCAACGTATTCTTTCGGAAGTATGTCAGCATAGGCTTTCTGGCGCGTCACCCAGTGCACGCGGGCTACGCGCCCGGCGTCATCGACATTCTTGATTGTCTCGATTTTTATTTGGCTCATTACAAGATACAACTCTGGGAAACCGACAAGATATTAGCACTAATTAGTCTTGGAAGGGAACCAATTTGCTACTTCCAGCATCTTCGCAGTGTTGGAATGTACTTAGCAGCAGGCGGACGAGAATGAAGTCAAAATCGACTTAAGACCGTAGTCTTACTCGTCGTATTCTTCTTCCTCTTCCGATTCTACTTCAGGCTTCTCTGCTTTCCAGGTGCCGACTTTCTTTCTGTTTTGGCTCGTGAATTCAGCAACGTATTTGTCGGTTTTACCGAGACGTTTGCCCTGAGCAAGTATGGCATATTTAAGAATGCCCACAAGGTATTCTTGCAGCGGCAGGCGCATTTGTCCGGCCATTTCTTCTGCAAGTTCCATCATTTTAGGACTTAAATAAAGGCTGACATTGTCTCTGTTCCGTTCAGCCTGAGTTGGACGGGAGCTACGATCGCTTCTGAAACTGCCGCGCTCTCTATCACGGCTGAATCCACCTTCACGACCTTCGCGATTCTCGCGCGGACGTCTTGGAGCATCACCTTCGGAGTCGCTCTGGAATCTATTGCGATAAGGTTTGTCACCTGAATCTTCTCTGCGGAATTTATTGGCGAACGGCTTGTCTCCCGATCTCGGGCGAAATGGTCTTGCGCCTTCACCATTTTCAGAGCGTGAGCGGTATGGTCTTCCTGTGCCGCCTTCACTACCTTCAGAGCGCGAGCGGTATCTTCCTGCACCACCCTCACCTTCCTGAGAGCGCGTGCGGAATGGCTTCCCACCACTTTCAGAGCGAGAACGAAACTTTCTTTCACCGTCACCGCCTTCGGAACGTGAGCGGAATTTTCTTTCGCCGTCTCCGCCTTCAGAACGTGAACGGAATGGCTTGCCTGAACCGCCAGAACGTGAGCGGAAGGTTTTACCTGCACCGCCTTCACCACCCTCAGAGCGCGAGCGGAATGGCTTACCGGAGCCGCCTTCACCACCCTCAGAACGTGAACGGAAAGGCTTGCCGGAGCCGCCGGTTCTCTTGCCACCGAAGGACTTGGGACCGCGTCCACGTCCGCCTCCTCCAAATGATTTACCTGATCCCCCACTTCTGGGCTTGTTTCCGCGCGGCTTCTTTTGCATTGCTTTCACTCTTAATATGGTTTCCAACTGCCGAATTATACTCGAAAGATACACGATGATTACCGGTTGTAGTGTTTGATTAAGCGCCTTATTGGTGCTTCTACGATAGACAATGCGCCCAATGCTTAAGAAAATTACGGCATTAGCTAGCGGGGTATAAAAGATGGCTACTGAAAGTTTTTCCGATCAACTGGTATCCGCACTTCAACCGACAGGCGACCAAAAGGAAGCAGCATGCGCGGCATCCAAACGATTAAGCGAAAACGTCATGGCTGTGTCCAAAGACAACAGCGATATCAACTATCAAATGAACAACGGTAGAGTCGAATGCTATCCACCGCCTATTACTCCGCGCTGTCGCTTCGAAGAAATTCCACCGGATTCTACTATCGTAACGAAAAGCGTCAATGACATGATTGCGCGTGAGCAATCAATGCACAATGACTTAAGCCAAATATCTCCTGTCGTTGCAGCTGATCCTAAACTAGCGAAAGAGTTGAACGAAGTTAACAATCGTCTGCAGTCTCTCGAATTGGAGACCAATAAGCTTTATGAGTTAACTTCAGCAGAAAGATATAACGAAGGCGCCATCGACAAAGAAAACAGAGTCATCGGCAAACTCACTAAAAGCCTAGAAGAAAGTCGCAAGACTCTTTCCAGAGATATGGGATGTGACGCCAATGATGCGCAACGCGACCTCGTAAAACCTGAACATGAAACTGTATCCTGCGATGTTGCGATGAAACCAAAACAAGTCTGGAAGCAGATAGGCACCTTCGATGCCTTACCGTGGCACCCAGGAATTCAGTCAGGAAGTCTTTCGGAAGACGGCAAGATTCGTTCGCTAGTCGCAGACGGTGGCGCCCCAACATTTACCGAGGAATTGATCGGACAGGGCGAAGACCGCAAAACAGGCGAACGATATTACACCTATAAAATGGCTGGAGGCTTGCCTGTACAACCGATTTCCACATTGCGAGTCGAACCTCACGGCAAAGGCAGTCGCATCACATGGACAGCCGAGATGGATTTAAGCGATCTCGATGAGCAGACAGCTCAAGCAGTGAGCGGTGGCATCAAGGGCTTCTACCAGCAGGGACTATCAGCCTTGATGGAAAAGCTCAATAAAAAATAGCCTTTACTCTTTTTCCTCATAGCTTTCACGGTGTCCTTGATATCCTTTGCTCATTAATGAAATCCTCCACCTGAATTGTGCACAGAATGCACTGGGTTCAAAACCGATGGAGGACCGCAAAACTACCAGGCGACTTCTTTGTCGGACTTAATGCCGTCTTCAAATGTATCGATATTCAGTGAGTTTTCCTTCGCCTGAATGCAAAGGAAGTAGAGATCGTCGTTGGAATTGTTACGCAGGGTTCTGCTCCCACCCGTGGAAATGCGCACTATGGAGCCTTCCTGCACATCAAATATTTGTCCATCAATTTGCATCTGTCCTTTGCCTTTAATAAAGACATACGACTCTTCATTTTCTTTGTGCTGATGGTAGAAAGGCACGGCAGCATTAGCAGGTAGCTTGTTCATAGATATCTGCATGCCTGTCAGCCCAAGCAATTCTTTGATAAATAGTTTGCCGCGGACTTTTCTGTTAACTGCCGGCACTTCGAGCTTATAAGAGTCCAGCTCGGCTAGCGGACCCACATCAATTGCCGTAAAGTTAACCCCAGCAAGGGTTTTGACGTCTGCATCTTGTAAAACTGTCATGGCTCAATCTCCTTATTCATTTCTGTACCATACAGTACAGAATAGATCGCAATCTGGTAAAATGTCAATTAATTCTGTACTGATCGGTTAAAAATGAGTAAGGGTAGACCAAGACAGTTTGATACTGACAGCGCGCTGGATGAGGCAATGCTGGTTTTCTGGCGCCTGGGCTATCGCGGAACTTCACTGGATGACCTTACGGAAGCAATGGATATTAATAGGCCAAGCCTCTACGCCGCGTTCGGCGACAAAGAGAGGCTATTTCTAGCAGCGATTGATCGTTATAAAGAAAAACACTTATCCGGCCCAATGAAGAAATTGCTCGTCGCTGAGAATTTGCAAAAGGGTCTACCGACATTTTTCAATTCAATGCTGTCAGTAATAGTCAACGACGATAACCCGCCTGGATGCATGATTGCCTGCCTCCTAAGCGAAGAATGTTGTGAGTCGGAAGTGATACAGGCAAAACTTGCTGACTCGATCAAATCAGCAGATGCATTGTTCACGCGCGTTCTTGAAAAACATGCCGACGAGTTAAGCGCCAACCTAGACCCAAGCTCAGCCGGCAGACTGATGACGACTACTCTTCACGGCATTTCCATTAGATCTCGCTCGGGAGCAAGCAAGAAAGAATTGCAGGGCATTGCCCAGTCATATATAAAAGTAGTTTTGCGCTAGTTGGTTGATTAACTAGTCGATCAGTTAGTTAAACCAGACAGCAAAACCTGGGAATGAATGACCAAAGGCATTCTGCAAATTGCGCCAGGTTTCAATCTTGGTCGTCTCGCCTTTCTCCAGATATGGAGCGGCAGCTGGTCCTTGCACCCACAAGACCAAATCTAACTTTGTCGGCTCAAGAAACACCCTGCGCAAGTTGACGCCACGGCCATCGCCACCACGCCAGAAGGCTAATAGCAGTTTGCCCTTCAATACTTGATCCGATTTGTCCATCAAATCCAACCAAGCAGTGACCATTTCATTGGTCACATGCACATTTGGAATAACACCAGTTTGCAATGGATTCGGTATCCATTCATGGTCGTCATCGGTTTCGGCCATGATGCTCGTCCACATTGCCTTGCTCTGTCCAACCATTCCTTCAAGATGGTGCAGCGCAGAAGCCATTCTCTCAGGCTCAGCAATATCCCAGCGAATCAAATGAATGATAGCGACGAGATCAACAACATCCAGATCACTGCCGCGCAAAGCATGGATATGCTTGCCGGTATTTAGAAATGTATAGGGAGTATCAACCTTCTGAAAGAAAACATGAGCAGTGCATTCAAACATTTCTTTGGTGTTGTAAGCCAGATAAATTTGGCAGAACGACGAAAGCAAATGACAATAGCCCTGCAACCAGTGCACATCGCCACGATCAAAAGTAATCGTAAATTGCTCGGCCTTCTGCAATTGCATTTCGTAGTTGTGCGTCAAATCAGCAAAGAGCTTCCACAACACTTCATCTTGCTCACACTTGCCATTGCCATTTACATCAAAACGAATTAAACCAAAATGCAGAGGCAGTTTCACTTTGGGATCTTTAATGCCTTCAAGCGTTGCATTGGCTTTCTCCAATTTGCCTATGAACATTTCAAATATGCTGCGGGCATTTGTATAGGCAAAAGTTTCCGGATTAGGATTACCGCCAACCGGCAAGCGAAGAAATGGCACATTCATGCCACCACCAAGATTGTCACGCATGCCGTACTTGTAAAAGCTTTGTGTTAAATGCTCAACTGCCAACAAGAATTGCGTGACTGCCAAACCAAATCGCAATTGATCATCTTTTGGTCTGCGCTTCAATTCAGCATCGATTGCCTTTTCACCTTCAGCCAAGTTGCCGGCAAACAAATACTTTTCGACAAAACTCGGACGGACTGGTTTGCTTACGACAGTCGGTACTGGCGCATTTTTGTTGGCCGCGCCTTTCTCAGCTGACACTGCAGCTAAGGCAAACGGCAAATTGTTGGATAGCAAAAGCCCGACCAACAATAAACAACAAAAGAAACGACGAAAACTCATAAGCCTCCCACACCGCGAATCCGGTTACTGCCCTGCTTTCAGCGCCTTAAATTATAAAACAACTTGACAATTGGCTCAGTCTCGCTTGCCTTAGAGAAATTGAAAGCGGCATAGGGACTGGCTGTCAGCTAATTGGGCATAAAGATATTTAGGCAAGCAATTACGTCTATAGCAACTACATCATAGTTGCCTAGCGAGGCGCATCTTTGATTCTCTACCCCTCCTTAGCTCTACTCTTTTCATTTGCTTGGATAGCTATCATTCGCATCATTGGCTGTCCAACCAGAAGCATTCGCATTGGCAAGGTAATTGTATTTGCCAATTTAGCTCTATTGCCTGTGTTTATCGCGTCGCTGCCTTTGGACAATTCGTCTATAGTAAATGGCGCGATTTTGTGTCTAACGACAACAGCACTACAAACTGTCCTTATTAGATCATTCGCTCAAGTACCGGGGCGCAAAGCATTCATAGCATCGCTTCTTATGAATGCCATCACCTATAGATTTTGGATTACCTGCAGTATCAACGCAATGGTATTGCACGAAGTCGTAAGAACATGCCTCACTCTGCCAACATGCATTGTTTTAAGTGCAGCAGCGGCAGATCTTTTCAAGATCAATCTCAAACCATTGCTGAGTACCTTATCTGTTGGGTTCACCGCGGCTCTCATGGCCGGCAGTTGCGGGGTGCTTATTTACTCAAGACGATTCTGGAAGATGTGCATTCTTTTTGTAGGTCTTTTGGAGCTATTGATAAAACACTACAGATCAAAAGAGGGGCTGAAAACCAACTACGCATTATTGCTTCGCGACTGCACGTTGGCTGCGCTGCCATTCTTAGTCAACTTCTGGCTGCACGAAGCATATTTCGCTGCAGAAAGTAGACAATTACACAATTGGGTGCAGGGACTGATGACCACGTGGTTTTTGATTCTTCCCGTAATTGTCTTGGGTAAATCGCTGATTCTTCGCTACATCGTGCGCTGGGGAAGTTTTGGACGCTGCTGTACAGATGCGTTATTAATGACTCTACTTGGTCTGTCTCTAGTAGGAGTCGACCCAAGCTTTGGTGACTCCGGACTAATAATGCGAATAGTCGGCGTACCTCATGGTGATTTCAGTGTACTGGAAAATTTGGAACGCCACACTGCCAGTCTCAATGTTTTACTTACTAATGATCTGAAACTGATCCTTTTTCAATCTACAACTCTCGTTTGGCTACGCAAACAGAACTTCCTTTGTGCCTTCCTTGCAGCAGCAATAACAGATACATATTTCGGTATAGGCTTCGTGCTTCTTTTTTTACCTGCCGTATTTCTTCGACAAGTGCCCGGTTGGTATCAACAATCAGCCAAAGCCAATGAATCACGCGGCAAACTTTTAGAAGCATACGAACTTTTAAAGACGGCAATAAGGGCCGAATCAATTTTCCCGGGCAATTGCAATCCATGGCTTGGCAATATGTATCTTGCAATAGGCAATGTCGCACTTAGACGTGGCAATACTGCTGATGCGGAGACAAAATACAAATTCGCCTTATCCAATTACATCAATACCTATGGTTATTTTGATGACTCATTAATGCCTTCGCTTTTGGCATTGAAAAACATATCCATCCAAAGGCAAAACCACATGGCTCGCGACTGGTACGACCATTGGCTTAAAACAATAGAACGCAAAGTAACAACAGATGCAGTGTCCGCCAAAGACAAGGCAGAAATTCTCGCACGCGCCGATAACTTATTGACGGGCGATTACAAAGTGGTGTCCACACTTCAACTCTATGCCAAATTGTCTGTATTAATGATATTGCCAATTGCAATTCTCATCAGCATCACAGCCTGGTGGGTACCTGAATACTTCTTCCGCGTGACAAAGAACATATCACTATTTGAAAGATGCATTGAATTCCAAAGGCCGGCGATTGGTTCGGATGAATGGTATAGATAAGACTGGGCATGTACTTTCCCAATCCAAACCTCAAAAACTTCGCGGTCGAAATTTTCAAACACTGTTAGCATCTAGTTATTCCGATGGATTAAAACCTGTCAGAGATGAATATCCACCACATCGATTCGGATATGTGGACAAGAAAGGGCAACAAGTAATTCCCTGCAAATTCGATAATGCAATGTCCTTTTCTGAAGGATTGGCGCCGGCAAAAACCTTTGGTCTCTGGGGTTATATCGATAAGCAAGGCAATTTCATAATTCAGCCTCAATTCAGCGAAGCTCAACCTTTCCATTTAGGACAGGCTCTGGTTTTGCCAGGATATGGTCCCTACCAAGAAAAAGCACGCAAGTCTGGAAATGGTCCATAATTCTCGAAATTGTCCTGTATTTATATCTTTTCTATCCCTTTAAGGATAACCAAGGTATAATATATGCGTGGACTTCGAATTTGATCCCGCAAAGAGTCAATCCAACAAAGAAAAGCATGGAATCGATTTTGTTGGAGCCCAGCAGATCTGGGATGATCCCGATAGATTTGAATTACCAGCTCGAAGTGATGACGAACCAAGACATCTAATGATTGGGAAAATTGATAATAAACATTGGTCGGCATTCTTCTCATTTAGACTTCAAAAAATAAGACTCATATCCGTAAGACGATCAAGAAAAGAAGAGAAAGAACTCTATGAAAGCTAAAGACCTCGATAAAAAATTTGATAGCGGCGAAGATATTTCTGCTTATCTGGACAAGTCAAAAGCACGACGTCCTGGACATGAGCAACAACGAGTCAACGTTGATTTTCCGGTATGGGTCGTTAATGCATTGGATTTGCAAGCTAACCGACTTGGCGTCACGCGACAATCAGTAATCAAAATGTGGATTGCCGAACGGCTCGATCAATTGCACACAGGCAACACATGATCCATGAAAATCAAAGTTAGCTAGCCATCCTTGTCCTATACCCAAGGTAAGACTTGTCCAGAACCTGTCCGTCCTGGGTATATCTACTTAGGCTGAACGACGGGAGAATCTTTAATGTCACACGACAGGCAGAATAAGGCTGAGCAAAACTTCGACAAGGGTGACCAACAAAATACCCAACTGCAAGGGGATGGAAGTAATTTGACTTCATTCCTGCAAAGTCTGACAAGCAAAGACTATCAGGAAGCTTTGTTGGCCCAAGCGCCACCTGAATCTCGAGCGCTCGGACCCAATGAACAAGCCTATTGCACCGGCACCTTCAACGGACAACCTTTAATGGTGCGCTTCACGCCAGGCTATGATCCCCGCGAGCACAAGGGTGAGAAGAATACCCCAAACACTGTTTATCTTGAGCCAACTAAAGGTCAAAACCCCTACTACAATTGTCTAACTAATTGTCACTACGACAAAAACGGCAATTTAGTAGGGACTCCTGCTCATGCTTACATGGAAAATGGACGACCGTACGCCTATATTCCGCCGGGCACCCCGGAAGTAACGATGAAAAACCACTTCCCGGACGACAAGAAATCCAAATCAGCCAGCGCATAGGCTCGACAAAGAATCTACATAACCCCGTGCGCAGTTAACAGCGTCGGACCCGGGACGATTGGTGCTGGGATAAAAGATTGTTGTTGCTGTGTCGGCTTCCGAGGCTTGTATCTCTCTTTCAACTGCTGAATGGTGGCAGTCAAAGGCGGCTTAGACATGGAAAGGCGAAAGCCGTAATAAAGTCGAAAGTCGATGCCGGAAATTCCGGGTGTTCCCTTCGATGCAAAGTTGAATACAGGTTCTGCGCGGATAACAGAAACCAAACCGGGCAGTCGTTTACTAACTTGCCTGTCTAATTCAAAATCCAAAACTATTGAATCATTATTGACTGGTATCAACGCATTACGACCAAATGGTTCGCGGAAGTTTTGCAAAAAGGTGCCTGTAGCTGAGAAAGACCAGCCACCTTTTTGGTAATACATTCCTGCCGTATAGAAAGGATCAAGCTCACGCATAGGTCCGCCGAGGACATTTTTAAAACGGACTTGCAATACAGCATTCAGATAGACAATCAAATTCGGCGTCATCTGTCTTTGCAAAGTCATAGCCGGCAATAAGTCAAAGACTCCGGGCTGACCTGTCTGCCATAATTCGCGCATTTGATATTGAGGCTGCAAGGTGTACTTACCAAAATTGATGTTGTATTGAACGCCCGGTCCTATCGAATGAGTATTTGAATTGAGCACGGAATTGCTAATAAGCGAATCACGCAGGAAAAAGTAGTTAACGAAGAATTGTAGGTTGGATGTCGGCGCCCAACCAGCGGTCAAGTTAGGGTTGATACGGTTGACGTTGTCGAAAGAATTGACTTCACTCAACATCCTCAACACTTGCAGTTGATCAGAAGGATCCATATCAGCAAATAGAGTGCCGGGAGGAACCTCCTGCTGCAAAATTGTCTTCTTCGGAGGAAATTGAAAAGGATTTGTCTCTATACGAAATGTCGACTCAGTACTCGAAGAAAAATAAAATTGAGACGGCAACTTTTGGAAAAGTCGAAGTTGCATATCATGGGCAAACGGTGTTTGAGATTCTCCACCATGACCAGGAATTGGAACAAGCTCAGTAGGCAATACAGTAGTCTGCGCTGAAGCAGCATGTCCACAAAACAAACAGAGAAATGTTGCCACCAAAAAATTGGTAGCCGGTCTTTCAATGTTGATGGGTCGAGATAGCAATGCGCCCCTCGTCGATATATACCCGATATACTTTTGCGCCCACAATCATAAGAATGGTCTCATGTCGATCGGGCATTTTCAAGACCTAATTACTGCACAGCAAGCAGTGCGGCCATTGATTTGAACATGCGATTCATAGTCTGTTTGTCCTGCGGACTTTCAGACGTAAGCAGCGAATCAAGTTGTGGTGCATTATCTAAAGCAGAAATTGGCGAATATGTTGCGTCAAACACATGGACACCTTGGCGTCTACCCAAGTGATGAACTTTATCGCACTGTATTTTTTCACTGGGATTGGCTTTGGCAAACTCTGATTGTTGTGCACTCAAAACCAATTGATGTCCAAATGGTACCGCTAGCGATTCTTTGTTGTTCAAAACAACAGTGACATCACCTTTATGGTTATCGCCGAGATTGTAGATAGCAACATCATCACCAAACTGCACGATAAACACGCAAGCTAAAGGTGCCAAACGAATTTCCGCCAGACGTGTTTGCACAGAAATCTTATTCTCATAAGAGACAAGCACACTTCCTTGTCCCATGTGAATTTTATCGCCATCAATACGTGTTCTTTCCTGACTCAACTCGTCGGGAGTGTCGCCGGAATAACCCATTGAGCCACCGGATCCATCACCGGCAGCAGTTGTTGAATTGCCACCATCAGCAGACGTAGTACCACTGCTTTGTCCGGCATTGCCTGCCAATGCCGTGCCGAGTGTACTTTCAACACTCTTTGCTATGTTTTTTGCGGCTTCCTTAGAATGGATATCGGTTCTTAAATTCCTATCCTTGCCGGTTAAAAGATCATTCTTGCCGGACTCCTGTCTGCTGGAAAAGGATGGTGCGAGTCGTTCAATTGTCAAACGCTCATTAATGCTATTTAGATATGCATGCTCGACAACTGATCTGTTATCAATGCGATTAGTCAAAGTCGAATTGAGTATATTAACAGCCTGAGCCGGGGTGCCTATTCGGCTTTCGATGCTGGTGACAGGGTGACCTATTCTATGTGAAGCCACGCCAAAGCGACCGATGCGGTGGTGTATCGGCCGTCCGGTTATTGGATGCGTGCGAACTACTACAGGCGCAGCGTCGACCGGCACGCTAAACAACGGTACCAATATTACTAGAAGCAAGGAAATCTTGACTGAATTTGCAGTATTCATGCTTTCTATTTTCACCCCCATCCTTACTTTAGTCCATACATAAGCGTAGCTAATTTACGTGGAAACTTCGTGGATATAAGCCTATTTATTAACCGTTCACAACTTGCCGGTTCCCAGAAACAAATAAAGGCGGTCAGCATCGTCCATTGAAACAGCGGAATGTTCAGCAACGCATCCATACCCAAGTGCAATACAACGGCAGATAACAGCACCCACGGGCGGAAACCAGATAAGCGAAAACATGGAAAATTCAATGGACAGTGTCATGTAGGTAAACAACTGACAGGTCCACAAATGGTCAAAAATATACGGCAACGGCCAATGAAATATCTCTGGAATTCTGGCGGCATAGTAGACTGCCGTTCCGTTATGCCAGGTAACGCCTTGCTAAGCTCCAATAGACGATCAACGAAAAGAAGTCTACCTGCACCAGAGACGGCTATTTACAGCGCAAACAAACGCAAGAGTTGATCATGTCCTGGACTCAATATTACATAACGATTAATGTACTTACCTAAGCACTGATGTCAGCCTTGAGCATTTTGTTCTGCTTGAACGGAAAGATTATTTGCGTAGGCTGCAGGATTGTTGGGATCATGATCTACATCACCATTGTTAGCGAACCAGGTACTGGCATTGAGAAGCTCACTAGATGCTTGATACCAAATGCCTTTTGGGGTGCTATAACTGGGCCATCCTGTAGGATTAGCAGCAGCCAAATTAGCAAGATTTGTAAACATCGAGTAGGCTTCGTCAAGATACCTGTCAGGCCGATTCCATTCATTCGCCTTGTCGCTGCCATTATTTTCTGCACACTGTATCAAGCTATTTGCTGCGCCTATAAAATATACTTGTGCCTCAGACCAGATGTTTTCCTTAGCATTTAGACTTGTTACGCAGTTTGCCGCAGAAGTAAAAGCTCCACTGGCTAAAGCTGCCATGTCATTCCCACTACCATCAGAGAATTGAGGGTCAGCTTCAGCAGCACTCAAAAATTGTTTTGCCTGATTCATATAAGCAGTTACCGCCTGACCTGAGTTCTTATCCTGCAGGTCACTGCTTGCTATGGTGCCATAGACTTGCCCTGCACCATAATAAGCACTTGCGGAATCCCAACGCTGGTCAGCTTGAGCGTATAGCTGCCCGGCACTTTGGTAAGCCTTTATAGCTTCATTATTATGACCGGCGCTGCTGTAAAGTTGGGCAGTTTGTTGAACCGCTTGCGCCGCAAAACCCCAGGCACTCTCGGCATCCTTATCGTCACTTTTACTATGCAGCGTATTTGCCACCGTTTCAAAGCTCTGAGCCATTTTACTCCAAGCAGAAATAGCCTCTGCCGTTCCGGTGTTATTGACTACAACCTGCCATGCGCTATTGGCGTATTGCAAATCTTGCTCTATTTCGCCCTTTCCGCTTGGATCTGAACCGGCAAGTTGCAAATAAATATTTGCCGCATTTGTAGCAGCAGTTATTGCATCTTGCTTGTCCCCCTTACCGACATAATTATTTGCCGCATTGTAGTAGGCCAGTGCTGCACTATGCAAATGACCAGCATTTTGATAAGCCTCGGCCGCATCCTTGTAAGTCTGCGCTGCTTCGGATGTGCCACCACTTGCAGCATATGCCGTTGCCGCACTATTGTAAGCTATCGCCGCACTATTATAGGCTGCCAGAGACTCATTGTGATGTCCTGCAATTTGATCAGCCTGCGCTATATCCATGAAGCAGCGTGCAGCGCTCCAGAACATTGGCGCGGCATCACGATTATCATTTACGGCAAGCCAATTTTTCCCTGCATTGTTAAAATCCTCGGCTGCTTTATGAAAATGATCGTTGCTTTGATATAAATTTGCCGCAAAGTTGAAAGCATTTGCCGCCTCATTATGATGACCGGCAAGGCTATAGTTTTGTCCAGCACCCTCTTCAGCTGCAGCCTGACCTAATGCATTGACAGCAGTAGCGAAGTTCGACGCCGCACAACTATAGGCATTGGCCGCTTCGTTGTGGTGCCCGGCTGCTGCGTAGGCCGCTCCGGCATTTTCATATGCTTGCCCTATGTTATTGTACGCCTGAGCGGACGTGTCACCACCAAAAACCACATTGTCGTAATTCGACACCGCATTCTCGTAAGCAGCAGCTGCCTCATTGTGGTGTCCTGCCGCCATTAACGCAGAGCCCTGATTGTTATAGGCTTGCGCAATATTGTCCCAGGCCTCTGTTGTTTTGTGTCCCTGCCAGATTATATGGCTATAGGCCTGTGACGCATCGTAATAAGCAGAAGCTGCTTCGTTGTGATGTCCGTCTTGCATAAAAGCAGCACCGGCATCACTGTAAGCAGCACCGGCTTTATTGTAATGACCGGCTGCTTCATAGGCTGCTGCAGCCTTTTCATAAGCCTCTCCAGACTCATGGTGATGACCGGCATTTGCGTAGTCCTGTGCTGCAGTCTCAAATGCAGCTGCCGCTTCGTTATGATGTCCAACTGCCATGTAAGCAGTCCCGGCATTTTCGTAAGCAGCCGCTGCTTCATTGTGATGGCCGGCTTGACTATATAGCTGCGCGGCATTCTCGTAAGCAGCCGCCGCCTCGTTGTTATGACCTGACTGGCTAAACTGCTGCCCGGCGTTATCATAATTTTGCGCGGATTGATTATAATGACCGGCTTGATTTAAGAGCTGCGCATATCCATCGTAAGCCTGTCCGAGTGCGTTATGATCGCTGGTCTGTTTAAGTTGCTGGATTGCATTCTCATATGCTTGCGTGGCTTCACTGGGGTGTCCTGCTTGACTGTAGTTGGAGCCTGCATCAGCGTAAGATTGACCAGCCTTGTCGTGATGATTGCCTTGCAGATAAGCACTTGCTGCCCCGGCATAAGCAGAAGCTATATCGTTATATATTGTCGGAGTAGCCGGCATCCCTCCAGGTACACCAGGTAAATTGATCATATTGCTGAAGTTCTGTGCAGAATTTTCGAAGGCTTGCGCTGCTTGATTGGGATGGCCGGCAGCAGTTAAGGCCTGCCCAGCCATCAAATATGCCTGCCCAGCATTTCCATAGTCTGCCTGCGATTGGCTGGGTAAGCCATAATCATTTCCTTGTGCCTGCTGAATAGCAGCTTGAGCTACACTCTCCCAGGTTTGCGCCGCTTCTGTTCCATATTTTTGCGCGTTGGCCGTGTCGCCGGCCTTGTTATAGGCTTCCGCTGCCTGCGTAAACGCACCTGCAGCTGCTGAACCACTTAGGTAGGTGGTGCCGGCTTCAACATAATTGGAAGCTGCATTTTCATAGTTTTCATGTGCTTTGTTTAGATGTCCAGCATTAGCATAAGCCTGCGCTGCACCATAATAGGCTGCTCCAATTCCATCAAGTGTATTGCCATCACCGGCACCCGAATTAAACACATTGCTTAAAATGCCTGCTGCGTTTTCATAAGCACTTGCAGCCTTGTTGTAATGATGCGCCTCACTAAAACATTTTCCAGCATCACTATAGTACGTTGCTGCATCAAGTGGGTCTTGGTTGTTGTTTGCATTCGCACCCGCTTGCGCATAAGCTGTCGCCGCATTTTCGTAAGCTGCTTCTGCTTTGTTGTTATGTCCGGCATTGTCATAAGCCTGTGCTGCAGCAGCGTAGGCTTCAGCAATGTAAACGTGCGTGCCTGGCAGCCCACCAGAGGAATAATAGTTGTTCAAAAAGCTGGCACAATTTTCGTATGCTTGTGCAGCTTGATTGTAATGGTGCAAATTGTTGAATATTTGCGCAGCGTCGCTGAAATAGGTGGCCGCATTGGCAGTGTAATAGTTGCCACTCTCAGCCTGACCAGCGTTATTGTAAGCTGTCGCTAGATTTTCATAGGCTTGATCTGATTTATCACCCAGTATATTTACCACCACAGAATAGTTGTTTGCTGCATTTACATAGGCTTGACCTGCCTGATTAGGATGACCGGCAGCAGTAAAGGCGACCCCTGCATTTTCATAAGCCTGCGCCAGATTGTTATAATCCTGTACTGATGAGGCGCCGCCAACATTTATCGCCCCACTAAAGTAAAGCGCTGCACCCTCGTAGGCTTGCGCAGCTTCATTATGATGACCTGCAGCTGTGTAAGCCGCCCCGGCATTTGCGTAGGCTTGCGCTGCGTTATCGTAAGCTTGAGCCGAATTGTTATTTTCGAGATTAACCACCGCGCTGTAGTTTAGCGCTGCATTGTTGTAGGCTTCAGCAGCCTCGTTGTTGTGATGCGCATCACTAAAGTTTATTGCCGCATTGTTGTATGCACTACCTGCTTCATTGTAGTGATGAAGCCCACTCAATAATTGTCCCGCATTGTCATAGGCGGCAGCCGCCTCATTATGATGACCACCATTAGCCTCAGCAAGTCCTAAGTTATTGTATTCGTGAGCCTCGTTTGCGGTGTCTTTAACATGAGCATAATCTGTTGCAGAGTTTTGAAAATCTTTTGCTGCAGAATCATACACTTGATGATTCTCGTAAATATTACCGGCGCTATCCCACTCGTGTGCTGCCTGATGATAGTGTCCGCCAGCTTCCTCCTTTTGTGCCGTTTGTTCATCTTGATGTGCTTGTTCCTGCCAACTCGGACCAGAGCCGTGAGCTGATTCGTGATGCGTACCAGATCCCGTTGGATCCGGCACTCCTCCATGAGGTGTCAGCGGCGGTGCTATAGGTATCTTCGTTGTCTCGCTGGTTGCATGGGCTGCCACACCGCCCAATCTTTTGAGCATTTCTTCAGGAGTTTCAGACTGTATAGATGGCAGCTCTTGATAGACAACACTTCCTTTGCGATTGTCCTTGCCCTTCTTATTATTCTTCCTTGCCATAAAATCTTGCCTCTCTTAAAATCCCTTTTCGTGTTATGTCATCTCGTATCGTCACTAAGTGGGCGGACACTGAGAAGCCAATTGCTTGGCTAATTTCTCCCGCTCAGTATCAGGTGGCGTTGTGCCGGCAAAGTAGCCAGCAGCGTCAGCAAGTTGAGACTTTGCCTCAGCCCAAGTGGAAGAAGCGGCACTTCCGCTTTCTAGTCCGGCTGCGGACTTGAAAGCATTGTAGGCGTCTTGCAAATCTTTTTGACCATTTTGAGAGTTACTTTGATCTTGATCTTTGGCCGCTTCTATAAAGTTACTACCGGCATTCTGCCAAGCCTTCGTTGCAGAGTCAGGTTCGTTAGCCTTGCCGTAATATGTTGCCGCATTTTCGTACGCTTGCGCGGCATCCTTGTAGACATGATTAGTATTGAAATCAGAACCGACGTGGTCATAACATTCTCCTGCGTCTCTAAATGCCCTTAGAGTCTCACTGCTATGATCCGGCATTTTCACAAAAGACTGCCCTAAACCAGCATATGCTTCAGCTCGATCTTGCCATTGTTGAGCGGTAGGATCGGCGTCAATTTTGAAAGCTTTCAGGTAATCATTTACCGAATGAGCAAACTGCTCCCCTACCTTCGACAAAGGCTCACCTAAGCTTTGCATCGCTAGACCTAAACCATAGTGTGCTTGAGCTAAACCCATTAAAAGCTGACTTGAACTTTCCTCCGCACCGGAGACAGAATAAAATTCCTGTATAGCGTTATTGAAAGCTGTAACCGCCTCATGATGATGACCTAAACTTTGATAAGCCTGCCCTTGACCTGCATACGCAAGTCCCATTTCTGCATTCTCCTGATTTGTCGGCTGGAGCACGTTATTGAAATTTGACATTGCGTTGTTAAAGGCCGTCAAAGCATCGTTATAATGTCCTGCCCGAAGATAAGCCTCTCCCTGACTAGTGTATGCCTGTCCAATGTTTGCCCAAGCCTGATCTTTAGTGTCACCGCCCTGAACGATTGCGCTATAGGCTCCTGCCTCGTTGCCGTAGGCTTGAGCGGCCTCATTGTAATGGCCGGCTTGACTGAAGGCCTGTCCTGCCTGACCGTAAGCTTCCGCAGCCTGATTGTGGTGACCTGCCCCGCTTAAAATTAGTGCTGCACTGTTGAACTCACCTGCTGCCGCATTTGGATGATTGTTGCTCAGATCGTTTTGTCCATTCATCATGTCAAACGCCGCCTGCGCTCCATTTTGATCACCGGCTTTGCCGAAAGCTTTTCCTGCGTTGTCGTAAGCGTGTGCAGCATCAGTGTGTTGACCGAGTGTGCCGTAGAGATATCCTGCACTGTCGTATGCCTGTGCAGCCTCATTGTGATTGCCTACTTTGCTGAATTCAACACCACCCTCTTCGTAGGATTTCGCAGCGAAAGAAGATAGTCCGGCCTCGCTATAAGCTTGACCTCCTTTTACAAACATTTGGGCCGCATTACTGTAATCATGCGCTGCGCGGAAATCGAGAGCGGCGTGATCAAAGCAGATACCTGCGTCTTTTTCTGCTCTATGTGCTTCACTCTCATGTCCGTTGTTTGCTAAAGAAATGGCCAATTGAGCACATGCTTCAGCTCTATCTTGCCATTGCTGGACAGTGGGCGCATTGTCACCTTCAAAGGCATTCTGGTAATTCTCAACCGCCAATCCGAACTGTCTCTCGCACCCGGATTCACCTAAGTTCTGCATCGCCAACCCTAAACCATAGTGTGCCTGTGCTAAACCCATTAACAGCTGCGTGCCGGGAGTATCCACTTCATTGGAGGCGTTGTGAAAGTCTGTCACTGCTGAATTAAAAGCGGCAATTGCATCATTGGGATGACCCAAGCTTTGATAAGCTCGTCCTTGACCAGTGTAGGCCAGAGCTATATCAACTAATTGCACGGCTGTTGGTTGAGCAATATTGTTGAAATTTGTCAGCGCGTTATTAAACGCCGTCAAAGCCTCATTATGGTGACCGGCATCCAAGTAAGCCTGTCCGGCTTGTTCGTAAGCAACGCCTGACTTATCGTGATGTCCGGCTGCCTCAAATGCTGCTCCCGCATTGTTGTACTCTTGCGCTTCACTTGCCTTGTCGCCGACCTTTGCATAATCTGTAGCCGAATTTTGATAGTCTGTTGCTGCGGAGTTATAAACATCATGCTTGTCGTAAATAGTTCCGGCGGCATCCCAGTCCTTTGCTGCTTGATGATAATGACCGGAGGTTTCCGCCGTTTTAGCTGCTTCTTCGTCCTGAGACACTTGATTGTGCCAATCGGGGGTAGCACCCAGATGTCCTGACTCGTGATGAGCCGGCGGAGTCGTAACCGAATGCGCACCAGCTCCTGTCGGGTCCGGCACTCCTCCTACATGAGGCGTCAACGACGGCGCAATTGGTATCCTCGTCGACCCACTGGTCGCGTGTGCAGCCACACCACCCAATCTCTTGAGCATTTCTGCAGGAGTTTCAGATTCCAGCGAGGGCAACTCTTGATACATAACGCTGCTCTTGGGGCTTGCCTTACCCTTCTTGTTATTTTTCCGAGACATAAAAACATACCTCTCCCAAAGGTCCCATTTTGCCTGCGCCTACTAAGAAACGTACTCTACTCCTGTGGAAAATCTGTGAAGCATCAAGCCGGTGGGCACTCGGACGCCAATTTACCGGCAGCGACTGCCTGAGAGGAATCACCAGCCGTTTCATAAGCCTGTGCTGCCTTATTGAACGCATCTCTTGCTTGGGTCGGATCATCATTGACCCTGGCTTGCGCGCCCTGCTGCATGTAGCCGGCCGCCTTAGTTAAATTGGAAAATTCCGTACTTTGATCTCCTGAACTTTGATAGGCTTCCACTGCATTACCATAGGCTGCTGCTGCCTTATTAAAATGGCCGGCCCTTGCATAAGCATTTCCGGCGTTCTCGTATGCTTGTCCTAAGTCGGCAGTCGATTCGGCCAGTCC
The DNA here is from genome assembly GCA_019744775.1 of Candidatus Obscuribacterales bacterium. Classification (NCBI taxonomy): domain Bacteria; kingdom Bacillati; phylum Candidatus Melainabacteria; order Candidatus Obscuribacterales; species Candidatus Obscuribacterales bacterium. The sequence continues at coordinate 66,065 of JAIETZ010000002.1, forward strand.
CGCAGCTTTTTCGTAAGCAGCTGCTGCTTCATTAAAGTGATCGGCAGATGCATAAGCATTTCCAGCACAGTTATAGGCAAACGATGCTTCACCTGCTGACTGGAAGCCTGTTGCTGCCGCCATAAAGTCCTTGGCTGCTTTATTGGGATCCCCGTTGGCTCGAGCTAGTTCTCCTTGCTGCATATCGCTAGCTGCTTTTGCTTGATTAGGGTGATTTTGTGCATAATTGCTTGCTGCTTGACCAAAGGCTGCTGCCGCTTTATTAAAGTGTCCGGCACTGTCATAGGCGCTTCCTGCCGAATCATAGTAATAAGCTGCCGTTGATTTTTCATCCTGGGTAGCATACGGTCCCTCAGATGCAGCGTGGTATGCATTGCCGGCACTCTCGAAAGCGGCAGCGGCAGTGTTGAAATGACATGTTTGTAAGTAATACTTCCCTGCATAACTAAAAGCATTGCCTGCTTGATTGTGATTGCCGGCGTTTTGATAATCCTTACCTGCGCTTTCGTAGGCAGCTGCGGCCTTATTAGGATGAATGGGTTGACTGGACGAGTAGTTGTTGCCGGCCTGAAAGAAGTTGTCGGCTGCCTCCTTATAGTAGCCCTGTTGCTCAACACCAGTTGAGTTGTGCGCGGCACCCTCGTAAGCTTCTCCTGCCCGATACAAATCACCAACTTGTTTGTAGTAGTGTCCTGCTTGCTGGTAGGCAGATGCTGCTCGATTAGTATCACCGGCACTTTGATAAGCACTCGCTGCTTGCGCAAAATCTAGTGCCGCTTGTGCGTGTTCATTGGTAGCCAAAGATTGCTCGGCTTGTTGCATATAGCCGGCTGCTTCTGCTTCACGGGGATGCCCTGCTTCTGTATAAGCTGTCGCTACTTTTCCATAGGCATCTGCTGCGTGATTGAAATTGCCATTCTCAACGTATGCATTTGCTGCCTGATTGTATTCTTGAGCTGCCTCATTGTGCTTGCCTGCACTTTGATAGGCATTGCCTGCGCTTTCATAGGCTGCCCCTGCACGTTCATAATGCGATCTTTCTTCAAAGCGATATGCCGCCTTGGCAAAATTACTTGCTGCGTCTGCTGGTTGGTTGTTGGCTAAATCCTGCTCCGCCTGTTGCATATAGCCGGCTGTCTTTGCCTCAAAGGAATTACCTGCCTGGTTATATCTGCTTACTGCATTGCCATAGGCGGCGGACGCCTGATTAAAATGACCGGCAGTTTCAAAGGCATTGCCTGCACTTTCAAAAGCATTTCCTGCTTGGTTGGGATGTCCGGCACTTTTTTCAGCATTGCCTGCACTTTCAAAGGCCTTTCCTGCATTTTCATAGTCGTTAGCTTTCAAAAAATTGACTGCTGCATAACTAAATTGATTGGCCGCCAGCGCATAATTTTTCGCATCAGAGTATGCTTTGCCTTCCATGTTCTGCGCTTCAGCCATTTTCTCCCAATTGTGCTCATTGTTGTAAATCACAGCTGCACTTTGAAAAGCTGCTGCTGCTTTATTGAAATGGCCAAGACTTTCATAAGCATTGCCGGCGTTTTCGTAATCAGCTGCTGCCTGATTGGGATGGCTGGTGCTTGCAGCAGTCGCAGCCTTGGTGAAGTCTTGCGCTGCGTTAGTGTAAGAGGCAGTGGCATCCTGCCCGGCTAGAGTACAGGCATATGCTGTCTCCATCCAGACTTGTCCGGCTTGGCTATAATCACCTTTGCCTTCCATTCTTTGCGCTGCCGTCTGATAGTAACTTATGGCATAGGCAAACTGTTGCTGTGCTCCTGGACCCATTCCTTCTTGAGCTATATACTGCTCACCGTACTGCATCTGTCCGGCGGCATCAGCTAAATGGGTATGACCGGCTTTAGTGAATGCAGCTTGCGCCTCACCATAAGCTGTTATAGCCTGATTGTAATGATTGGCTTGGCTGAAAATTTGCGCGGCACTACTGAATGCCAGCCCGGCTTCTGTCGGATGACCAGCAGCAAGATCGGACTCCGCCTGACCAAGATAAGAGGTAGCTTTTGCTTCATTGGGATGACCGGCCGAGGCAAATGACGTGCCCGCTTCATTGTAAGCGGCCCCTGCCTTGGCATAATCACCTGCTGCCAGGTAGGCACCGGCAGTGGCTACGAAGTTTGTTGCCGCGTTTTCATAAGCAGCCTTGGCCTCGTTAGGATGATGGGCTGCCGCGTAAGCTAATGCGGCGCTCTCGTATGCTTGGGCTACATTTTGCCACGCCTCACCTGATTTGTCTCCACCGTTAACAACGGCACTGTAGGCTCCTGCTGCACTTTCATATGCTGCGGCGGCTTTATTGTGATGACCAGCTGTCGTGAATGCTTGCGCGGCACTGTCGTAAGCTGCCCCTGCCTTATTGTTATGACCAGCTTCTGAGAATGCTGTTGCTGCATTTTCGTAAGCTGCCGCTGCCTCATTTGGATGATGGTTTGCTATGTCCGCATCAGCGGCGTCTTTGTAGTTTGTTGCCGCATTTTCAAAAGCTGTCTTGGCTTCATTAGGATGGTGCGCTGCCGTGAAAGCCGTTGCGGCGTTTTCATAAGCACCTGCTGCCTTGTTGGGATCATGGAATGCGGCACCAGCGTTGTTATAGCTTGCCGCAGCATTATCGTTTGCTGTCGCAGCCTGGTTAGGGTGCTTGCCTGCCGTGTAAGCTGCTGCCGCCAAACTGTAAGCTTGGGCTAAATTCGCATAAGCCTCACCTGACGTGATACCATCCACGGTGATAACCGAGTTGTAGTTGCCGGCAGCATTTTCGTAAGCTTGCGCGGCCTTGTCGGGAAACTTGGCTGTTGTAAAAGCGGCTCCGGCATTTTCGTAAGCTATCCCAGCCTCGTTGAAATGATCGGACAACTGGAAATTTACACCGGCCTTATCATAGGCTGCCGCAGCATCGGCAGGATCATGTGAGGCAGAAAAAGCTGCCGCTGCAGTATTGAAATCTGCTGCAGCACTTTCAAAGGCCTCCATAGCTTTGTCAACATGCCCACCTGCCATGTAGGCATGCGCTGCATTACTGTTAGCTTGCGCCACATTTTCCCAAGCCTCACCTGATCTGTCCCCACCCTCAATAACTTCATTGAAGACTTGCGCGGACTTTTCGTAAGCGGCTGCGGCTTGATTATGATGATTGGCGTTGCTGAAGATTTGCGCGGCATTACTGAAAGCTTGCCCGGCTTCATTGAGATGACCGGCACTGAGGTCTAATTCGGCCTTCATCATATCGGAAGTTGCATTAGCTTCATTGGGATGATTTGCTTGACTCAAAGCCGTTGAGGCATGTTGGTATGCAATTGCAGCTTCACTATGATTACCAGCTTGGCTAAGGATCTGCGCTGCCTGATCGTAAGCTTGTGCCGCTTCATTGTGATGACCTGCCTGATTTAAGGCGTACCCGGCACCATCGTAAGCTTGTGCCGCCTGATTGGGGTGATGAGAGATCAAAATTTGCGCCGCATTCTCAAAAGCCTGTGCAGCGGCACTAGGATCATTGGCCACAAGAAGTCCTACTGCATTGCTCATGTCAAAGGCTGCCTGAGCTTCATTGGGATGATTGGCCGCTTCAAAAGCCGTTGCCGCATTGCTGTAGGATGTTGCCGCCTTGCTAAAATTTTCGGCAGATGTAAATGCTTGCCCGGCGTGAAAATAATCGCGGGCGGCATCGTTATGATCAGTTGCCTGAGAAGCCGCTTTGTCAAAAGCATGTCCAGCGTTGTTGAATTCTTGCACTTCCGCTGTCTTATCGCCAGCCGTGCCATAATCCGTCGCTGAATTTTGATAATCTTTTGCTGCCGCTTTGTATACATCATGATTGTCGTAAATTGTGCCGGCATTACTCCAGTCTTGTGCAGCCTGATGATAGTGTCCTGCGCTTTCCGCCGTTTTTGCCGCTTGTTCGTCCTGATGAGCTTGTTCCTGCCACTCGTGATGGGTAGGCGGCGGAGGAGCAATATGCCCGCCCGTTCCTGTCGGGTCCGGCACCCCTCCATGCGGCGTCAGCGGCGGAGCAATTGGTATCTTCGTTGTCTCACTGGTTGCGTGCGCTGCCACGCCGCCCAATCTCTTGAGCATTTCTTCAGGAGATTCAGATTCTATGGATGGCAGTTCTTGATAGACAACGTTGCTCTTAGGACTAGCCTTGGCCTTCTTGTTGTTTTTCCTAGACATAAACGCTTACTTCTCCCAAAAAGTAATAACCCAGCCAGCTTTTGCCACAGGACATATAGATCCAAGACCTAAGTGCTGGAACTTCTACCACTATCTAATTAACTACCCAATGATTAAGCCGGATAACGCAGTATTGCTGCCTTTGACGATTAAACTTGGGTCTTTCGTGCCACTAACTAACCTACTGCCAAGTTGTGAAAATTTTGTGGATCACATAACGACGTAATCAGCTGCCTGCTTATATTCTTTCATTGTACAGGGATGTTCATCAGCCGCTTCCAAAAGCGCCGTGCCTGGCACCGGGTGAAAACGATCCCGCTTAATTTCAAATTCCGTCAGCTTAAATCCATTGGCATCGAGCAGCTGAACAATAAAAGTGCCGCTTGCCGGCGGAATTTGCGAGGCAGTTACCGTATACCGAAGTACGCCCCGTCCGAACATATCGCGTTTGTCATTAAAGGTGGTGCTTAGTTGGACCGTAGCACCTTGTATTGTGGTCACTGGGTGCTGCTTCCACCTTATTATCGGATACTTGCGCAACTCCCACTCGCATTGCTTAGGCTGGCATTTCTTAGATTGCTGGATATTTTTCACAGGCGCCGGTGATATTTCCGCATGCAGTGGAACTGGCTTTTCTTCTTGAGCAAAACAAGCACCGGTCAGCCCTGGCACGGACAAAATGGCGGCAGTCGCAGCAATTCTTTGAAGTCCTTTAAACATTTAGTCGGCATCAACCTCAGTATCAGACCAGCAAAAGTATACAGCACCGAGGATGTCATGCACGCAGAATCACGGCTCTGATTTAAGCAAGTGATATCACTTATTGGAAGAGTGGTAGGAAACTAATAGGAAATAGGCGATAACTGGCGTGACAGAAGAGTCTTTATTAAATGAAGAAGATGATGACCTAATCGCCAAAATTGGCGACAGAGATATTGTTTCCTCAGATATCGTAGACTGCTTGCTTGCAACAAAAAACTGGCAAGTAATCGACGATTGTCTTGATCAGCTTTTGATAGAAGCAAAATGCGACCAATATCAAATTCAAACAACGGATGAAGAAGTGTCCACCTACATGACCTCCTTTCGACAGAAAAACCAGTTGCTTTCCGTAGAAGATACACGTGCCTGGCTGGATAAGCATCACTTAGACGATGATGATTTTCTGCAACTATGTCAATTCGATGTACGAGTAGACAAATTGAAAAACAAACTCTTTCAGGACAAAGTGGATGAGGCCTTTACCTACAAAAAACAAGCCCTTCAGACACTGGAGCTGTACAAAATTGTCGTTGCCAATGAGGAGGCCGCACGTGAGATAGTCAGTTCTGTGCTAGAAGGGTCTAGTTTTTTTGAATATGCGCGCAAATACAGTATCGATAAGGAAAACGCCAAGTCCTGTGGCTATGCGGGCTATGTTAAGCTGAAAGATCTGCCGCCTAATGTGCAGGACTTGCTGATAAAAGGGCAAGTCGGCGAAGTCTTGGGACCTTTAAAGGTCAACAAAAATTTCGAGATCTATCTGATAGAAAGCGTTCAAGTACCCTCTTTGGACGATAATTGTAGAAAACAAATCGTCGATGATCTGTTTGCCGAATGGTTAGCTGACACTAAAACACGCTCTAACATTGAACTGTTTATATGAATCCGGAATCTGAATCCAACAAATTGCATGCGGTAGAACCGGACAAGCTGGGCACAGCTGAGGTAGTGTCAAGTCGCCGCGGCCCGGTTCGGGTCGAATTCAACATTGATAACGGCATGCTTCTTCGCCTGGTTGGCATCATAACTGTTCTTTTACTAGCGTGGTCGTGGTTTATGGAGCTGGATGAGATCACGCAGGCTCCCGGCGAAATAATTCCGTTTGAACAAGTGCATCCCATTAGAGCCGGTTTCGATAGCAAGATCGAAGCGATTTACGTGAAACAAGGCGACTATGTAAAAAAGGGTGACTTGTTGTTGAAGCTGGATGCAAAAACTTTTGGGGCCGAATTACAGAAGGACCAGCAAGAACTTGAACTAGCCAAGCAAGAGTTAGAGAGTCACCAACACGCATGCCGGATCTTAAACGCTTATATGAAAGATCCCCACACCATGCCCGCTGATCTCTCCAAAGTAAATGAGGTAGCCAGGGCGATAAGCGATCTCTACGCGGCAGGAAGACACATGGAGCGAGCCGAGCTTGATATGCGTTCGACGAGTGAAGACGGAAGCAATATTCCCGAATTCAGTGCTCTAAGATCCCAGCACCAGAGCATCGCTGAAAACCGCAGGCTAAAAGAAGAAGCACTGGCTAATAGGGGCAAACACTTTTTGCTGGAAGAACAAAAAATCCGCAACCGGATCAATTCCCTTAAACAACAAGTAGATCTGCAGAAGTTGGCAGTAGACAAACAGCGTAGTTCACTGGATGGCGCACAGAAGCAACTCGCCGCCTACGAGCGTGTGCTAAAAATTGGCGCTTCATCAAAAATCGAAGTTCTGGACGCTCGAATTAGGATGGAGGACAGACAAAAAGACCTTACTAGTGCCGAATCAAAACAACGCGACTTGGAAGGACAGCTTGAATCAGCCAAACATGAACTGGCTGAACTTCAATCGTCCAATTCCATGCAAATAGCAGAAATGCAAGCCGGAATCGGCAACATTGCCAGCCAGGCTGCACAAACAAGAATGCGCATGAGGTCAGTTGAACGTGATTACCAAGCTTCCAAAGCATCGTATCACGTGGCTTTGCGAGCAGCCGATTCAACTTATGCCAGCGAACTTAGTGAGATAAACAATATAAAGAAACAAATTGAGGAGCTCAATGCCTCAATCAGTTCGACGGAACGCTCTTATCTTAAAGGAGAACTGCGGGCACCTGTTGCCGGCACTATAGCACTCATGAATTTTCAGGGTGTGGGAGAAGCGGTGCACCATGGAGACGAAATTCTAACCATTGTGCCTGCAAACGAGCATCTTGTTGCCAGTGTTAATGTGCCCAATGAGCAGATAGCTTTTTTGCGGCCGGGTGAATTAGTAAAACTGCAATTTCCCGCTTATCCGTACCAACAATATGGAATCATTCCGGCCAAGATAAGCACGATCGCTGCCTATCCACATGAGGACAAGGAGCATCCCCCTAGCTTTAGGGTTATCCTTGATCCACAGCGGGAGTGGATAGTCTGTCGCAATCGCAAAATTCCCTTACGCCAGGGGCTGGAAGTCGAAGCTCAGTTAGTGCTAAGAAAGCGCCGGCTGCTGATAACACTTCTGGGTCCGCTTTTACGGTTAAAATACGAGCACTTTAAGGCATGACGAACATGAATCCGGGCACGTCAATTGATGCACAAATAGAAAGTCACCTGCGCAATCACGAGCTTTGGGCGAATCTCACTGACGCGGAATTTCAGAAATTAGCCCAGAGCCTAAGACCGGAAAAACTCGAGCTCGGCGACACTCTACGCGAAAAATCAGCGTCTGAAATTGACATATTAGCTATCGGCAAAATGCGTTTGTTTAAGCGCTCGGATACTCAAGAACAGACTATTTGTACGCTGGATACAATCGGCGAGTGTTTTTCAGACAGTTGGCTTAAGAACATTGATAATGTGTCGGCACGCGCTTCTGAACAGTCGGTTGTATTACGAACAGAGGCATCCATTCTGGAAGAGTTAGCTCAGCAGAACCAGTCTTTTGCTAAAGCTTTGACACAGTACCGGCAAAACGTTGAGTTTCTTGGTTTTCTACGCACGCATGCACCCTTTGATGGCATAGCTCCCAACAAGACAAAAGTTCTAACACGCTACCTACAAGGATTGCTCCTAACTGGTGGTGTAAATGTCACAACCAAAGGTCTGCACATCATCAAAAACGGATCGATTGAATTCAGTGATATCTCCGGCAGTCAGACTTTGCATGCCGGTGATTACTTTATCACCGATAATTTTGGTCCCTTCAAAAGTACTGGACATGACTTCACAGTCAAAGAGTCGGCGGAATTTATTTTTCTCAGCGCAGATCAATACACTGCGGTTGTCAGCCACCACTCCGACGTCGCAGAAGCATTGAGCAATTTCGGACAATCCCCTTCTGCAACACCAAAAATCATTCCCAGTGCAACACCAACGGCGTCTTACAGACAAGCTAGTCAACCAAGCGCCGCCGAAGAGGTCGAAGAATCGCTGCCTACAAAGCTGAGCAAGCTTCTGCACCAATATCCTGTTATCATGCAACAAAGCCAAATGGATTGCGGAATCACCTGTCTGGCTATGGTGGCACTATTTTTCGGCAAGCGACTGGATATAAACGATTTGCGCGAACGTGCCGGTGTTAGTGTGGAAGGCACCAATCTTTTATCTCTGGCTGAAACTGCCGAGCAATTTGGTTTTATGACCAGAGGAATTAGAGGCACTTATGAAGGGTTATTGACTGCCAAACTACCTTTGATTTGTTTCTGGAAACAAAATCACTTTGTTGTATTGTACGAGATCAACAAGCACGAAGCGCGCATTGGTGATCCAGCCGAAGGGCTTTTGACAATAAGTCGCGAAGAGTTCACTCGCGATTTTTCAAAGAGCGCGTTGGAACTAGTGCCCACTGTTGAGCTAAAGCGAGCTCCTGGGCAAAAGAATCCGCTGACCGTCCTTTGGCCACTGGCCAAACCATACAAAAAACAAATTCGCGATGTCCTCTTAGCCGGCATTGTTTATCAAGCACTGATGATCATCACGCCGTTTTTCTCACAAACAATTATCGATCGCGTCATCGTCCACGAAGACATTTCCATGCTCAACATGCTGCTTATCGGCATGCTGTTGGTTACCTGCTTTCAATCGGCTTTGACCTTTGCCCGTGGCGTTTTGCTTTCGACGCTTTCAACCAAAATTGATCATGCGCTGTTTGTGCAGTTTTTCAAACACTTGCTGAGTTTACCTTTGAAATTCTTTGAGCAGCGTACAACCGGCGACGTGCTGGCACGCTTCAACGAAAATGCTCGCATCACTGCTTTCTTATCAGGCAGCACCATTACTGTCTTACTTGATAGCTCAATGGCCCTTATTTATCTGGCCGTGCTCTTCTATTACAATTGGGCATTTGGTCTTACTACATTGGCTTATGTTGCAGTCTTAGCCTTTCTCACTTTTGCCTACACGCCACTCTTGCGCGGGTACAGCAACGAACTCTTTAAAAAAACAGTAGCCAATGATTCCTGTGTAATAGAAACAGTTCATGGTGTAGAGAAAATCAAATCCGCCGCCGCTGAAAATCGCACGCGCTGGAAATGGGAAATTATATTCGTAGACAAACTCAGTGTCTCCTTTCGACAACAGCTTGCCTACAATGGCTATAGCGTCTTCACACAGCTTGTGCATATTGCCGGTCGCATGCTTCTAATGTGGCTTGGCGCGCATCTAGTCATAGCAAAAACCTTCACTGTTGGTCAATATATGGCTGTAATGATGATGTCGGCGTTTGTTATTGATCCCATAATGCGCGTTATTTCTATGTGGCAACAATTGCAGGGAGTCAACATCTCTCTTGAAAGAATTGGCGATGTATTTAGAAGTCAACCAGAACAGATTGGCACAAAAACCCGCATGCCCGACGTTCAAGGCTTCATAGAATTCAAAAATGTTACTTTCCGATATAACGAGCAAGCCAGTAAAAATGTTTTGCTCAACGTCTCTTACTCTGTAAAACCGGATCAAATGATAGCGATAGTTGGACGCTCCGGCTGTGGCAAAACCACAATTGCTCGATTGATACAAGGACTGTATCTGCCGTCATCAGGTGCTGTCTTAATTGATGGGGTGGAAACAACCCAAATGGAATTATCCGATCTGCGTAAAAGAACAGGCGTAGTGGCCCAACAGGAATATTTCTTTACCGGCACCGTTCGCGAAAACATCGCATTCTACGTCCCAGACGCTCCTCTGGAGAAAATTATTGCCGCCTCTAAAATGGCCGGCATTCACGATAAGATTCAGACAATGGGTAGCGGCTACGACACGCAATTGAGCGAAGGGGGTCAAAACTTATCCGGCGGCGAAAGACAGAGAATGGCAATCGCGCGAGCACTCTTACATGAACCGCGCATTCTGATTCTGGATGAAGCGACAAGCGCGCTGGATAGTGAATCGGAGAAGCACATTCAAACCTGTCTGGAGACAATTCGCAAGGGTCGCACAATGATTGTCATTGCTCACCGCCTTTCCACCATCAAGAGTGCAGATCTCATTCTGGTTGTCGATCAAGGTCAAATTGTGGAAGGCGGCAAACATGACGAACTTCTGCAAAAGAAAGGCTTGTATTTCCAACTCTGCAGTCAGCAGTCTATATAAATTATGCAGCATCAAGAGTTTTCCCAGCTTGAAAAATCCAATCAAATATCGGAACAGATGCAATTTGCTGTCTTCGAGAGTCATGGACAGGCAGCGCAACTTGCGCTTTACGCCCTTGGTGTAGTAATGATCGTTGGATTTATCTGGGCAGCACTTGTTGAGAGCGATATCTGCGCTGAAGCAACCGGCAAACTTGAGCCATTGAATCGCGTGCAATTTATCCAACCTGCCGCAGATGGAACTATAGCTGAGTATAGAGTTCGCGATGGACAACATGTTTCGGCAGGAGAAATTCTTGTCTTACTAAATACTGTAAGGGCCGAAGCAGAATTGAATAAAAAAGAGCAGGAATTATTCATCCTTGAACATCAACTCAAAGATCATGAAGACGCGAAAGGTGCCCTTTCGCGCATTATCGCAAATCCTGAATCAATTAGTGACGTCAGCCTGGCAGTGCCTGAGTCTTATCGCATTGCCGGGCAGTTGTTTACAGCAAAAAAATCCCTCGATGCTGCCGCATATGATATATCCGGAGCAAATACAGGACATACCACGGCAATGTCACCACAAATGGCTTTTTTGCGCGCGCAAAGGCAAGCCCTTAACGCAGCTAAGGCGGAAAGAATTAATTCAGTTAAGCACAGGACAGCAGCACGAGAAGCGGAAAGAAAAAAACTTGAGGCCAGAGCTGCTTCACTGGAAGCGGATTTGCAAAAGGCACGTATTGAACTTTCTCAGGCGGAAGCTTCATTAGCTGATGCGAAAAAAGAAATGGATATATACGAAAAGGGGCGCCGATTGGGAGTAGCCTCTGAAGTTAAATTCCTGGATGTGAAGAACTATATGAATCAGAGGGAGTATGCCGTTGCTCAACTAAAACTACAAATTAGCGATCTGGAGCAAGCTGTTAAATCCGCGCACGTGGATCTTGAATCCAAGAAATTGTCTTACAATGCCGAGCGCCTGGACATGGAGGCACAAATTAGAGGACAGGAAACTCAAATTTCAAGTGTGCCATTGTCTATGAACGAATCAGTACGAGCACTTGAGCACAGGCAGGCGGAATTTGAGGTTGCTTCTTACAATGCCCGTGCTCGCTATGCCATGGAATTGAAGGAAATAAGTTCTTTGGAGAAAAAGATCATTGCCTGTCAGGCTGCCGTTAATGTGCTTAAGGTACAACTCTCCGAAAGGTTCGTTCGCTCACCAATTGATGGAATCGTCTCCGACCTTACACATCTTCAGCCTGGGCAGATTGTGACGAGGGGACAAACCCTCATGACAATCGTCCCCTCGTTGGACGAGCTAGTCCTAAGGGCTGAAGTAAACAACAAAGACGTGGGTTTCATCGAAGTCGGGCAAGAGGCACGATTAAAGGTAGACGCTTTTCCTTGTGAAGAATTCGGTATCATTCCCGGTAAGGTGCTGAGGGTCGGCAATTATCCTGAGCACAAGATAGAAGCAGGCAAAAGGGTCTCAGTCTATAAAGTAAAAATTCGTCCCAATCAATCTTTTCTGCAGGTAGGAAACAAAAGATACGACCTCAAGCCTGGGCTAATGGTGCATGCAGATATCATCTTACGTAAACGCAGCTGGCTAGCCCTATTGTTTGAGCCGTTGTTGAAAATCAGCAATAACTGATCAAGGTGGGTTAGAATACTTCAAGTTGTTACCTGATACCATCGGTTACCAGCTTAACTTGAAGCCTTTCAACCTCACCTTACTAACAGCGGTAATTTTCAGCTCGTGCGTGTCCATTGCAGCTGCCGAGGATATTCCTGCCGAGATTAAGGATCTTCCGGAAGTGAGTTCGGCGCCTTTAACCGGCCGCATCCAACTAAACGTGGAGAACATCAAGCAGAAGGAGCCACTTTCACCGGACCTCTCGCCCATTTTAATTGATGCCCGGCGAACTGAACCCCTCTCTCTGGAAAAGGTATTGTCGGTCGCTGTAGACCGCAACCTCAACTATTTGCAAAATCGCTGGCTGGGACGCTCAGCATTTCTATCCTTTGTCGGCAGCGCCGCTGCGATGCAACCATACGGTTATGGTTACTCTCTGCAAAATGTCTATCTGACCCAATACGGCACAGCGGCAGCACCGTGGACCGTCAGGCAGCCAACTGACTATTTGCGTTACAACGTCTATGGTCCAACCATATCCACAGGTGGAACGACACTCTTGAACATGGTCACTAATTACTTCAAGTACAGGGTGGCTTCCTACACTGTAAAAACAAGCCTGCAAGACACGATGTTTGAGGCTTGCAACAATTACTTCACCTTATGCCGCGATCTTTCGTTACTGCATGTGAACGACATCGTAGTTGAAAACTCCAAAGAAATAGTCAATCTTAACCAGGGACTTTTTGATTGCGGCATGGGTACGAAATTGCAGCTGTTGCAGTCCCTAACTCAACTCGCCTCTGACCGTGAACAACTGGTATCACAGCAGGCACAAACTCGGGTATCGGCAATTAAACTTGCCGTAACGTTGAACATGCCCCTTTCAGACTATATCGTGCCTGTCTCCAAGCCGCTACAAGAAGCAACGCTAGTCGATCCACAAATCCCGGTAGAGAGGTTAGTCTTTGCTGCCCTGCAACAGCGCCCTGAAATTGCCAGAGCCCGCAATCAGGTACGTACGGATCTAGCACAAGCTGGGCAGGCATTAACACCAATAATACCTACAGCCAGCTATAGCTCTAACAATGGAGCATTTTTTCCATCCAATGGTCAAGGCAATACCAGGGGAATACAAAGCACGCTACAACTCACCTGGCAGCTCAACAATTTAGCTATTCCAATTTTGCCCAATTTTGCATCTGGTCTTGCTCAGGCCCGATCCGATCAATACGCCTTACGCAATGTCGAGCTGCAGGTGCGATCTGATGTAAGACAGTCATACGACAACTGCTTGGCCTACAAAACAAACATTGGAATTGCAAAAATAGCTGCAGCTCAAGCACAAGAACAACTCCAATTGGCGGAAGAAAGACTTAAATCCGGCATTGGCATTAACATCGACGTTATTCAAGCTCAGTCAGCTTTGACAGTCGCATTGCGCAATTACGTCAACGCCATCTACAGCTATAACATAGAGCAAGCCAAACTACGCCGAGCCATCGGCGGTTTTACAATTAGTGCTGTAAGACACAAGCTACGCTACGATTGATCGCAAAGCTTACGGCTATGCGTTCATTACCTGCCTAGATGCCTTATTTAGCTTCTCTATGGCTATCGGCAAATCAATGGTTTGGATATGCCCGTCCTTAACGATAATTCTGCCATCCACAACCGTATAGGAAGCATTTTGCGGCGTGCAGAATATCAAGGACGCTACAGGATCAACCATACTGCCACCGGCAAAGGCCACTTGATTTGTGTTGACAGAGAAGAAATCAGCGCGCTTACCGGTTTCCAAAGAGCCGATATCATCACGGCCAAGGACAGCTGCACCACCAATGGTGGCAATTTCCAAAACATCACGAGCAGACATCCATTGCTTTTTGTCTTCCGGCGGTCCGCCCTCATTCTCACTCAACAATGTGCGAGCCAGGAGCATAGCCTGCCGTGCTTCAGCCAGCAAGTGTGAACAGTCGTTGCTCGATGAGCCATCCACGCCAAGACCTACTTTTACACCAGCGTCGCGACACTTCTTAATTGGCGCAATTCCGGATGCAAGACGCATATTTGAAGACGGGCAATGTGCTACACCAGAGCCGGTCTTAGCATACTGAGCAATTTCAGCGTCATTGACGTGTACTGAGTGGGCAAACCAAACATCATTTCCCAACCAACCCAATTTTTCCATAGCGCCGACCGGTCTTAGACCGTAACGCTTCAGACAATAACGCTCCTCATCGAGTGATTCGGCCAAATGCGTATGCAATCCGCATTTATGTTTGCGGGCCAGTTTGGCCGACTCAATCATCAAATCATCGGTTACTGAAAATGGCGAACATGGAGCGAGCACAATGCGGGTCATGGCACCAGGCGTCATATCATGGTACTTATCAATTACGCGCTGGCAATCATTCAAAATATCACTTTCATTTTCCACACAACTATCTGGTGGCAGACCTCCCTTTGACTGACCCAGTGACATACTTCCGCGGGAAGCATGGAAACGGATTCCCATATCTTTAGCCACCCCAATTGCATCATCAATTTTGCAACCATTAGGGAATACATACTGGTGATCAAATACGGTAGTGCATCCGCTCAGAGCCAATTCTGCAAGACCAACCTGAACGGCAAGACGCTCGGCATCAGGTGTCATTCTTGCCCACATTGGATAAAGAACGCGCAGCCAATTCCAAACATTGCCGTCCTGGCAAGCCGGAGCAACTCTAGTCAAATGCTGGTACAGGTGTTGGTGCGTATTGACCAAACCCGGCAACACAAGGTGACCCTTCATGTCTAAAACAACTTCAGCGCTTTTAGGCAGAGCACTGCTTTCGCCTACCTGCTTAATGACACCATCTTCAATGTACATGCCACCGTCTTTTATCTCGCGGCGAGACTTGTCCATGGTAACCAGCACGGCTGCATTTTTTACCAGCATGGATTTAGGACGCTTACCGGCGACCGACTTTGTCTGGGCTTTACTTTCCAGATCGCTGCCTATTGCCAGAGCTGAAGCTGTAACGGCAGCACCAGCTAAAAAATCGCGGCGTGATAATCCATCTTCATCGTGAGCCATGTCATTCTCCTTGTTTAGTTAAGAGCACCAATGAGTTCACCAAAGCCGTGACTACTTGTGCGCAAAATTGTGCGCAAGTCGTTAAGCATGGTAATTCGATTACTTATCAAATTAATTGTCTCGTTCCAGAAGTGATGAGCCTTACCTTCTGCTGAAAGTTTCTCTATAGTCGACGGACGATCGATATTTTTATTCACAACCCTAGATTCTTTCCAATAAGCAATTAAATCTTCTCTGCGCGTCCTGTTGGCAGAGCTAAATGGAGAAGGAGCATTGAGATAACGTTCCATAACCGGGGTCAACTTGAAAGAGCTCGGTCCCTTGCCCAAAGCCGCGTTTATCGCATTGGGCTGCGCCTGACGTCTACCCCAGAAGCCCTGATGCTCTATAACAGATGCGCCGGCCAAACCGGCAATAAGATAACCAGAAACAATATTTACGCGATTGGCATCCAAAACAGTCTTTGGATATGAAGACAATCCCATTGAATCAGAAATGATTCCTAAAATACCTATCTGATAGAAGTTGAGGTTGTTAGTCAACGTGATTGCCGTATTCTGCCTGCGAATCATTTGATCACGCACTTGCGTCTCAATTAAACTTTGACGTCCAATTTTATCGCTATCAGAATTGGTGTCTAGGTAGCCTTGCAATACCAGACGCGTGACAGCAATCTTGGCATTCTCATCAGATCGCTCAAGGCTATCTCTAACTAAGGAAGTAGCACCCAGCAACTTAGCGGCTCCACTTGCGAAAGGATTTAACGAAGCAACTGTGTCATCAGCATCAGGTGATGTTGATTGCGGCCAGACTTGACGTAACAAATCTGCCAATTCGCCATCAAATTGCCAGAAGTGTTCTCTCAGCGAACTTAAAAGTGCAATACGGTTGATGACGAGTTTGATGGTGTCCCACTTGCATGACGGCATGTTGGCAAGTTTTTCTAAGTCATGACGATTTTTCAGATTCATGGTGGTAACGTGATACTTTGTCCACACATCATTTAGATAATTACGTCTGGTCTTTCCCTCTTTGCTTAAGGGAGACGTTGAATCAAGATATGCATTTACCAGCGGTGAAAAACCATTATCGGTCTCTGCCCTAAGATGGAAAAAGTCGGCAAGCGAATTCGGCTTACTCTGATTCTTACGCCAACCACCATGCAATGCCACTAATGTTACCGTGCTCAATATTGTTGCTATAGCATCAGCGGTAATAAACAGCTCGTTGCCGGCCTGCCCATATTCCTTCAGATAGCACCAACCGGCACATGCACCCAATGTGCCCATTTGAATAAAGTTGAGTTCAAATAGTTTTTGTAGAACTGCGCCTCGCCTGGCCATCATTTGTGAAAGCACAACATCATATTGATAATTAAGCTCTTCCTGGCAGCGATCACCGGCAATTTGCATTTCCAAAGTGGCGATTAACACTGATTGCAGAATCTGTACTTTCAGCTCCTGCTCACGCAAAGGACTAAGCTGTCCGGCACTGTCCTTTAATTCAGCAACCAGGGGTTCCAATTTAAGCAGGCGCATGGCTTCATCGGCGCCGCCGGAAAGGCTAACATTAACCGCATTCGGGTTAGCGATATCAGAGCTTATCTCTTTTAACAGAGATAGGAGCTCCTTGTTAAATCCCATGACAGTCGAATAGAGCGACCAGAGCAAGACAATACGCCTATTCAAAACAAAAATCTTTTTAGACTTTTTATCGTCAATACCAGCCAGTGTCTTATCGTTGTTTATGTCAGCGCCAAAGCGTTTTTTCCATACAATATTAAGCTCTTCGCGCCGTGATTTAGCTTCTCCAGGAGCCGGCATGTTGAAATAACTTGCCACCAATGGCGGCAAATTTCGCCCGTCGACTGGTCTTCCATCAACAATATGCTTAATCGATGCCGGTGGCGCTAAGTGCCTGGCCCGATCGAACTTGTTATAGACAATATTGATGGTCGGCAATCCGATAGCAAGTCCGGAACCTACCGTCGTGCCGACTGCCGATTGCTTGAATTTTTTTGCAATTCGAGAATAGGGCTCGAAAAGGCCGTACAAAACCGCCAATTGTGAAAAGTTAGCAACAGTAAACGCCTCATTAATAGTATTTGTCTGCCTCTGCTTTTTGGACAGCATATCGTATGCATATGCCATTTCAACTTCCAGGCGATTTTCAGCGGACTGCACCTGCAATATTCCTTGCAGGATTCGGCGCAAACAAAACGCCCTTAGCTGCACGGATTTTTGCCGGTCAACTGAGCCACCAAGCAATTGCTCAACATCCGTATTGATACCAAGAATATCGGCAGCTTGTGCAGCAGATGGACTTAATTGCACGCTTGAAGCGATTGCCGGATGAGTCAACCAGGGCTGAATGGTTAGCACGCACAAGATTGTCGCGCATGCACGATGAAAAAGCCGGTTGAAATTAGAACGCATCAGAACCACACAGCGATGTTCTCCACTTAAAAAATATCTGATGTGGAGTTTTTTTTCTATAACTACAACCTAAAACTCGGTTGTTTTAGACATTCAAAGCCTGGTGGCGTATTTGGTAGCAAACGTTGTTCTCAAGTATAGACATTTTTCAAATGGACAATTGTTTTGGACCACGCTTGTCATTTCAGTTGACCGCGACTGGACGACGCAAAAATTTGTATGGATATCAACTACTGTTCCAAGGCTTCGTCAAGATCCAAAAGGATGATTGTTGGCTCTTAGCAGTTCATTCTACAGCTCGATAAAAGAAACTTGGGATTGGTCTAACTTTCGTTGGCGAAAATCTAATTGCTGTTCTGGGAGAACACTTATCTAAAGAGGGTGTATGGACCGAGGAAATGCAAATGACTTGGCAAAAGCACTTGAATTTGTATCACAAGTAATGATCGAAGCTGCAAACAATCCTCAAAAATATGCCGATGAATTGATCAAAGCAGGTTTAGAGGCTGATGGATTCAGCAAACGTACGACTACGCCGTGGGCCTTGCCGAGCATGAGCGAGATGTCAGTTTGATGTTCTGCCGCACAGTCAGTGGTTTATTGATACCGAGTAGCAATCCACTTCTTGTATAGTTCGCTTGATAATTCTGCATAGTACGACGCCCGATCAAGCGCCCAACCTTTCTCTCCGTAATCACTCATATTTCTAAGCAGGTAGAATAAGCTCTGCGCCGTACTATGCGCACCTTCATAATCACCAGACTTTTGCTGAACTTGCAAAGCTTCTTCGTACAGCCGCCAAGCTCTATTATGCTCACCGAGGGTTTGAAAATGACTGCCAAGGCGTTCTTTAAATTTACCGATGGCAGGATTCATTTCTCCATATATGCCGGTCAATTTATGTATTCCAGCCGAATAAAGTCGAACCGCACTTTGGTGATCAATATCAGCCCAAGCATCAGGGTACCCGTGTTCATAGACTTTTCTGGGATCCAAAACAACCTTCCAGCCATTTTTTAGTTGTCCCCACAATAGAGGATCAGCGTAGCCGGAAGAGAATCCTGCACGCTCCATAGTTTTCTCAAGGGGTTCGATTTCTGATGGATACACCTTCTCTGAGAAGTGCTCCCAATCCGAGCGCCATTTTTGATAGGGTCTGATAAACTCAGGCAATTTTTCAATGGTGCAGTTATGTAATTCTATTTTTTCCAGTGGCTGAATAACCAATGGGCAATTTACCGATCCATAATCATGCTTCAGATTCGCAATTTCACCAGTGTATTTTGAACGAAGCTCCAAGCAAGTATTAGTTGAATACTCTGGTTCCCACTTTCCCTGAAAGTACTTTAGAATTCCACTAAATGATTTGCCATTAAGTAAATCACGCACCATATAAAATGGCTGAAGTGAACTGGAATCCGCAATGATAATGCTATTGAGCATTTGTCCTATGTCATCAAACGGCTTGTACAGAAGCTCAAGATTGTTATCAACTGGTTTGTACTTATAATTGGAACTAGATCCACCTTTGTGAAGAATGGCATTGCCATCATCATGCAGCTCGATTTTTTCTCCAGTCGGTAAATTCCATTCACGCTTTTTAAATAACACGGTTGCATCAGCAAGAGTTTCGCCTGCTTGCTTAGAGACGAGTTGTTCTGTTAGTCCTCCAGCATAGGCAGGACGTAAACCGCTAAATTCAGCACCTGTCAACATCGACGCTTGCATGGCATTAGCTGTCATTGCTAGTCCAGGGCGTAACGTTCCGGCAATGTCTACAGCCAACGCGCCACCAGTGCCTGCCAGTCCTGTCACTGGATAATCAATAGCCATTGAGCCAAGATTGTAACCGAGCAGTTTTTTATTCGCTTCCAAATGACTTGCGTTGACGGCCGTATCCCACATAACAGGCGCCGTTCGCATTCCCAGATCTCCGGCAAGCATCAGAGTCCCAGCTACAGGTAGCAGTTTCTGGGCACCGGCAAGAAATTTATCTGAATTGTGTCCGATGAATGGTTCTATAAATACTTTAGGATTCTTGGTGACCACTGCCAACCCTGCTCCAATCGCGGCAGATGCAACGACTTGCATACCTACGGCAGAAAGCGGATTGTCCTTAATTTCATTGACCCTTTCACAAAGCCCATTGAAAGCGGTCTGTGGTACCGAACCTAATAGTTCCATTTCTCTATGGAAGATACTAGCGACGGAGTTGTCTACTGAGGATAGATGATGGATCCTGTGCTCACGCTGAAAATCAGACATTGTTGAAACTCCAAGTCGACCAGTAGCTTGCGGTTGAGAATCGACAATGTAACCGGAACCAAATCCGTCGTCATTGGGGGTATTACGAAATAACTGAGGCTTCTACGTACAAACCTGAGCGTTTGCCTGTTGCTTAAGTAGACCTAGCGTCTGGGATGCGCCCCGACAGTAGACGGATTAATTTGGGATGGGGAGTCGATAGTAGCAGTGCCATCCGATTTCCATTCTGTTGAGAATCCTTTGCTATAAGCATGGCCCCACTTATCGGTTGACTTGCAATACGCAATAGCAGCGAATTTCGTTCGTGGAGCTTGGTTATACGACGATTGATCGAACTGAGGTCTACGCTCCCAGTCAAATTGACGGAGGTGATCATGCTTCGATGGGGAGATCGAAAACCTTAGTTCTGCGCAGCTAGTAGCTGTTCGCGCGCATCTTAAAAAACGACTCAGAAATCATTGACATCTACGTCAGGTAGGCATAGTCTGTTCCGAGATATGCACACGTCCTCCAGACTTGGAGATAGACATATGTCCGTATGGAAATACCGCGACCGTTGCAGCAAAGAAAAATTCGAATTCGCCAAAAGACTGCGAGCAAACCCGACAAAATCAGAAGCGCTTCTTTGGGATGCCCTTAGTTATAACAAACTTGGGGTAAAGTTCAGACGGCAGCACGTAATTCTCGGTTGGATTGCTGACTTTTACTGCGCTCGCTATAGACTAGTCATCGAAATCGACGGCGGTTCACATTCGTCCTTGTGGCAGATGAAGAACGATGACTATCGAGACTCAGCCATGAGAAAGCATGGCTTTATGGTTTTACGATTGAAGGACAAAACTGTCGAAAACAATCTTCCAGAGGCGCTGGAACAGATTCGAACAGCCATGGCTCGGATTCAGACTCAAGAAGCCGGGTAGAAAATGAAACTATAAACTTTCAATTCACTTGACGGATAAAAAATTGATCTCGGCAGCCAGGAAATGCAAATTTAACGTGTGTCATATTGACACACATGTATCAATATGACACAATAGATACATCAAGAAATACTGTGAATATCAACAACCTTAGAGCGATTAATAAGTTCCAGGTGAAGCATCCCGATTGCCGCACCGCCTTAGATCGCTGGGTTAAGCTAACCCAAATCGCGCAATGGAAACGGCTATTGGATGTTCAAGCCACCTTCCCATCTGCCGAAGACGTGAAGGGCTGGATTGTTTTCAACATCAAAGGTAATAGCTATCGCCTAATTTCAACAATTCGGTATCCGGAACGCGAAGTTGATATTCACGAAATCATGACGCATGAGCAATACGACAGGTGGAAACCATGAGTACAACCTTAGAAGCACCAAAGGAATATTTAAAACTCATAAAACAATTTCCTCTTCTACCCATTAGCAGCGAGTCAAAACTCGATGCAGCGATTGAAGTGATGAAAGAACTAACACGCCCAAACAGAAAGCTAACCAATTCAGAAAGCGGTTATCTGAAAATTTTGACCGGCTTGATCAGAGAATATGAGTCAAAACATTATGCTCAGGCAACCAATTCACCGCAAGAGATTGTCGAGGCATTGATGGAAGAAGCAGGACTAAATCAGACAGCGTTAGCAGCAGAGTTGGGCATTGAACGATCAAATCTTTCTGCCTTTCTGTCCCACAATCGACAGCTAAGCAAAACCAATGCTCTAAAAATCGCAGAGCGATTCAAAATTGACATTACTGCATTGCTATAGCATTTATTTGAATTTAAAAATGGTGGAGGCGGCGAGAGAGTCCTGCTGCCCGACTCGAATTTGTGACAGAATACCGCTTTCAAGCATGGGGACTGGATTTCAGTTATTTGCTTCATTGTGTTGGATATCACTAGATTATACGGTCTACTACCTAAATTGTGCACAGTTTTGTGCACAACCACCGCCCAACTAGATTCTGCCAAACACCGTTGATTGGCACCGTTATCGACTTCATCACCTTACTTTACCTGCTCACGCAAACGTATTTCTTTCAAATACTTCTTATAATGGCTTACAAGTTGGTCGTCTGATATGGTTACTCCCGTCGTCCTTTTAATGTCGGATCGGATCTGTGAAAAATAGCCTCTAAGCACCGGCTCCTTAAGCTTGAGGCGTACTGCTATTTCTGCATAGCTTAAGCCTCGGGTTTTAAGTCTCAAAGCAGTGTGTTCATAGTGTCTGAATTGCTCAAAGACTTTTATCGGTACGTATGGACCAGCATAACGCAACGTGCGTCCGTAACGCAAAGCCTGCTTCCACCTCACATCTAGATTAGGGCGATTTATAAAGCCTGGTGGTGGATTCAGAAGCCACGTTAATAAGGATAAGCATCTGCGACGCCTATGCTCTCGGTACATACGCTGGTAGCCAAAATAATAGGCAATCAATTCCTGCTGGTTGTTAACCTTTAATTTCTTGGAAGCTGCACAAATTCGCGGACGAATGCTATTACGCTTTATGCTCATCCGGTCGGCTATCTCCACATCAGTTTTGTTATTCGCTAATAGCGATACTAACTCAAGTTCTTTCGGCGACAATTGGCTAGGAGGAGTAGGCATAAGCATCCATGGACGACGGCTCAAAGTCCAAATGATCTCTTCGTAAGTTGCTCTGGTCTGTCGCGCTTGCCTTGCCTGCTCTGCTTCTAACCTTTGCTGGTCTTTCTTTTGCCGACGTCTAACCTTTTTCGCTTGCTTCCGTAAGAAAATTTCCTTGATGAACCGAATATCGCCTTGAAGATCACTAAGCTGCTGGCTGATCTCAACCATCTCTCGTCGAAGTTGAACAATCACTTCTACATCGATTGCATGGTGAACATTCTGCATAACTGAAACATCCTCTACCAGAAGGCTACGGTCGGATCCACAGCCAGAGGCTAAATACTCCAATAACCAGATGCAGAATACCTAAAACCACTAGAGCCACCTGCAATGCGTGTGACGTTCTGAAGAAATATTCGCCATCAACACCTTTCTCCTTGTAGTGGCGCATACGGTCAGCCATAGGCATGTTGGCAGGCAATTCCTTGTTCAAATGTTCAATGTATTTCAACTCACGATTTGTATAAACAAATAGTTTGCCAGCAAGGCGCTCAAACTCTTCATTCCCAAATATTTGATTATAGGCAAAATATAGATATGCACCAGCAGAACCTATTCCCATAATTGCTGGTAACAGGAAAGCAATTTTCAGATCAGCAGCCTCTGGTCTCGACAAAACAAACGACATTATTGCGCCAGTGATACCATAAAAGAAAATCGTAAATTGAATCACTATTTTCAGATAGTCAACAACTTCCGAAGACAGTAATTTGTACCTTTCCCAAAGGATTTGTCTATCTGCCTCATCTTTTTCACTCTCTAAGCGCATTAGGGCATCACTCATAACTGTGTTCATATTTGTTCCACCTCATCTATCGTAATTTCCTCCCACTGTTGATCTCAAGGAGGATTAGATTACACATGCATAGACTACTAGAAAGCAACAATACTCGATTCAATCTTAATACGAAATTTCTCTACCTATCCAATAGCGCCTGGCATCCAGTATTCCATTCCGCACCTTGCCGATCCCAAAAACTCTTTTAACAAATTGCATCTATTTCGGCACTGCATGGTCACTAAATTGCCAGGTAAAATTAGAACTCTCCCACGGAAGGTGTTCATGCGCATTACCAAGAAGCACAATTTGGCAGTAGATAGGTTACAGACAAAGCTTTGTGAGTTGCTAAAAGCAATGCCAAGAGTTTCAATTCTTTCACCTTTAGTCTTGACGATCCTTGATAGCCCTCAGCTCAATATCGGTATCAGTCTAAGCGTCTTTGGTAGAGACATGCACCTAGACGTAAAAATTGACGAGCAGCATTTATGCTCTGTAGAAACGGACAGTCAAATGTTAGAGGATATAACATCTGCAATTCTAGGCAAATTCAATGAACTAGTTGCACCAGCATTTTATTACGACAACTATGAAATAGTATTTCGTCATTCCTTTGAAGATCAATTGAAAATACTTAGTACCACTGAGGGCACACCAGTCTGTAGATTCTGCAAAGAAACCGAACCGATTTCGACTTTTCACGATAAGGCTCATGCAATTCCAGAGTGCATAGGAAACAAGAATCTCTTCACTAAATACGAATGCGATAAATGCAATAAGATGTTCGGCATTGGCATGGAAAATCAATTCGGAAGCTGGAGCAACTTAGAACGAACGCTCTTTCTCATCAAAGGCAAAAAAGGCATTCCAAACTTCGAGGAGGGTAAGGAACAGATAGAATATATTGATAAAACCATAAAAATCAAAGTGGCTGATGAAACAAGCGTCACTTTCGACAACGAAAATTCACGAGTGGAATTAACGCTTACATATCGAACATTTATTCCAGAAGCCGTCCTTAAAACGTTCCACAAAATGGCACTATCCGTAATGCCTGACTCCGAAATGGGCAATTTTCAACATCTTTTACCTTGGATAAGACTGGCAAATCAGAAGCGACCATCCAATATACACGGCTCCTTGTTTTCCACATTTCACCCGGCGCCTCAGTTTCAGCTAGGCAATGTAGTTCTTCTAAAAAGAAGAAGTCCGGATTTAAGCTTGCCATATATGACGTTTGTACTATCGTTTGGGAAGTCGTGCTATCAATTGGTCTTATCCTCTTGCAATGAAAGAGAGTCCAAAGAAGTACCTTTAGTGCCTTTCTTTAATTGTTACAACGAAGAACTTCCATTGCTTGCCAAAACGTACATATTAGATTTTTCAAGTGATACACCCAACAATGTTCTACGGTCCGAAAGTTCGCCCTTCTATAGCATTCTCAAATGAAGTACCAATTCGCAGAATGGCACATCGGATCAAATTTAGAAGGTTTAGAAAGTGTGTTCGATGCCAGTCACGCGGAGGGAGCCCCAAACTGGCCGCGGCACTTGAAACGTTCTTGATATTTGGCGAGTGTGCAAGTCCACCGAACAGTCTTAAATCGTAAAGAAAGGCCAGGGGTTCCATAACAGTACAAACGTTCACATTCAGTTCTCGTAATTCTCGTTGTAAATCCGACAACTGCCCATCCTCCTTTCGCTCTGCTTCAATTACCAGCGAAAATATCTCTGTAGACTTTGGCTTAAACTGTTGAATGATCAAACACACTAAAACAAGTCGTTGCAACAACTTCCTAGATCCAAGCGATTTGGGGGGATTTTCATTGTTCAAATGAAGATTGGGTGCAATGTGATTCAGCAGATTCCTTAGAGACTCAGCATTTAATTCATCTAGAACTAGCGTTGAAACTAACGTAGCTCTCGTTAGGAATACCTCATCGTTAGCGTTTGACGCATAAACCCACTTAATTTGTCGTCCGGCCAAACTATTCAATGAACCATTCCACAACAACTTGTCACACGCTGTGCCAAAAGCCAAACTCAATTGCTTATATTGCTCGTTGAGTTCCTCAAGCGAAGAAACAAGTCTGTTAACCGCGCTCGCTATTGTTTGTTCATCGGACAAGGATTTCACAATTTCCGACGAAGGCGGCTCTACGACATATTGTTTCCAGTGTGGCCACTCTTCAAATGGGATACCTTCGACAAAGTCTCCTATCGCGGTCGATATCAATTCATTGCCAATTCGCATAGTACCGCGATGTAGTCCCCAGTAGTCCTGACACACTACAGAGCCGTCATCTCCAACAGAGAACCCCGATGCTCCTTCGTACTTTGTTAAGACATCCTGTCGAAAGAAAATTCTATCCAAATAGTCACAATCAACTCCCTCAAATGCATTTGCATCAGATTGATACTCATGATGAAATCGTCCTGGCGCAACAAGTCCGTTAATTGTGGGGAGAGTAAAAGCATGTAGATCAAAGGAAGGCGCTTCGGTCCAAGGATTCTCCAAATTTATACTTGGCGGTGGTATCTCAAACCATAAATGCAATCTATTCTGTAAAAATGGGTTTTCACGAGTAATGTCCGTTCGCAGTCCACAAACCTGGATAATCGCCTTGGTTTTCTTTCTTGCGCTACCTAAAATCAGCTCCCCTTTTTTGCATTTTGCTATTACTTCTTCTTCTGGATCAAACATATGAAGGTGTCGAAATTGTCCAACCAGCAAGGACAACTGACGAGACTTAAGATACCTCATGAGGTATTTGGTCCGAATCTCTACAATTTCCAGAGTATCTTCATTTATTAGCCGACGTCGAATTACTTCCTCCCCACGGCTAGGGTCCCACCAGATTCCAGTATCCGCAGGTTTTTCTTCAAGCTCCAAATAAAGCCAAAGATCTGGGTTGATGAAAAATTTGCTAGTGGTCTTTGCTAAACACAAATAAACTACTGGTTCCCCAGAAATGGGACTAAAGGGAATATTGAACTTATAGAAGGGAGAATAATTGTATTTTTGTTTTTGCCCGTCAATAGTGACCGTACCAACCGGTTTACCAAGTCCTTGCAAGACACTTCCAACCGATTTCAAACGATCAAATAATTTGGAGAATGCCCTGGTCGGTATAAGCAAACATTGCCGCATGACAAAATCTTCAACGTTGCTAGTATCCCGTCTAGATAAAACAGTATAGGAACCCAATCTAAACCACTCCCCATCAATACGATCGGCAAGGAGTTCTCTTGAGAAATCTAGTCCTGGAACACTAATTGCATCCGCTGGAATATCCTGTCTTTCAAGTATTTTTTTCATTGGAGCTGTTGTTCCTGTATCACAGGAAATTTTTCCAAAAGTGTACTAATTAGCACCAAATAGAGTAGCTTCATGATTACACATTATGGGGCTATCAGTTGGCGTTCCATTTCGTTGCCATTTTCTATCCAACGGCAAATGTATGGTTGACCACTATCGACAAAGAACCCCAGGTAGGTATAAACGAAATTAGCAATTGTCTGATCGACGGTTGCAGTACCAATCTCAAGAATAACTCGGTTGTTTGGCAAGTCTGGATGTCCCGCCTTCCATCGTTCCGAAAATATATGGACCTCTTTATCATTTAGTAATTCATCGTGAGATCCAAGCTTCGTTAATCGTTCTGGCACAAGATTATTTATTAAATCGACCACTTCATCACGCTCCTTGGTTAGTTGTGCAACACCATCCTGATCTTGCTCGATTAGCAAGGCTATATGCGCATCATAATGCCGTCGTGCTTCTTGTTGCAGTGTCAAAGCTATAGTTTTTGATAAAACCGGCCTGACGTCTGCTTTTAGATAACGATCATGCCACTGTTGTTGTTTGAGCGCCTGATGAAAATCAGGTTGGGAAACTATGTATGTCTTGTCCGTCCTCTTTAAGTCATAAAAATCCAAAATCCGAAGATCAGATTTTGTAGGAAGCTGTTGCCATTCAAGCTTCGTGATGTTGGCACCTCGCTCATTGTGAAAGTGCAAAAGAGCCAAACCAAGCTCTGATACAACCTCATATTCATCAGCAGAGCTAATCCCGAATTGCCTAACTAACTGGGTGCTTGCTCCAATTTGATAACATGCAACTTCGCAGTTACGACTTGGATCGTCCAAAAAGAACCAACAGGTTGGAATACCAGGAGGATGTTGTTCCACAGGTTTCACCCGCACATCTAATCGTCGACCGTTTTTCAAGTGAATAGATGTCGAATCATGAAATCCGGCGCCTTTATAGTACCGACCAATGATATCCATGACGACTTGGTTGACGCTTAAAGCCTGGTGGTCAGCAGTTCTTTCCAACCTTCTTTTCCAAACCTCGGGCAATCTCAGGCTATATGTAACGGTCTTCTCAGCGCTCATTTCATTCACCACCTCTGGCTACCAATTTCGATCATGATTACATTTTGTATTCACCACTACATTATGTGTTCTCATACAACCTGGTGTCAATACCTCACGATGCTGGTCAGTCCAGACAGGCGGATATCAAGAAGAGTTTTTCGGGATACTCAAGCAGATTGACTTCATCAATAATTCCTGCAAGAATATGCTTGCAATTTGCAAGTATGTAAATCCAGAGAAAATGACAATGCCACCAGACAATACATCAAGCCTAACTATACGTATTCCAGATGAGCACAGAAAACGATTGGACGAGGAAGCCAATCAGCTTGGCAGAAGCCTCAATCAGCATATGCTTAGACTGATAGACGCACACTTTCTCCAAATCGGGTACAGCAACAATTCGCTCATGTTATGCGGAAGACCATGCGAAGTACGATTCGAGCTAAGTGAAGACAATCCACATCAAACAACGTACACATTTTTAGTTATTGATCCAAAAAATGATAGAACACAAGCCTACTTTATGATTGGACTAGACCATACATTCCTCTCTGACTTAGGAGTCAAGGATAAGCATACTGTTGTTAAAGATGTTGGTCTTGCAGTACTGAGTTTCCACTTCCGCTGTGGAACGGAAATCTCCACGTTACGCTGGGATCAAGTCCCGCAAGCGCATTTCCTAAAACGAATACTTTCAATTGATGACGTGCCGAAAGAGGCAAAGACTGTGCAAGACTTTCTAAACATGTTGGATACTCTCAAGTGGACGGACCGGTACGCTTTCCCAAATCATGAGTCAGAGGCCATACGCACTTTGTTATTGGCCGCAATGAATGGCGCTGTTGTGAACAAGGATACATCTGATGGAGGCTCGGTAGAGTGCAATGGACAAATATTTCACAACCCTGCAAATCCGACTCTATATTTCAACCTCACACAAAAGATGTGCATCATGGAACTGCTCGAACTGCAGCCCCTGAAAAATGGCATAACCAACATTACATATCACATCACTACAAAAGGAAAGAACTA
Source organism: Candidatus Obscuribacterales bacterium (assembly GCA_019744775.1). Taxonomy (NCBI): domain Bacteria; kingdom Bacillati; phylum Candidatus Melainabacteria; order Candidatus Obscuribacterales; species Candidatus Obscuribacterales bacterium. Next base: position 94,794 of record JAIETZ010000002.1, read on the forward strand.
TCTGAGCGGTTTATTGTCCTCATAACTCATACCTGCTCGAATGAGCGCAAAGAAAAATCCTTGTGGTTTTGAGAGGCCAAAGATGCAAACAATTACACCGGACTTAATTGCTACCGTAAAAGACAACGTGAAGATGTTGGACGTTATTTCCGAACACGTCACACTCCAGCCAGCTGGCAATCACTTTACGGGACTCTGCCCATTTCGCACCCACAGTGCTAAAACTCAGCCATCCTTTCAAGTTGACGCCGAGCGAGGCATATTTAAATGCATTGAGTGTGGCGAAGGTGGGGATGTCTTCGCTTTCGTGATGAAAACAAAGTCCGTTAATTTTCTTGATGCAGTTCGATATTTGATACATCAGCACAATTGTATTACCAAATTTATAACCTAGATCTCCCCAAGAGGATACAGCTATTGCATTCCGCTACCTTTGATACAAATGTCTATCCGCTCGACAGTGCTATAACGCAACTAGTAAAGGAACACGGTTTCTCTTGCGCTCATATCTCGGTGACCGAAAGGGAGCTTTATGGCACAACAATCGAGCGAGCAATATCCAGCACAATTCCTGAAACAGCCGTGTGGAACGAATCATATTATGATCACTCAGTGTACGGTCCTGTGACCATACCAGAAAGCTGGGTACTTGGTGAGTCAGAACTTGGCACGTGCTCTCTTGCTGGTAATCAGGAAGTCGATGTTCTTGAACTCATTCTGTCAATAATCGGCAACAATTCGTTTCCGCAGCGTGGCAAACGCACTCACTTGAGTAAAGGACAACGTCGGCAACTACGAGATGCCATGATTCTTACCGCGCACGTCAGAGATCAACGCGATATATTTGTTTCAAACGATACCAGAGCCTTTGTTAATAACGGGAGACGAGAAATTCTTCAAGACGTTTTGAAGACAAAGATCATGACAAAGGCAGAGTTTTTAGACTATTTGAAATCATTCAAGACTTATGTTCCGCAAAAAAAAAACAACCTGACGTCATGACCCGTCTATCGAAAGGCGAACCATATCTGGAGCAACTCTAGTTAGGTGCTTGGGCACCAACTATCCCACTGATAATGCTGGATCGTCAAAGCTGAATCTACTTGCGTCAGTTCCAGGTTTGTTTTTTGGTGGGTAGGTAATCCAACCTAAACTGCGTGTCAATAAATCTCGGACTACCATCTGGCATTGTTTCTTGTGGGCTAGAGTTTTCTAGTGCTTTTTCCCCGGCGGAATCGGCATAGTCAAAACCGTTACTTCGTACTAGCTTGATGTCCGAAATGGTTCCGTCACGCCAAAGTTTGAATTGAAATATTGACCAAGTAAATGTGCCTTTGTTGGGAACGTGGAAGTATCGACGAACCCTTTTTTGCATTCGCTCCATGTATGGTGAAAGGTCTGCAATTGACAAGCTTGAAGCAGTAATACCTTCCTGTTCATTTGAAAGTCTCAAATAAATTCTAAGCGGCTGCTTTGCTTGCAATGGTGGTGTATCCACATTACCTAACTTTAGAATTTGCTGCTGCGCAATTTTGAACATTCGTAGATCGTTAGTTGCTGTGCCTTTTATGTCTGAGATCTTGCCTGTGGAACTAACTGTAATTTCCATCTGGATGGGCACCGTTATCTCAGGATCCTTAATCCACGATTTTTTAATCTGAGTGACAATTTTGTCGCAATAGTCCGACATTGACCCGTCTGTTTTTACTGCAGATGTAGTTTGTGCAACAGTGTCTCCACAATAGACCAAGGGTTGTGCGGCTATATACAACATCATTGAGAGCAATACGGGAAACGGAACGGCTTTCACGGTGGACATTTTGGTTGAATTACTCCGGGTTTCATAGGCTACACTGATTGTTGCCGATTATCTCAGTTATTGGCGCTATATAACGAGGAACAGCAGCGATGGAGAGTAACTGAGTCCTCCTCGCCAATTATTCCACTTGTTTGTGAATTGAATCAATAGTAGGTGATGATTTTATGGACCTATACTCAGGTGGGGTCTCTCCAGTTTGCAAATCTACTGTCATTCTTAATCCATGATCACTGGCCAAGCCAGCAATTTCGGGGCAAGGTTTAAAGCGAACTGCTTGCAACTTCTCAACAATAGCTTGGTCGATGTTTGGCGAATTGGTTGACTGTATTATTCTGACGTTGCGAATTGCTCCATCTGCCTGTATATCAATTTGAACTATTGGGGCGCCTGTATGGAATCCAGCACTTTCCCACCAGGACGCAATATTTTGTCGGACTGTTTTGATGTGGACTGTTAGCCGTCGACCAGACTGACTGGTACATACCGGTGAAGTAACAATCCGATTTAGCGAATCTCGTGCCGGTTCAGGTCTAAAAACTGCATCCTTAATGTTACCAGTGTGAAGTTTCGACATGTTGAAGTAAAAAGCAATTGGCTTTGTTAGTGGACGTACCTTCGTCCACTCGGGGAGTGCCGGGAGCCTCATTTGCTTGATGGCATCCAATGCTTGCTTGTCTAATTTATCGTCACCGCTGCTTTCAATAACTACGACCCAAGCTAATGTACCGTCTGGCGCAATAGAAATCTCTGTTATTGGTCCGTTCTCACGAGTCCATGTCTCTGCCAAGGCGTAGAGCAATCTGTCGCGGTAACCAGGCGCATGAGACGCTAACTGAATGTTTTGTTGTGCATCAGCATAGCTACCACAATAAAATGCTATGACCAAGAGCAACACCTTATAAAAGAGTTTCATTGAGCACCTAATGACCATCCAATTTTTGTTTAAATAGAGTGTTAACAGAGTTACAGAGATTCGTTAGTGGATCGGTTGCACTTTGCAGTTGCTCAATTAGTTCGTTTACTTCTTTTCGAGTAAATTTGACACGTCTGTCAAATTCGTCTTCAAATGTAAAAGTATCGTCATTGATTAGAACGGGATTTCCAGTTATCTTCTCCAGCATAATTTTGATATATTCTGGCGGTAATTTGATCATTTGCTCGCACATCCATTTGCGAACCTGTAACTGATCTTCGAGCTTTATCATATTGTCTGCTCCTTTATATCATTCGCCACCACCGCAGACCTTACACGGAACGCCACCGCGCTGCTTCGCTTCCTTCCGGCTAATCTTAATGCAATTGACTGTGCAGCGCTTAGCCCAGATGCAATTTGGATCATGATATTTGAGGCTGTGAGTATTGAAATCCACAATGTCTTGAGGACTAGTAGCAGAAGCAGATTGCAGGGTGGCAAAGCCACTAGGTCTGTCGAGTAAATCGGGACAGACTGTTGTTGCCACCCCCAATGTGACAGCAAGAACAAGCAGTCGTCCCATAGATTAATCTCCGATAGACTTCGAGGTCTCAGTGGTACATATGCCCTAGAAGACTTCCACAGCCATGCACTTCCACGATAAAAGTAAAGTATGTTTACTTCTCTAGCTATATGAAAATTGTACGGTCTACGACTTTAATCTTTGGGTTGATTGCCGCTCTATGGTTGCCGGTCTTTGCTCAAGAAACAACCGGAAAAGTAGTCGGTGTCAGCGATGGAGATACGTTAACAGTTTTGGCAAATCAACAATTAATACGTATCCGCTTAGCCAAAATTGATTGCCCAGAAAAACATCAGCCGTTTGGTCAAAAAGCCAAACAATTTACTTCTTCGCTCTCTTATAACAAAACCGTAACTCTAAAAGAGCATGGAAAGGACAGGTACGGTCGAACAATTGGCACTGTGTTGTTACCGGATGGCCGTAGCCTGAACAAAGAACTAGTGAGGACAGGACTCGCTTGGTGGTATTCCAAATACGCACCAAATGACACTGAACTTGATCAATTGCAGTTGCAAGCCAGAGAAACAAAGAAAGGACTATGGTCAGATTCAAATCCAATCCCACCTTGGGAGTTCAGGAAGCAAGAAAAACACGATAAATATTCGACAGCACATCCAACGCTACCAAAACCTGGTCCGGCTAGCCCAGAATGAATAATAATCGCCGTACTGAGCTACAGCTCGTGCGTCTATCCGCATTAATTGAAACGTCTTTGTTTGCAGTCCTCTCCTAAACCTAATCTGGACGGTCGTGCCCGGGACACCTCGAACTAGACGCTGGAACGTTGCTGGATTGTAAGCCTTTCCATTAACCTCAATAACTTGATCGCCCGGATTAACTCCCTGTCGATTAGCATCACTCTGAGGAAAAACAAGCATTACTTCAGCCGTAGCAAGATTTATTTTGATTCCTAGGACACCAATCGGCGTCTGTCCATGCTTTTGAGCAGGCGCACGTTCTTCCTTGCCCTCTAATACCCATCTGTTGCTGTTTTCATCCGCAGACAATGGAAACCGTTGGTGCACAGAGTCATATAGCATTGAGGCGTCTGCGTTCCCTTGTTGTGGTAAACGAGATGAATTGTTGTCTAGACTACCTGACCTGTAGCTACCAAACGACTCAGTGACTTGGCTACGGCTTCCCTGTCCCTGAATGGCAGTATCCAGAGAACCGTTTCTCTCAGCTCGCAAGTCGAACGTCTGAGCCATTGCAAGCTGTACGTGAAACAATCCGATAATGAGTATCGCAGAATAGACTCGCATAGCAGTCATCAACGCAAAAGTAGAACAAGTATTCTCAAGACTATTTTAGCTCTTATAGCCACCTTGAGAAAATTGTTAATTCAGCTCAGAATCCGCAAAGGTTACTTTTACTGAAAAGACATCTGCCAGTTTAATCATCGTAATTAGACTGGGGTTCTTCAAGCCACGTTCAAGTTGTGAAACCCAGGCTCTATCAGCATTTAGCTCGCCAGCCAGGTCTTCCTGCGTCCAGCCAGCGCCTTCACGCATCTGGCGAAGTAATGCCCCAAATTTGACTACGGGATTAGTCTTTTTCACCCTAATATTTAATCTTGGGGAAGCGATAACTTCCAGAAGCTATCGCTTCCGCTTATATTAGTAATAGACGTGGAAAGGATTTAATTAATGTCGATCAGAATGGTAATTTTATTGATGCTTACATTAATGCCACCATCCCTGGCACGTCCCATACCAGATGGAACGCCAATAATTGGCAGAGACAATACTTTTATCACCGCATCTCTTGATGATATTGAGTTAGGAATACCTCTTGAACACTTTCAGCAAATTGCAACCGTTAAACAATGGCCCCTCAGCTATGTATCTGGTGAAGGCCTCTTAGGGAAAAGAGGTGACTGCAAGGTCTTGCAGTGGACCAGCACTACTGTCAAAGCGCCAACTTTGCTAGGACATTTACTGCAATCAACACATTTCACTTTTGTAAATGACAATCATACTTACCGGTTGTCCTCAATAGAAGGGCAAATACCGCTGAACTCTTTCGAGTCATTCGCGACAGACGTTCACCAAAAGTATGGATCGCCTGATGATCACGATGAAAATAGCAAGTTCGTGCTATTGAATTGGACTCATGGAAAGGATCGTTTTTGTATTCTAATCAGCAAGGGTGATGATTATTTGACCACTATCGTTAGTGATATTCGCCTGGCGAATCTCGGATTGCTTCAAGAGGGAGGAACTCTTGAGCTAGCCAAACAAATGGCAGTCATATCACCGCAAATTAAAGCCTCTAGGGGCATAGCGGATTTATCCGCTGCACCGCTAGCAGAAGTTGTTGTTGCATTGGATACTTCCCCTCGCAATTCACGAGAATATTTTGCAGCCAAAGAATCCTTATATCGTCGAAAAGACACAGAGCGTACTCAAGATATCCTCAAAGCAATGGATCTGATTACATTTGGCTCAGAAACATATTCATTACTTTATTCAATAGCCATTCGTCGTGGAGCAGATCCATTTGAAAAATTGCCCATCTCAACTCTTCTTCCGCTGATGATAGAAAATCGAGATTCAAGCTGGGGCGGACAGTTATGGAACAACTTGCACAAACGTCTTCCGAGACTATCGAATAGTGAATTATCCGAAATTGTCAATCTACTTTGGCGATATCCTCGATATCGTTGGTCGCTCGAGGAAGAAATGCAAAAGCGTGGTATGTCACGCTAAGTGCGGTGCGTGGCAAAAAAGACAGACCGTGTTCTCAGGAGTTACTAGTATGGCTGCCCTATCCAAACTTTCACTGTTCGGTTACATAACAGTCATTATCTGCACGATGAGTATGCACTCCGTACACGCGCTGGATTCTTCATCGGACTTGATAATATCGCCGGGACTTGGCTTAGGAAAAATTCGGCTCGGCATGTCGGCTGATAAGGTCAAAAATCTTCTTGGCAAACCAACAAGTACAGAAAAGCAGGTTTGGCACTATTCATCAAAGCAAAACTTCCTAAACATCTATTTTGATACCGGAAAGGTATCCGAAATCGAATTTGATTCGAGGCGATTTCACACATCAACCGGCATTAGCATCGCCAGTTATCAAAATCAACGGTGGAGACCGTTGTTTAAGTATTCAGAGGCGAGAGGCGGAGCAATTAATTTCCAAAAGGCCGAACTAAAGACTGGCGGTCTGAGTTTTTTTGTAGTCAACCCAGAAAACAATGCTGGTTATCCACCTGCTCCCAGCAGGTATGATACCGGAGTGGTATATAACACGACCAGTCCTAAAAAGGGTGGGATTAAAGTTGACAATTGGGAACCTTTACCTAGCTCGGCTGCTAATATAGCGCCGTCACCATCGGGCTTCACGCTTCCACAAGAAAACAAAGAATGCACATCTGATTACGGTGAACCTTATTACGGAGTAACTTATGGCCCTGTCCGTTTAGGAGTGTCTTTTAAGTGCTGGAAAGAGATGTTAGATGACCTAGGATATTCTGGTCTCATAGAAAAGATTCCTCCATCACGAAATAATATAACCACTGCTAACTACATATTGACGCGTCCAGCTCAAGACATGTGGGGCAATCCCTGGGAGCCGATATACACGTTCGTTGATGACAAAGGTGTCTACCGCCTTGCATTGATTATGGGTTCATTTGGTCTAGATGCTCAGTCTGATTTGATTACCCACATCACAGAAAAGCAAGGTGAGCCGGATACCGAAAGTGAACCCGGTGCCTTTGTATGGACAAAGAACGACACCAGAATCATGGTCAGTCGCAACAGAGACGAAATCATTGTCTCAATGTACCAGAATGACCTTTTCCAGAAACTCAAAGCTAGTGCTGCACATTAATGAGCTATATCCATCATCAAGAAAGAGGGGGCTGGCGTACAGGGTGTCTTACCCGATTGAAAAACTTAAACCTGAACTGGTCTTTGAGCATCCGAACATTCGGCGGACTTCCTCTTCTTATTGCTCCAGTTCTGAGTTCTTCAATCAAAACCCCAAGTGTCACTGGGATTGCTACCAGTTTACGTACCGGTCGCCTTGCGTCCTCTGGCTTGTGTTCACTACCTTTTTCCAAGTAAGTCACTTCTGAAGGAAACAATCTACCCAGGTTAGACATGCATGACAGTCGCTTGCGAAAGTCGCTTTCCCAGGAACCTCTCTGCCTGCACTGGCAGCAAACACACAAACCAGTCCATCGATTGCTGCCGCTAAGAAAAGATCCAGCAAAGGATGTTACCAGTACCTTTTCGCAGCATTTTGGACACGTCCCAGTCAACCAATCATTACGCCAAGCCAACAACAAATAACCAACAACGAGTGGTGTAGCTCTATCGGAATACGCCAAGGAATACCTGGCAAAAGCTGGACGGCAGAAGAAATATTCGCCACAGGCGAAAATGTCCTTTTCATGTTTAATAATTTGCTGAATATTGTCGCAAAAAAGCTTCCACTCTCTTGCTTCATCAATTTGATTGTTTGATTGTGGATTATAGCCAGCAAAAATAATCGTCATAACAGAACCTCGCTTTAGCTGAATTTTTAAAGCGCCAGCAAGCTGAGAAGTCTCAAATCGGCGCCACTTCCATGCTAACAAACCCCTAGGCTCGCCACCTCTGGACTCTCACAACATTTTCCGTCTTGCTTGTCTGGTGAACACAAAGTCGACCAAACTCTATACCTGACTATCCCCACCGAATTACTAGGACATTTAATGAGATAACCCAGAAACATTATTAAACAAAACGCCGTACCGGAAATTAATGAATCCTCCAGTGGGTATAAGTCCAAAAAAGTACTTCGTATCTCAGGAAAACAACTTATGGCTGGAATGATTCAAATTCTAACCGACATGCTTGCTGTCTACTTAATCGTCAAGGGCATTGAAGTTTTACAAATCGCACTCGCGTCAACCAGGCAGCAACGGAGTGGCATTATTACGATAGGAATACTGACGTTATTTACATGCATCTACGCTGCCTGGTTTTTTGTAAATTGGCAAGATGAACAGGCAAAATCAATGCAAAACACTATGAAGACAATCCAGGAATAACCATCGTTAAAACACTTGGCTGATCAACGCCTCAACATTTGGAGGCATAAGTTTTTAAGATATTGGTGGAGACGGAACAGTGATCAAAGAGTCCCCTAAAAAACTAGAATCTGCACCTTTCAACCGCCTAGTAGAGGCATGGCTATTCCGAAAGAGCAAGCGTTTCCCCATTGCTGTAATCAAAGACCTCAGGCAACAGCTAATTAAGCAACACTATCGATGTGCATTGTCCAAGGCCCCTCTAATCTTTGACAAAAGAAAAGGAACACCAATCAAAAGGAAGGGATGTCATCCTCTGTATGCGGCTATAGATCATAAAGTGCCGGGAGACACAACCCGCGGTTTCCAAGTCGTATGTTACGACATAAACGATCTTAAGGGGCACATGCCGAGTGACTGCTTTAAAGCCCTGAGGCGCACGAAGGCATGGAAGCAACTAATGCTCAATTGGAAAAAACAGGCCGAAATTAGTATTTCAGACATTACCGCACTAAAACAACTAATTCCACCAAAAATTATCCATGAAACCGCAGCTAAATCAAACGAACTTTAAATGGACGTGTTGATGAATCAACAAGAAAGAATCGAGCTTGGAAAACTAGTCGGTAGAGTAGCAGATTTTGTTGAGCAATTTCCTCACCGTTCAGCTGACACAATCCCATTTGACCTGATTGGTTCGGTTCTTTACAAACCGTTGTTAGTTGGGCTTGTATCCGCTCGATTAACTGGATCTCGACTAAGCACGAGCCTCTTCTTAAACACATTCAAGTGGCGGCTAAGCATAGAACAATGTAGCTTCGGCACCCAGAGCATTGGTGTGCACCAGGAAGAAGTAACTCCCGCGACCTTATTGCTTGAGGCAGGAATAGCAATGACACCTCCAACCACTCAGGCTAATGCAAGAGCGGCATACACTCTGATTAGATACGGTGATTATTTTGATCAACTTCGAGCAAACGATTGTAAGAATCTTGTGTTGCCTATCGAATGCATAGAAATGGAGTCCCGGTTAAAGACTCAGATCAGTGAGGAGTTATCACTTGGAATATCCTTTTTGCTGATGAAACGCTACCTTGGCGTCCTTCATATTGCAGATGTCTCTCATGCAATCGTTCACAATTTTGTACAGCTGAAGTCACGCAAAAACAAAAAGCGTCCTGACTTTTGTTGTTTGGTTCAAGATAGGCTCTGCTTTGTTGAAAGCAAAGGCAGAGTAACATCCGTAGCTTCAGCCATCAAGCAGGGTCTGGAACAGCTAGCTTCCGTGGAATCCATTAGCATTCCGCCCTATCAGCACCACTACCTCATTGCCACACACTTTGCATTTGAGAACGGCAAAGTGCCAACTACTACTCATATCGTTGATCCAACATTTGAAAACGATCAACCCAAGTCAGTGGATGCAGTAGCTCAACTCATTCGTCTCTCTTATGCCAAAGCTTTTAGATATGCTCATCGGGACGATCTAGCCGATAGTTTAGTTCGGGGAAAGAATCTAGACATTGATAATTTCGATCTCACAGAAAATGACTTCAAAGCAATCGGGTTTGACCCGTTTGGAAATCTAATGCTCATTAGTAGTGAAGTTTTAGGACAGCTCAGAGACAATAACATCTCTAGCTTACTAAGCTTAATAGAACCTCGTCAATTTTCGCAACTAAATAAGATTGTGCTATCCAACGGCATAGCCTTGCGTATTCCCACTTAACCAAGTTATTACCGTTTGTGCGATTTTGTTAGTCCCCTCGTTTTGCTATTTCGACATCAATCTTTGCCTTAGCACTTTTATAGTCTGCTTGCACAGTGCTTAAGTCACTTTTACCATCAGCCGCAAAAAATGACTTAGGACGAATTTGTTGCACAAATCGTTCCAGAGTTGCTTTAATATCGATTGGTTTAGTAATCTGTCCTAGCGAATGACTATAACTATAGACAACAAGTCCGTCAAGCTTGTCAGCAGTCGAGATGGCTGCATTCAAGTTAGCAAAATCGGTGGGCGAAGAGCCTTCAATTACTTCTTCTAGGACATGATTCTGTAATTTGCAAAATTCTTTAATTTGCTCTTCCTGCTCTTTCGTTGTGGGTAATCCTGCATACCCGCATACATAACCAACTAATTTCATAGAGGTATCCTCCATCTCTCATATCAGTACATCACATTATTAACACTGATAGAGTAGACTACGCCAAGCTTTTAACACAATTGATAAATGCCACCGATCAAGCATTATAAACGACCGCATTTGGAATCTGTAACAATTCGATCCTGACTCTATTACAGCTATAGGCTTACGATCTTTCATAATCAATTCCAAAATCACTGTTCTAGGTATCCAAAGTTTATAGTAATCGAACGTGGGTCATCACACTCACTAAACTTCATAACTCTGGAGATTGAAAAACATAAAGCTTGCAGTGCTACCAAACAGACAATGACCTTATTTGTATGTGCCACTCAATCCGAGTATGCGAGCTAGTCTACAACCAAAGACGCTAATACAATTACTAACGTTGATTGTCTACTCAAAAAATAGGGTATATCAATTAAGCACTAAACTTTCCGAGGAATCGATATGTCTGGTAAGTTTGAAGATTTGTTCAACAATCCCAAATTTGCAGCACTAGCAGCCAGACCAGTTTTTCCAAGACTGTGGAAATACTATTCCAGCGTAGCAGATGTGCTGGCAGGAAGTTCGGCGATAGCATCTATATTCCCTAATACAACAGATATTGGTATCCAACGAGAATGGGTATATGCTGAATTCTTGAAAAACCATCTACCCTCTGTCTGTAACGTCTTTCTTGGCGGCTACGTGTTCGGTATAGATGGACATGAAAGCAAACAAATGGATGTTATCATCACAACGAATCTATCTCAACGCTATAACATACCGAACACTGTAAAGTCACTCGCATGTATAGAGGGAACACTTGCTGTTGTGTGCCTTAAGTCTAACCTCAATACAGCAGAACTTAATGACTCATTAGCAAACATAGCATCAATTCCCACTTTAGCTATACGCAATTCGGAAAAATCAATAGAATCAGCGAAGAGCAATCTACACGATAATCTACCCGTAAAGATTATTTACGCTCCGAAAGGCATGGATGGTGAAAACGTATTTGTAGCTGTTGAAGAATTCTACAAAGCGAACCATTCGATCCCTCGCAAACACTGGCCAGATTTGATTCATGTTAATAAAAAATATCTCTTTATAAAAACGCCTATTGACTCGGGCGCCCCAAGCAACTACTTGCCCCTTAAAGACGAAGATGGTGCGCTTGGTCTAATTAACGCAGTATACATGATTCAGGATCGCATTCTAACGTCAACTAAACTTGAACTAGCTTATATTGAGGCTTTAGTTCCACTACTTACGCATGGATCACTCAAAACAATCTTTGATGGTAAAAACAAATAGGGCTCCGAATCATTCCAACTCAACACGCTTTCCTCTAATTTCTCGTCCTTTCAGCGCTCTTACAAAGCCTAAAAAGCAGCATTAGAGAGACGATGTGCATAACCTTGGATAAAGTTTGTCAGACCCTAATGGATTAAACAAATTTGGCTGGCCTCATATACCTACTGAAAGCCTGTCTTATGATAAAACTGGCACGTTGCTCGATTTTTGAACGCTGGTAATTTCTTTTTTCAGTATGTATTCTTTGATAATCTCGATACTGGCCATTTCACCAATTCTGCGCACCGCTGGAGACTTTAAGAATGCTCTGGCAGGATCATCCTCGATTACATCCGCTTGAGGAGTCGCGCATAAAGCCAACCGATCCAAAAGTTCAGTCTTCCGAGTTTGAAGCTCGCAGAAGGCAGAGCTGATTGCACGAACGGCATTGGCTTGATTACAAGCATCACTACGACTATTTCGTAGTTTCGCCAACAGACTATCGCTGCCATCAACGATTAGCCGTTGGATCGTCTTAATTTGTTGAATGTCTGAATAGAGTTCTTTGGATAACGTAAGCTCATCTTCGTCAACTGTGGACAACCGCCTGCTTCCCAATAGTTTTTTATTCCAGTCAAATAGCTGGCTAGATTGCAAGTCATACTTTTCCGCCACAGCAGAAAAGCTCGATTCCTGGGCTTCTGCGATAAGGTCAAGTTTTTGTTCTTTAGTGAAGGTTCTTCTTGGCATAGTCCATGTAGCTTAGGGAATGGCGGTTACGAACATGTGTACGCTCAAATCAATCCTACTAGATAATTCCAGTAGGATTGATTTTTCGAGCAACAACGGATAATTCCGCCGATACCCCAACCTTTCTTCGCTCGCTAAGAATCATGAATCTATTGGAAAACTTGCGTAAAAATCGAAGGACAAATTACCGAGAGCTACCACAGATAGCCTCACGAATCTCAAGGACGGAGCACCCACGCCAGCAACCAACAGCACCCGTATCAGAAATCCACAAGTGATTATCGTCAGAGTCACGTCGAATCAATTTACAGGCAGGACAAGGACCTCTCCAAAACGGTTTTGAAACATCATGGCAGTAGCCATTATCCTCAGCATATCTAACCCAATCCATTTCCCCTCTGCGAGAACGAATACTGCCAAATCCTGAGCTAGTCCTGACATTTGTGATCTCCCTTGAATCAAGCTCATCCACAAGACTTAACAGGTCATCCGCACGGTTCGGACGTTGAGAAGCGAACCATTCCAGCTGACTCTGTATATCTCTTTCTGGACCTTCAAACCAGCCCCTACAGCCATTTGCCTCAGGTTTACGATGAATGCCCAGAGGTCCTCTGACAAGATTGCCTAAATCAATTAACTTATCCTGCTTTGGAAAAATTTCTAGATGATTCTCCGCTATACCGGTGCTTCTCATAAAAGCCCTTGCAAACCGCCTGAGTGCTCTAGCCGGTACAGGTTGATCAAAGAAGAGCCAAAAATGTCCATCGCGCCCTGGACGTTTACCCTCTTTAATTACACGCCATCCATGAGCACTCATTGCATCGGCAAGCTGATTACTACAGCCATCCTCAACATCCGAATCGCCACATAGCCATCGAGACTCACTCTGTAGGTCATGTCCGTAAAAGCCAATCGTTACCTGTCCAAGGATGTGTGCACAAATTATTGAAGTAGTTACTGGCTGGTAAATTGGTTTATAACCATGCTTTTCACCGTCAGTCCACTGTTCTGCATACACGTCGAAACGGTTAGCGAATCTCAAGAGAAAAGTTTGCAGCAGATTATCTGAAATACTGTCCATTTATAGTGACCTCCATAACAGTCAATTCCACTTAACGCCAAACGTCGCAAACGACAATCGGCTCACAAGTATGAGTTGGACCAACAGCCCTGAGCCAACAAAAACGTGCACTAGCAACACCTTTTGCCGATTCGGCTCAAAAGTCCATCAATTTGAATCAACAGAGAAACAATTTGAGCCGAATTACAGAGAGAGAAACGATTTACTTTATATATCGTTTTCCTGTTATCTGTTGAGCCGAATCGGCGAAATGCGCATCTGTTGTACCTTTCATCGGCTCACCCATCGGCCCAACGCATTAAGCCGATGACCTCATCGGGATGTACCAGTCCCAAATCCTCCAAGAAAGGGACAGCATCATCAACTACTTTGTAGAGATAGGACTTGCCTTCCTTGTTGTCTGAAATGCATAGGCATCCAGAAGTTGTAAGTTCAGAGAGATATCTCTTTGCCGAAGAGTCTGGAACCTTAAGAAGCTGTTGCGCTTTTGCCCTAGTGAACTCTTGATGTCCGAACTCTTCCTTGAGCAGTGTGAGGTTTTTTCGTCCCCTTGCACTCAACAGATCCAAAACACGAGGAGCATTTGCCGATACTAAATCATAAGCTACTTTGTAGTCATTAATGTCGGCAACGATATATGATTGGACATTGTCTTCAATTACTTCTCGACAATGCTGGTGCAAAAGAGCGTTTGCCTGTGTGTAGTTCAGAAGCAAAGGGAATAGTCGTCGTATTGTGACCTCCTGTTTCTTAGGAACAATATGCTTGGCATAAGGAATCTGGACTGGATATGACCTCAATCCTCTATGAAAAGTTCGCCACGCCTCAACTTCTACTCGCTTGGCATAGTCTAAAGATGCATCAAATGCAATTGAAGCCATTTTAGCCTGCAAATCAAGCACCTTCGCGGTGAGTTGCGCATCGTCCTTGGTCATACACCAGCTCAACCGATTTGCAAACTCGTCGTTGAACTGATTTTGTTCAAGAGTCGTCGTCAAGGTAAAAGTCGCCGGACCTTCAGTAGTATGAACCTGTGCACCAAGTTCTCCCTTCGCACCTTTTTCGACAACAGTTCTTGTAATGCTACCCTCACTTATTAATTGCCTAAATGCTTGTTGCCAATCATCGTCCTCTCCCTTCTTCAAGATCTTGAGTTCACCGCCAATCACATACTTATGCCTGAGCGAACCAAGATAGAAAAGTGCTCGATTACTATAACTGGTACTGTTAATCACGATTTCCGGCGGAAGCAAGTTCGAGGCTTTCACGATTGCATCACTTTTTCCAGAAGCACTTGGACCAGAGAAAACAAATCCCATACTTCGCGAAAGAAGCCGCGATCCGTGGCTAATTGAAATCGTGCCAGCCAAATTCATGTCAGCTATGTAGCCGAAGTGTCTTTTTAACGTCTCTTGGAGTTCATGAGCGATGTTTGGACACGTCTTGATTTCATCAGTTCGCTTGCATATAGCTTTTTGAAATTCCTCTTCCTCTTCCTTGCGCTTGCGCTCTTCCTCAGGATCCCTATTTTCCTTATTCAGCTGCTGAGCTGATTCCTTTGCGTTCCTTTCCGTTTGCTTCTTGAGAGAGTCGTATATGACTCTATACGTACTTTTGAGCGTCCTTTTGCCAACATTGTATTTCTTACGAAACTTCTCTAGCTCGACGTCAACTTTAAGCTCGTCAGGCTCGCTTTGTGCAAGCTTCAGGAGACTTAGGCGGATGACCTCTTCCTCAGTTTGCAAAGGAATCGTTGGACCAGCAGCGCTTTTGCCTTGCAATTTATTGTGCACGGATGATTTGATCTCATTGCTTGAGGTAGAATGGGTATCAACATCGTCGAACTGTGCAGCCCCTTGACCCAGGGGCTGTTCCATTGTTGCAGTCATAGTTACCCCCAAGTTATCCCAGGAAGCCAGCCAGTTTCATCGATGTGATCGAGTAAATCTATGGTCTCATCAAACTCCTCGCAGGTCGTCACTAACTTAGTCGACTTAACCTCAAGCTCATTTTGGGTCAAGAAAGAACGAAACGCATCTATATCGACCGGCAAACCGAATTGCAGCAGACATTTCCATACAATTGTTAGCTGTGGTTCTTGCTCAGCACCTTCAGGCGCGTGTGACCAGCAATAAAGTTTAGTTCCTGACTTGTGTTGAATTTGCCTAAAAACTTCATCGATTGAATAGTAGGCTCTTTCAACATCCCTCGGACATTTGCAAACGGTTGTAATCTCGACTAAAAGGTGTTCGTCACCTTTTTCAGTGATTAACTCCTGGAGGATGTGTTCACTATTGAACTGATTAATCAATTTAATTACCTCCTCTTTTTACTGACACATTTTTTGCCTTTGCCCTTGGATCAAAAATGGAAGCAGCGTTGCGATTAAGGTATTCGTCCAGCTGTGCCCTAGTTATAACGACCCGGCGTCCGATACGAACGTGCCCCAGACGTCCAGTGTGAACCTCGTGCCACCATTTCGTTTGGCTTATCCCATACCTTTGGGAAAGCTCGGGAATTGAAAAACCTTCCTGTATAACTTCGTTCGATTGTGACTTTCTTGTTGCCATATCTTTTGCTACCTCCTGGTGCGTTTTCGCATATTGTCATTGAGGCTGTTATGCAGTACAATATACATAATTCAGAGTTTAATCAGAGGTCCAAACCGAAATGGCAGGACAGTACAGCCTTTTGAAGCGTCAATATAAGCACTTTCATCTTAAAGGGGTCATCCTAGAGACGACTTCCGCCAATCCGTCCTTCCTTAAGATTGATTTTGCGTATCAAAAGCATCGAGCCTTTATGCTGGAAACTTTTGTAAACGCAACGGACGCCACGAAACTACTCAGGTACCTAAGACGTTTTGGCTTACCGGACAGAAAAAGGATTCAGGAGAATCAGGTACTTTCTAAAGACCTGGTCACAGAAGCTACAGAAATACTGGTGACTGCAAACGGGTTGTTGAGTATAGCTGCCAGACTGCGATGGCACTTAACTTTGATGGAAGCAGTTCGGCAAGCCGATCATGATTATCTTAAGCTGTGTGTACAAGCCAACGATTCTGAGTTTCCAGAAGAGCATCCACTTTATAAACCCCATAGAAAATCTAAACTTCTCTCAATGAGTCCATCGCCTACTGCCAGTGCATACACAGATTGGGAAGATGGACTACTTTCTAGTGATGAAAGTGAAAAAGAATTTGAACGTCATATTGAACCAAAGGAATGGCAAGGGCAATTGCGACAACGAAACAAAAGACTCGAGTTCACCAGAAGATACATTGCTCACCATATTAATCATCATCTCAGCAATGTACATCCGACAGTGGATTTCAAAGGAAAAACATTCTTCGATCTGAAGCAGCCGATTGAAGCAATGTACTTGGAATTATTCAATCAGTTTACGGGCGCCACCGGGATAATTATTTGCAAAAACCCAAATTGTCCAAAACCCTTATTTGCGGCAAAGCCAAAACAAAAAAGTAAACGCAAGCCAAGAAGCGATAGAAGATTTTGCGACAGGGCTGGCTGTCAAAAGTGGTATCACGATAACATCGGACGAGTTAGATCGGCCAAACAAACAAAAGGTCCAAAATTGGAGAGACTAAAATGACCAAAGAAAATAAATCAAATGAAAAAGTGAATAATGGCCTTTACAAGCGTGGGAACAACTGGTGCATTCGCATAATGATAAACGGTATATTGCACCGCAAATCAATCGGACCGGAGAAAGCAAAAGCAAAGGCAGTACTTGCAGAACTCAAAAGTCAACGAGCACTATTCCGCGTTACTGGTGATATGTCAGGCTTGGAGGAATTCTTCAAAATTAGAGAGCGTAAGACTTTTGCCGAAGTCGCAGAGGCATATATTGCTGAAAGACCACACCTAAAGCCAAGCACCCTAAGGGGCTATCGCGAGATTCTGAAAAACTACCTTCTACCTACATTTGGGAAACTCTATGTCGATCAAATTACCGAAGATCAAATTGCTCGCTTTCAAGCAGACATATCACAATCTGTTTCAGCTACTCGCACCAATAACATCCTTGGTCCGTTGCGCTATATCCTAAAAACTTGCGTCCGACGAAAACTAATCGGCGATAATCCTGCCTTATATGTTAGTCAACTCAGAGAGGAAGATCCAAATATTGATCCGTTAACAGCCGATGAGCTAGATAAGGTAATAACGTGTATGAAACCCTATCAGCAACCATTGTTTCTCTGCCTCGCATGGACTGGAGCAAGACCAGATGAACTATTCGCCTTAAGATGGTCTGATATCGATTTCCAGCGCAACGAAATTCACATTAACAAAGGGCGAGTTAGAGGACTAGAAAACACAACAAAAACAAAGTCTAGCAAACGAGTCATATACATGCTGTCAGTAGTGAGGCAGATCCTGTCCAGTCTTCACGCCAGCAGTACCAAACACTTAAATGGCTATGTTTTCCTCAACAAGCATGGACAACCATATGACAAACATGTAGATAGAGAATGGCGGATTGCACTTAGCAAGGCCGGCGTAAGACATCGCCCGGCTTATCAATTACGCCATACATTTGCGAGCCAATGCTTACAGAATGGTTTGCAACCAACATGGGTATCGAAGATGCTGGGGCACTCCAGTTTGCAAACCACATTCAAGCATTATGCACGATTTATTGATGACGCGTCTAATATCAATGAGAAACGCCTAGAGGAGTTTCTGTCTAATAGAAATAGCTCGAATACACGTGCGAGTTCCTCATAACACGCCACTAGCGTGTTTATCGTGGTCTTTCTAAACCTGTGACAATTTTGGTCAATTGATCACTGACACTTCTTGTTTTACAATTTGCTATTATGCAAATGCCTACGAATATACGTCAGAATGTTGTCTTTCTTGTGCAAGAACGGTTAAACACTGTTAGTGGGCAGTCAAACCGCGTAGCCTGCGGAACAGCCTTCTTTGTTGTCGTAATGTCAGGCGAAGGAAAAGGATTTCCTTATCTTGTTACCGCTCGCCATTCATTAGAACTCGCAGACAAAAACAAGCCACTATTTGTACGTTACAACACAGCCGCAGGATTTGACGATGCAGAAGTTAAATACGAAGACTGGCATCAACATCCAACGACTGATGTAGCCATTCTGCACTTTCCACCACCAGACCGCTCGCTGGTAGTATGTCTTCCAACAAGTATGCTTCTATCAAGCGAGCAAGTAAAAAAAATCCCCCCGAAAGAGGGCGCTGATGTCCGCTTCATTTCCCTATTCACAGGGCACCCTGGCATACAACGTATTCAGCCGGTTGTGCGTTCGGGGAAAATAGCACTTCTTCCTCACGAAAAAATAAACATAAGTATGGGACCAGTTACCAAAGGAAACGTGGATGCGTACTTAATAGAAAGCATCTCATGGGGAGGGTGCAGCGGCGCACCAACTTTTATAGATCATTTCGATCCTACTGCTACTAGCGCTGATCCCAATGCGGTGCAACCGTTTCGACTGCTTGGACTAATCAACGGTCATCATGAACTCTATGCAGACGTACAGAGCAATGAGGAGTCTCTGGTAGGAGGACGTGTTCCTCTGAATGCTGGAATAGCCATAGTAATTCCAGCACAAGCAATTCTAGAGCTACTAACCGCCAACGAAGTCGTTTTAACTGAACGCAGCGATCTCAGCCCGACTAGCCTTCGATCAACGATACTTTTGATCAGGCAAGCTCAATCGCCTTCGGCAATTCATCGCTTCTCTCCAGACACAGCTGCTGCTTTGACCAAACCACAAAGCAGTAGGTCGATATCAGTTACTTCGGACGAATTGGCACGAATGGAGATACGCAGTAACAAAGATTATGTTGCTCTTTCTATTGCAGAACGAACACTACTTCTCAATTCGGACTCTACCACTAGGTTGATCGGTTACCTAAAACAATTTGCGGGAAGTGGACAGACCGAACCATTACGTATTCTCTCAGCTGGCTCTAATGTCGACTTAGATCTAATGACCATGCAGGATTACGTCGAGCTGATTCTCTTTCTACATCTAGAAACTCGTGTCGAAGTTCAGACCCACATTCTTGATAATCAGCTAGTTCCAGATCTAATTAGTGGATTGGAGAGCGCATTCGCAGACACATTCCCAAACAGTAATGGTTAAACGAATTGCCTACTAACTGTGCACAGATTTGGTCACAATGACAACCAGTCTACGATAGCACATCCCATTTTTCAGCAATGGTGATGATTTCAGAGCACAAAGAAGTAAATGGTGGAGGCGGCGAGAATCGCACTCGCGTCCAAAGACATCTGGAATTAAGCCACTACAAGTTTAGTTCGATATTCCACCAGAACCGCTGGCGTAGGCTCGAACGGCCTCCCGGGTTTGCAATTATGTCTTGGCTCAGACTATCAATCGCTAATTTTGTCTGAGAGCAATCACCGTGGTTAGCCTGATAGCAGCGGGTGATCAAGCCCCTACCAAGCTTCGCTACTTATCTAGTTCGTAGATTAAGCGGCGCGCAAAGCGCGCGGTGCGAAAGCAACAACGTTGTTGTTGGCATTTGTTTTGTTTTGCTGGGTTTTTGACGAGGTTCCTAGCAACCCCGACCTGCAACTTAAGACCTAACATCCCTGTCGAATCTAAACGCCCCCATGTCTGCATTGAATGACGCAACATGGTCGTCGTATGTAAATACGAGGAAAGGTCATTCAATTATCAGTGTGCAAAGGGGGGAAGCCCCGGACTAATCATTATAACAGGAGCAGGTCGGCGTCAGTCTAGCGCCGTAGCTACCGCCCTCCAAGTGCTTGCGGGTTGGGGCAAGGGCGGTCCATTTAGCTCCATCCGGGGCTTCTTAGTGTTGTAGACCATAAGGTTTTGGAAATGTTCCCAGCTTCACGGGCGCATGCAATGCGCCCCTACAGTAGGACCCGGTGCGGTTAGCTTCTAATGGACACAGGGATTCTTTCCAAGGTGATTCCCGCCCATTTTTCGTCTAATTGCTTGTCGACGATTTTTAGCGGATAGCTGGCAATTGCCTCTTCCAACTTACTTAACTTTTCAACGAGAATTCCGGCACAAATGATGCGTCCGGATGGTCGCAATAGACGTAAGTAATCAATCATTAGGGCGATATTGTCTTCGCACGTCAAATTTGAAAGTATCAAATCAAATGTCAGATTGTCTAAAACTTCAGTGCTTCCTTGAATGAGCCTGACGTTTTTCACTTCATTGAGTACGAGATTTTCTGTGGCAACACGAATTGATTCGGAGTCTGTATCGACTGCAACAATCGTTGCTGACGGATTGAGTTTAGCTGCAGCAATTGAAAGAATTCCGCTGCCTGTACCGACATCAACAACATCATCCGGCACTGCAAAATGTTCCATTGCTTCCATGCAGTAGCGAGTGGTGGCATGAAGTCCTGTGCCGAATGCCATGCCCGGCTCAATGAGAACCAAATGTCTTTCGCTCAATTGCTCAGGCGTAAGTTCATCCTTCAACCACGGAGGGCAGACGAGAAACATCATGCCAATGTTGAAAGGTTTAAATCCTTCCTTCCATTTTGCTAACCAATCTTGATCAGCAATTGTTTGAATGCGCAAAGTCTTGAGACAAGGAGCAAGTCCGTATTCTTCGAGCAAGGCTTTCACATTGCCAATGTGTTCATCCGTCGCTTTGTCTTCTTCGAAATTTGCTTTGATAAGTACGCGCGAATTTTCCAGCGGCGCAACTTCGCAGCCGGTAGAACCGTGGCGAATCATTAACCACGACGCCAAATCTTCTTGTTCAGCATCTACTTCAAATTCGAGCTGAAGCCAATTTCGTTTGTCTGTCATATCTGGACCATCCCTTGACGACGGGAGGTTTTAAAAATTGCCGGAGGTCGGAGTCGAACCGACACGCCCTTTCAGGCGGATGATTTTGAGCCAGGATAGGCTGCTACGTAACATTCCCATTCGCTACGTAATATGCCCATCCATAGTGATAATGACCCCCATCTTTGCGGAATATTAAGGAACGGAGTCCCTTGGAGAATGAATGTATGAACTATCAATTCGGTAACAAAGCCCCTTCTTTCTTTGTATTGCCTTCGCTGCAGCCAACGCCGGCAGCTCAAACAAAATGGCAAGAGCCAACCTTGCAGCATCTAATAGATGCTTATTTGGATCGCCATATAAAGAAGGGCAAGAAGGCTGAAAAGGACATAGAGGAAATCCTGAGAAAGAATGCGCGCCCATTGATGCATAAACCACTATCAGCAATAACGAGTGATGATGCTGAAACCTTGCACCAGGATATAGGTAGACGAGCAAAGATAATTGCTAATCGGACAATTCAATACCTACGGGCTGCTTGGAATAAGGGCGTCATTTGGAACATGTGTTATGGGCGGAATCCTTTTGCCGGCATAACTCGGTTTCCGGAACGGGCAAGGAATCGCATTCTAAGTGCCGATGAAATGAATAGGTTGTTCTTTGTATTGGATAACTCAAGAAACCGCGATCTGAGAGACTTCGTTTATCTCGCTCTATTTACTGGCGTTAGAAAAGCAAAGATCTTAAGCATGCGCTGGCAAGACGTTAATGTGCCCGAACATAAATGGAGAACACAAGAGAATAAGAATGGAGAGGACCAAATCATTCCATTGGGAATGCGTGAACTGGACATCATCTTGTCTCGACCCAGAATATCTCAATGGGTGTTTCCTTCAAAGGTAAGACGTGGCGCCCCAATTATATGTATTAAGGAAGCATGGAAAGGGTTAACGAGAAAAGCTAAGATCGACGATTTGAATATTCACGATTTGCGCAGAAGCTTAGCTTCAGCAATGCTAGAAGCTAATGTTAATGTCAAGATCGTTCAATCGGCAATGCATCATAAAACACTCGATACGACATTGCGTGTGTATGGACATACAAGCAAGAAAGCCGAATTAGAAGCTCGGCAGCTTGTACAAGACCAGTGGCTAGGTCAAGACAAGAAAGCTAGTTAAGTAGGTTTCATAATTTGAACTCTTGAGCATGGCTATTATTTAGCTATGCTCAAGTACTTTCTAGCCCCCATTCTATTTATATGTTTGCTGATTTCAGCAGCCTACTCAGATCCGCTTAAGGTAACCACGAATTCAGATGCATTCTATGCACGAATCGTGAATATACACGATGGCGACACAATAACCGTTAAGACAACTAGTGGTGAGCAAATCACCGTTAGATTGGCAGGTATTGATGCACCGGAGCTGGATCAGCCATATGGAATGGAAGCTAAGCTATGGCTAGATAACTGGGCGAAAGGTCCCAATCGAGAGATCCTTTCTGTATCAGGAAGAAGAGCATTAGAAGAGTCTCGCGGGCAATACTTTATACCGACGGGAAGGGATCGCTATGGCAGAACCATTGCTTATATGTATGCAGGGGCTGATGTAGTGGAAGGTACTCCAGCTAATTACTTCAAGCAATCTAGTATCAATCAAAACTTGGTTGAACTTGGTGCTGCTTGGTGGTTTAGGCGATACGAACCAAGCAATCCAGAAATGGAAGCTGCAGAAGTTGATGCGCGTAAGCACAAGCGCGGCTTATGGAATGTAAACAAGAAACAACCTCAACCGATACCACCATGGGAATGGCGCAAGATGAAGAAAGATCATGCGTTGATGCCTGATGAGCTGAACGAGAAGATATAGACAAATAGATTAGTTCGGGTAATATACCGTCGCCTTATGTAAGGATGACGGTATTTTGGCAGTAGCACCATTAAAGATCTGTGCAGAAATAGGATGCAAGGCAACGGGCACTAAGTCTCGTTGCGATCAGCATGCATTGAAAGAGCGTAGAGATCGGGAAGCTAGACGACCCAAGGACCACAACAAAGACTACAACTCAACAGAATGGAAGCAAGAGAGGAAAGAATACCTCGAAGAGAATCCATTCTGCGAGTGGTTGTTAGATGATGGCTCAACATGCAACCAGATCGCTAAGCATGTAGACCACAAAGAAACATTGCGAGCTGGTGGCAGGAACGACAAGCGTAACTACCAGGCTTTGTGTCACTCACATCACTCACATAAGACTGCTAAATACGATGGTGGCTTCGGAAATAAGAAGAGGTCAGCATGAGTAAGCAATGGTGTCATTCAAAATGCAAAGGGGTGGGGGGGTCTAATCTCTACACCTTTTCAACGAAAGACCGCGCGGTGGGGTCGGCGTGTGCGACCGCAGGTTTCATTAAAGGGGCTTACACCAGATGTGGTGGCTTTAATGGGTAGGAGGGGACCAGCTCCGAAGCCGACCGCGTTGAAAGAAGCGGAAGGCAACCCAGGTAAGCGCCCATTGAATAAGCGTGAACCAAAACCAGATCTTGCGCTGCCTAAGTGTCCGGATTTTCTGAGCGATTTAGCTAAGAAAGAATGGGATCGGGTAGTGGGTCAACTGTTTCGGAACAGACTGATGACCGATCTCGATGCCATGAATCTTGCTGGTATGTGCCAGGCATTGAAGCGCGCTGTTGCTGCCGACAAGATTTTAGAGAAGTCCGGATATACCATGACCACGATGCAGGGCAATGAAATTCAGCGCCCTGAAGTTTCGATTTCTCGTAATTCATGGGCTGAGTATCGGAAGTTTGCCGTTGAGTTCGGCATGAGTCCCGCTTCGCGCTCACGTATTCAGATCGATAACAATTCAGGTGCCGATGAAGAAGACGCAGCAGACGAAGAAGAATTCTTCAGCTAACGAAGAATTCTGGTTTGATCAGGAAGCGGCTGATCGAGTCATCAAATTCTTCTGCAGGTTCCTGAAGCACACTGATGACGAATGGGCAGGGAAGCCATTCAAGCCATTACAGTGGCAAGAAGATTTGCTCAGGGAATTGTTCGGCTGGAAAAGAGCAGATGGTACAAGAAGATATCGAACCCTATATCTCGAGATTCCCAGAAAGAACGGGAAGTCTACGTTAGCCGCCGCAATCGCTGTGTACCTACTATTTTGTGATGCTCCTGTTCGCGGTCAAATCATCAGCGCCGCCGCCGACACCGACCAGGCAAAGATCATTTTTGATACAGCGAAGGCAATGATTGAGGCAAGTCCCAAACTTAAGAAGCGGTGCTGGATCTTTAAGAAATACATCAAGGTCAAGAAGACAGGCGCTATATATAAAGTAGTGTCCGCTGATGCTAGAACCAAGCATGGTACTAAGCCGCACGGAATTCTATTTGATGAATTGCACGTCCAAAAGACCAGAAGCCTTTACGACGCATTACGCACTGGTCGCGGCACACTTAAGCAGCCATTAGAAATCTTGCTAACCACTGCCGGTGAGAATCCCGATAGTCTTTGCGGCAATATCCATGACTATGCAATTAACGTAAGAGATGGAGTATTTCCAGATTCTACCTTCTTGCCTAAGATTTTTGCGGCAGAGAAAACAGACGACTGGAAAGATCCGAAAGTATGGCTGAAAGCAAATCCTAACCTTGGGTCAGCAATATCTTTTGAGAGCTTGCGTGATGAGTGTGACATGGCGCAACGAATGCCGAGTTACGAGAATACATTTAAGCAACTCTATCTGAACATATGGACTGAATCCATGGACGTGTTCATTCCAGAAGCCTTCTGGATTCGAGCCGGACGCGATTTAGTCTTGGAGGATTTTGAAGGGCGTAAATGTTGGGCAGCTTTGGACTTATCGAAGCGGATCGACCCTACAGCTTTAGCGCTCTGTTTTCCAGATGATGACTTCAACAAGTTTTTCAATTTCAATAAGTTCTGGATACCGGCCGATCTGTTGGAGTATCACGAGAAAACCGATCACGTCCCATATAAGTTGTGGGCAAAAGATCCAAAAGCCAACTTGATACTTACGCCGGGTGATATCGTTGACTACACCTATATCGAAGAAGATCTTCTCAAACTGATGGAACGATTCCACATGATGGAATTGGCATTTGACCCGTGGCGAAGTGAGCAATTCAGGACCAGGCTTATTAATAATGAAGGCATTCCGGCAGTGGAGTTCCGACAAGGCACCCGATCTATGTCTGGTCCGATGATGGATTATGAGGCAATGGTTATCTCACGACAATTTCAGCATGATAGCAATCCGATGATGAAATGGATGATGCGTAACCTGCTTGCCTATAGAGATTCAAGCGGCAACATCAAGCCAGACAAGAGCAAGAAGAATAGGAGAATTGATGGACCAGTAGCTAGCATCATGGCGCTGGCGAGAGCTTTGGAACATAAGGACGACGATAGTATTTACAACACGAGAGGATTAATAGTTCTATGAAAATGAAGCCCGTCGATGAAGACAAAGAAAAAACAATTTGGTGGAAGGATAAGGAATTTCGGAAAGAGAATCAGCAAGATCTCTGTGTGATCGTCGGATTCATTTTTATTGCATTTGGTTTTTTCTTGATATCGCCTGCAATATCTTTGATAGTTTCGGGTACAATCCTCGCGGCAATTGGTCTTAGGAGTTATGTGAGTGGGGATTCTTAGAGGACTGCTCGAAAAGAGATCACATCCCTCAAATCCTAGTGACAAGATCGTCCAGCTATTTGGTGGCGGTAGCCAGGCTTACACAGGTAGATTTATAAATACCGATCAGGCAATGAGGTATCCAGTCTTTGCTGCCTGCGTAGGCGTCATTTCGTCTGCTGCCATGACGTTGCCATGGTTCATCTATGAGTACAAAAAGGACGATAAAAAGGAAATAGCCCGAAAGTTTTCCCTTTATGGATTACTTCATGATCAACCTCATCCTAATTGGACGAGTGCTGACTTTGTTGAATTCATACTTGTCTGTCTGCTTACGAACGGTAATTTCTATGCTCTGATAGAAAGAACCGAAGGCGGCGTAATTACAAAGCTGACGCCGATTCATCCGTCCAGGGTTCGTATCGATTACGTCAAACTGCTGAAGGACGATCCGGAACTGGTGTTTTACTATCAGCCCAAGAATGGTGGCGCTGAGATCCCACTATTTTTAGGCAGGGATTTGTTCTATATAAGAGGAATGAGTCTTGACGGTATTTGTGGTGTAAGTCCTATCCGTATGCTTATGGAAGCAATTGGACTTGGACTAGCTGCAGAAGAATTTGGCGCGAAGCTATTCGGTAATGGCGCTTCTCCGCGTGGCGTGTTGCTTCATCCAAATAAGTTGAATGGAGAGAAAGCAAAGGATCTCCGAGAACAATTTGAACGGGCAAACTCCGGATTGGATAACGTCAACCGGGTTGCAGTCCTTGAAGAAGGAATGAAGTTTGAATCTATCTCATTGGCAGCCGATGAAGCCCAGTTCTTAGAGACACGAAAGTTTCAGCGCTCTGAAATATACGGCGCTATGCGTGTTCAGGCGCATAAGGTTGGGGATCTTGAACACGCGACCTTTTCCAACATTGAGCACCAGAATATTGAATTCGTGCAATCGACAATGTTGCCATGGATGCGCCGTATTGAACAATGTGCCCGTCGTGATCTTTTGAGCACTACGGAAAAACTGCTCTATAGCATCGAATTCAAGCTGGATGGTCTTTTGCGCGGTGACATCAAAACCCGTTATGAGGCTTATGCCATTGGCCGGCAGAATGGATTTTTGAGCGGCAATGATATTCGTGATCTTGAGAATATGGAACCGTACGAAGGTGGAGAGATTTATTGGCGACCAGTCAATATGGTGCCAGCAGATACGCCTGTAGCTGTTCCAAAGGAAGCGAGAACTAACAATCCTTATCTGATTGGTCTTCAGGAAATAACACAAGAGCGCCGGAATCATGACGCTGTGATTGCCGAAATCAAAAATGTAATTGCTGATGCTGTTCAAAGATCGGTATCAAAGGAAAGTAAGGCTCTTACCCGCCAAGTCGAGAAGGTTAGCCGTGGCGGAACCCTCAAGGAATTTCAGTCATGGACTGATGAGTTTTACGGTCAGTTCCGGACAGAAATGACGACGACTCTAATGCCGGCGGTAAGAGCATTAGGCGCGCTGACAGAAGGATTTTCCGACAAGGCAATCGACGATATTGTCGGCAAGCACGTTGAAAGGTCTATTCAATTAATAGGCGAAATCATGTCTGGTGATCTTGGATTGTCAGACAAGTTGAAGGAAATGACGCGGGCAATTTCTGAATGGAAAGAAACCCGTAAAGATGAACTGCTCGATCTTTTGGAGGATAAAGCAAATGGAAGTTAGATCAAATGAAAAATGGTTTGAAAGACGCCATTTGACTGAATGTGAACTCCGGGCATCGGACAAAGAAGACAACAAGCCAAACAAGCTTGCCGGTTATGCGGCGCTGTTTAATTCATACAGTGAAGATCTAGGCGGCTTCCGTGAGATTATCAAGCCAGGTGCTTTTAATCGGAATTTCCCTGATACGGATGTAAGAGCATTGCGCGATCATGAGCCTTCACGGGTATTAGGTCGCACAAAGTCGGGAACCTTGATTCTGTCGGTGAATTCAAAAGGCTTAGTTTCCGATATCAGTGCTCCGGATACAACCGATGGGCGCGATGTAATGGAACTTGTTCGCCGTGGTGATGTTGACGGTATGAGCTTTGGCTTCCGGGTCATTACCGACAATTGGCGAATGCAGAATGATGAAGTCATTCGTGAATTGCTCGATGTCGAATTATTTGATGTATCTGTAGTGACATATCCGGCATATCGTCAAACAACTGTAGCGGTTAGATCATTTGATGTTGAGATCGCGAAGCAATCCACATTATTGCCCGCGCTTCGCAAGATTGAGCATGATCTTGAACTAACTGAAGCAGACAGAACATTAGTGACTGAACATCGTTCACTACTGCAGGCTAAACTGCCGGCTGAATTGCGTGAGAAGTTGTTCAATCCGGAAGTAAGATCTGTGCCGCCAAGTATTTTGAAATTAAAACTTCAACTTGCTGAGCTTGCATAAGATAACGAATCGGGTAATATAAGCCCCGAAAATTTAGGCGCTTGTAGTTAGTAAAGCTGAGTCTGACGCTAACGAAAAGACCAAACAGAAGCCTGACCGCTGAGCCGGTCAAGAGACTGTCGAAAGTAACTCCGTAAATTACGGGGTCGGCAGGCTCTTTTATTTTTGGCAGGTCGATCCCATCCAAAAGGAAGGAAAGACATGCCAAATTTAGTTGATTTACAGCAGAAGCGCGGTCAGTTAATTACTGAAGCCCGCGCAATGGTGGACAGAGCTGAAGAAGAAAAGCGTTCACTAACTGAAGAGGAAAATGTTCGCTACGGCAAGCTGTGGGCTGAACAAGAAACGATTCAGACAAGCATTAAGCGTGAACAAGAATTGGTTGCTGCTGAAAAAGAAATGGCAACACGTGCCGCCGAAAGCAAGAAAGAAGATCGCGCCAAAGGTAATAGTCAGGAACAAGAAGATCGTTCCGGTATTGCTTCTGACGAATACCGCTCCAGTTTCCTTAAATATGTAAGGAGAGGAAGCGGCGCTTTAAATGAAGGCGAATTCCGCGCGTTGTCTGCTGGAACAGACACAGAGGGCGGCTTCTTGGTTCCCAAGGAAATGTCGGGTCAGTTGATCAAGGCTTTGGACAATGAAGTTGTTATTCGTGGATTGGCTACTCAATTCAACGCTTTTGATGAACTCGGATTCCCAGAACTGACCGCTGATCCAGATGATGCTGATTGGACTGTTGAACTTGCAATTGGCAATGAAGACAGTGCAATGGCATTTGGTGAGCGAGAATTCAAGGTAAATCCAATTGGCAAGTTGCTCAAGGCTTCAAACAAGATCTTGAGAAATCCCAATTTCAATATGGAAGCGTTTCTTTTGGCAAGACTCGCCTATAAGATGGGCGTAGCTCAAGAGAAAGCATTCATGACCGGAACAGGTGCTCGTCAACCGCTCGGTATGTTCGTAGCATCCACCAATGGTATTTCTACAGCTCGTGACGTTTCTACAGGAAACACCACGACTGAAGTAACCGGTGATGGACTCCGTGCTGCTAAGTGGAATTTGAAATCTCAGTATCAGAAAAATGGTAAGTGGTTATTCCACCGTAATCTGATGGAAAAGATTTCCAAGCTCAAAGATGGCAATGGTCAGTATCTTTTACAGCCTGGCTTAGCTCAGGATGTCGGAGATGTAGTTCTTAGCCGTCCCGTGCTCCTGTCTGAGTATGTACCGAATACATACACCACAGCTCAGTACGTCGGTATGTTTGCTGACTTCTCTCACTACTACATCGTTGATTCGTTGAAGTACAGAGTTCAGCGTTTAGTTGAACTCTATGCGGGTTCCGATCAGACCGGATTTATTGTCCGTGCTGAATTGGATGCTGCTCCAGCTCTTGCTGAAGCATTCAGCCGTATCAAGTTAGCGTAACGAGCGAAATTCACTAAGGAGAATTGAAAATGAATTTGTTAAAGCATGCAAAATTGATCCAGGTGAAGACGAGCTCTGTCGCCGGCACTTCGGATATTACCTCGGACACAGTTGATACCGAAGGTTATGATGGCGTTGCATTTTTGGTGCCATTTGGCACCATTACATCCGGCGCTGTCACATCCATTAAGGCTCAACAAGGTGCAGCTTCTGGTATGGGTGACGCTGCCGATCTTCTCGGCTCTGCTCAAACTGTTGCTGATACCGAGTCGGATAAATCTTTCTGGATGGACTTGTCCAAACCGCGCGAAAGATATGTTCGCTGCATCGTGGATCGTGGAACACAGAACGCCGTAGTTGGTCCGATCTTCGCCATTCTGTATGGTCCGCGTGTGAAGCCCGTTTCTCATGGAACCGGCATCTCTGGTGGTGAATTGTCGGTAAGCCCGGCAGAAGGCACTGCCTAATTAGGTTGAGTAGATATCGGCGGGTGGCATAAGTCACCCGCCAACCTCATAGGAGCATAAGAAATGGCTGACGCTACATTTCAATCAAAAATTTATAAAACAAATAATGGTGACAAGTTAGTAGCTGCAAGCGGTGGTGAAGTTGATTTTGAATCAGGTTCTGCCCTCAAGATAGCTGGTAATGATAGGACTTCCGCGCTAGCAACTGCCCCAGCTGCTGTAGCTGCTGGTTATAAAATCGCTCGCGGTGAAGTTACTCTTGATGGATCAAATCCAACTTCCGTCACCACTGGACTTGCGACCGTTGTTGCGGCTATGGCTTGTATCAAGAAAGCTACAACGCCTGGTGATGATCCAATTGCTATTACAGTTGACTATGCTGGCAGTGTTACTGCTGGACAGCTCGATTTGTATGCCTGGAAAACAGATGGCTCAGATCCGACGTTGGTGGCATCAACCAATAACACGGGTGTCATTAGCTGGATTGCAATAGGTACATAAGGAGTGTAATCAATGAGTTACGCCCAAAGGTTTACGGTTGACCTTGTAACGGATGCTAGCGGTGCTGCGACTGGCTATACATCGATTCCAGTGACCGGCAAGATCTCGCATATTCGCTATGTGAAAGACGGATCAACACCGTTTTCGGATGGTGTTGATTTCGCGATCACGGGTGAAGAGTCCGGCGAGAATATCTGGACAGAAAATGATGTCAACGCATCAAAACAGGTTGCCCCGCGGCAAGCTACTCATAGTAATGCCGGTGTCGCTTCATTGTATGCAGCTGGTGGCACCGCTGTTCAAGACAAGATCGCAATAGCAAATGAAAGAGTGAAGATCGTTATCGCTAGCGGTGGTAACACTAAGAGCGGTCGATTCATAGTAGTCGTCGATTAGACGAAGAAAAGGAGAAAAGCCCGAATGAAAGTGAAGATGAATACAACCATGGCAGGACCAGATGGTGTTGTGTTGGCTGGTAAAAGCGTAGAAGTCGATGAAGAGTTCGGCGCTGAACTGGTTAAAGGTGGTTATGCCGTATCTCTTGATGGTAAGCGCAAAGTTAAAGAAGTCGAACCTGAAGAATCCGATGAAGAAAAAGCAGTTTTGCCAGGTGCTCCAGAAAAGCGCGTGAAGAAGTAACCCAAAGATGATTTTTTCCCTCACCACTCCACCTGATCAGGAACCTTTGACTGTTGATGAAGTCAAAGGGTTCCTGCATGTGGATGGTGATGAAGAAGATGCTTGGTTTATTTCAGCAATCACCGAAGCCTGCGAATACGTTGAAGAATTGACCGAAAGAGCTCTCTTCCAACAGACTCGCACTTACTATCTTGATGAATTCCCGCAAGGTTGCGATCCAATAATTCGGCTTCCCGGCGCGCCGATTCAGTCGATTACTTGGATCAAATATCTAGATTCAGATGGTACGGAACAGACACTCTCTGTAGCTGATTACCGCTCTGATTTGATTTCTCAGGTGGCAAGGATAATGCCAGAGTATGGCAAATATTGGCCAACTACTAGACCGGTGACGAACGCAGTCAATATAAAGGTTGTCTGCGGTTACGCCGATGTGTCTGACATTCCGGCTAAGTTCAAGAATGCCATGAAGCTTCATATCTCCACGTTCTACCAGAATCGTGGCGATTTCGGCAGTGACGGATCTGGCAAACCGGATCTTAGCGCCGTAGATGCAATGTTGTTTTCTGAGCGGTTGAGGGTTTAGCCATGCAATCAATGACCGCCGGTAAATTAGATAGGCGAATAACCTTTCAAAGCTATAAGCAAGAAAGGCAGCGTTCAGGTGCCGCTAAAGCGGGTCAGTATGAAGACTTTTGCACTGTCTGGGCTGCTGCAAAAGAAGTCCGTTCAACAGAACGGTTGTTATCGATGCAGATGAATGCTCTTATCGATATGGAATTCTGGATTCGTTTTAGAGATGACATCTTAAAAACGATGAGAATCGTTTACAACGAACGCTATTTCAACATCTTTACCGTTGAAGAGATCGGACGCCGTAAATGGTTGCGGATCGTCGGCACTGAAGTAAATAACCTGGGCACTAACTTGGGGGTAGCTCAATGAGTACCGTACAAGTAAAAGGCTTGAAAGAAGTCAATGATGTACTTATCAAATTGCCAAAGAAGTTGGCAAATAGATCACTTCGTAAAGGCTTGATGAAGGCTTCTCGAGTTATTGTTGATGAAGCTAAACGGAACGTGCCTAAGCAGACTGGTAATCTTGCTGACAGTATTATGACTGTGGGTGGCAAGTCCACAGATCCTGAGCTTAAGAATGTTGTCGTAATTGGCTTGAGACTGACTTCAAAAGCCGACATGCGGAAGCTTGCGGCAAAGAAAATAACTTCTGCTCAAATAACTGATGGCTTTTATGGCAAGTTCGTTGAGTTTGGGCACTTTGCCGGTAAGAGATTCAGCTATTCGCGGAAACTTACTAGCCGTGAACAGCATGAAGGCATCATCTATAAGCGCGCTGCCAAGCATGGAATGCCTAGAGTGGATAGCGAGCGTAGACGAGTTGGCGCTCATAATTTTGTGCCGGCAAAGCCCTTTATGCGCCCTGCTTTAGAAAGCAAATGGCAAGAGTCAGTGACTGTCTTTGCACAAGTAATGACTGGCGAAATTGATAGATCAGTGAAGGAGCTTGCGAGATGAGCTTAGAAGCGCACATCTTTCAACGGCTCTCAGGTGATGGACAAGTTAGGTCCATTGCTAGTGATCGTATTTATCCAATTCAGTGGGAACAGAATCTACAACCTCCTGCAGTGGTCTATCAGATCATTAGCAAGGAATCGAATCAGTCTCACGATGGACCAGATGGCTTAGCAACGTCGCATGTTCAATTCAACTGCATAGCAAAAGACTATGACACTACAGTTGCATTGAAAGAAGCCGTTCGTCTGTCCCTTCAAGGTTACACGGGCACCTTGGAGGGTACAGAAATTCAATCTTGTGAATGTGAAAACGACTTTGATGACGATTTCAGTTCAGATGCTGAACTGTATCGGCGCATTTTAATACTTGCGATCTCGCATGATGAAACTCAACGATAAGGAGCAATAAACAATGAAGAACTTTCTCAAAGGCTTAGCAGTAGTAATGTTGGCGGCATTCATGCCGTTGCAAGCTGCTCATGCAGTTAGAACAACTTTGACACCGGTAACTTGTCCT
This sequence comes from Candidatus Obscuribacterales bacterium, assembly GCA_019744775.1. Taxonomy (NCBI): domain Bacteria; kingdom Bacillati; phylum Candidatus Melainabacteria; order Candidatus Obscuribacterales; species Candidatus Obscuribacterales bacterium. Next base: position 128,383 of record JAIETZ010000002.1, read on the forward strand.
AACTTGAATTCCACTATTTCGGCTAACGGTGCTGACTTTACCTTTACTGGTGGAGATGCGGCTAACGGTTATGACTTCGTATCGACCGGCAAAGAAATGGTACTCATTTATAACTCTGATGGTGCCAACGCTTACACCGCCACCATTAAGAGTGCAGCAGATGAACTAGGTCGTACAGGTGACATTACAACCTATTCGTTGTCCGCTGGGGAATATGCCGTATTTGGTCCATTTCCGGTACTCGGCTGGAGACAGACAACCGGCAAGATGAACCTGGATGCGAGCAATAACGCAATCAAGTTCGCAATTATCCGCTTGCGTTAATTGCCACTCGCTCTAACTCAATTACTTAAGGAGTAACAACAATGACAGCAGGTAGAAGGGCATACGGTTCCGAATTTAGACTGGGTGACGGTGGTAGCAACTCCACATTCACCAAAATTGCCAAAGTCTCTAAGTTCAATGCACCAGGCGGCAAGAGAACGATTCTAGATGATAGCGATCATGATAGTGCTGATGGCGCAATGGAATTCATTGCTGGAATGATAAATTTTGGCAAGATCTCCGGTGAACTAACTTACATCAATGATGCAACTCAGCAATCACTGGAATCAGTTTTGGATTCCGGAGCTTTGCAGTATTTCCAAATTGTGATTCCAACAAGTCCATCGAAGCAATTTGATTTCCGTGGAATTGTTGAGGAACTTGGAGATATCACGCTAGATGCCGATGGAAAGATGGTTCAACCATTCACCATCCAAATCAGCGGAAAAGTAACTAGAACATAAGGAGTGTAGACCCGTGGTACTCAATAAAGAACAAATTTTCGCGTTTAAGGATCGTGAGATTCAGAAGGTAGAAATACCTGAATGGGAAGGTCATGTCTGCGTCCGTGTAGTAACTGGCGCAGAAAGACTTGCCCTTGAATCTCTAGTTGCTGGTCTATCTGATGGCTCTCCAGAAGAGCGAATGATGAAGCTAGCTCGAATCATTTGCATGGTTGCATGTGATGAAGAAGGCAAGCCACTCTTTGAAGAATCAGACAGCCAGGAACTGATGAAGAAAAGCGCTAAGCCACTGATGCGAATCGTTCGTTCAGGGACAAAGCTCAATTCTCTTCAAGAGAACGATCTTGAGATCGCAGAAAAAAACTTAGAGAGCAGCCAGACTTAAAATTCTGGTTCATTCTGGCTGCTCAGTTAGGTATGTCGGTTGCTCAAGCTCAAAGAGAAATCAATCTAGTTGAGTTTGTTCACTGGCAAGCCTTTTACAAGATCGAACCATTTGGCGAACAGAGAGACGATTTCAGGAACGGTTATCTGATGAGCTTGTTGGCAAACATCAATAAGAGTAAGGATGCAAGAGCCTTCAAGGCGATTGACTTTATGCCCTTTATTGATGGTGGCACTCGTGAAGAACAAAGTCTTGAAGAACAAGCTCGCATACTGGAACGTTACGTAAGGAACACAAGCAATGGCTAAAGTCGGCGCGGTTACGATGGAGATGCAAGCTGATATTGGTAGCTTTACGCGCAATATCAACAAAGCAGTCAACGAAACTAATAGCGCTGTTAAGAAGATTCAAGGTTCTTTCACCGGATTACAAAATCTGATGATTGGTTTTGGAGCCAGCTTTAGCATTGGTCAGATAGTGCAAGAGGCTGCTGAATCAGAGCTGGCAATGAAGCAGCTGGAAGCAACCATTAGATCCACTGGTGGTACAGCCGGGATTTCTGCTCAAGAGTTAGGGGATTTGTCTAGCCAGCTTCAACAGACTTCCACCTACTCTGATGAAGCAATCCAGAATATGGAATCGTTGCTTCTGACATTCACCAATATTGGTGGCGAAGTAATTCCGCGCGCCTCTCAAGCGATCCTTGATATGTCCACGAAGCTTGGGATCGATCTGAATTCGGCAGCCATGAAAGCTGGCAAGGCTCTTAATGACCCAATCAATGGAATAGCTTCTCTATCCAAGATGGGCATTACTTTCACCGAGAGCCAGAAGAAAGTAATGGAACAGATGGTTCATGCCGGTCATGCTGCCGATGCTCAAGCCATGATTTTGGAAAAGTTGGAAGGCAAGTATGCCGGTGCTGCCGCTGCCGCAAGAGACACGCTTGATGGTGCTCTTAAATCCTTGAGCTTGAGTTTTACTGATTTGCTTGAGCAGATAGGTCTAGATTCTAAAGGTGGTTTGCGTTATGGCACTGAGTTGCTGATTACCAGCTTCCAGTATCTTGCGGCTCATTCAAAAGAAGTAGAGAAGGGCTTATTAGCAATTGCAGTAGCTTCGGCTTCTGTTGTTGCCGTTCAATTGCCAGCAAATATTTCAACTCTAGCGCTAGGAATGGGTAACTTAGCTAGAGCTTTAAACCCTGTGACTCTCGGGTTCGGCTTGCTCATTGGCTCAATCATTTTATTTGATGATCAAATTACAAAGGCTAGAAAAGATCTATACAGCTTTCTGCATATTCCATTGTCAAAGAGTGAAGCAATGGGTTTTGTGGAAACCATAACAAACCTTACATCTAAAGGCTTTTCTACTTTAGCTAAGACGATGCCGGATGTTTCAAAAATCATTGAGGATACCAATAAACGTATTGCTGATTTAACCCGCCTTTCTGGCAAGGCGGGCAATGCTCTAGCTGTTGATTTCGGTGATGCCGTCGAGAAATCCAAGAAAAAAGTTAAGAGCCTGAAAGAACAGATGGATGAACTCTTCCAGAAGGACTATCAGGAAGGCATCAACAACATGATTGCCAACCAGAAGGCTTTGGATGAACAGCTTAAAGGTGCTGTTCAAGGAATGCTTTCGCCGTGGGATACGTACACCCAGAATGTCGGCAAGCTCATGGAACTTGCAAGACAGTTTCCACAGAATGCTGCTGAAATGTCTTTTGCCATTCGGAAACTCTCACAAGAATTCGCGCAATCCACACCGGAAGTTCAGAGGTTCAATGAAACCGCTCAGAAGTTGAAGCAAGAGTTTGCAGCGAGCATGGATGCAACGATTCACAAGGGTGAGGAACTCCGCAAACAAGCGTCTGATACTATCGACATGCTTGATCTCAAAATGGCTGATATGGAGAAGGGTTTCTTCAGTCTAGGTGATGCCTCTAAACAATTAGGCAACAATATCGTCACTGCTTTTGACCAGGCGATTTTCTCTGGCAAGAGCCTTACTGATGTCGTTAAGAATCTTGGGATGGCTATTCTTAGGATTGCGGAACAGCAGTTCATTCTGACGCCATTGCAGAATTTTATAGCTGGCATTCCAAGTATGCTTGGTGGTTTATTCAAGCCAAGTTCTTCTCAGCTCGGTGGTGGAATTCCGTTACAGGGACCGATTCATCTTCCGATGTTAGCTTCGGGTGGTTCTCTCTCTGCTGGTCAGCTTTCAATTGTTGGAGAGAAAGGACCAGAATTATTTCTTCCGAAATCTGACGGAACAGTTATTCCTAATGGCGCTTTCGGCGGCACCTCTCGCCCTAACGTCACCGTCAATATCATCAATCAGACAGATTCGAGAATCGTTCAACAAAGAACGGTTAATCCGGATGGCTCCGAAGATTTCAACGTACTCGTAATGAAAGCGGTTACTAATGGCGTTCAGAATGGTGATGCTGAACTGATGGCAGCATTTAGAAATGCAAGAGCGACAGGAAGGATGTAATGTCGATAGTCTGGCCGACAGCGAATAACTTCCCGCAAGCGCCAAGAATTGGCTATAGATTTTTGCCGCGTGATCCAAACACGCGCACTAATATGGGCGCTGGCGAGCCAAAAGTTAGAAGGCTAACGACTCGGATTATTTACGACTATTCGTTTCAGCTATTGTTGAATGAGGATCAAGTAAATGAGCTTGTAGAAAACTTTTATCTCGTTGATACGAATGCCGGTTCTCAAAAGTTTGAATGGGTGCATCCTCGCACGGGTGCAACGATGGAATTTCGTTTTATGTCAGCACCAGATCCAGTGAGTGTATCGACGAACCTTTATAGCGTTCAAGTTGATCTGGAGGGTTTCGGCTAATGCGAAATCTATTCAGTGGGCTAAGAGACTTACTACATCAACAAGAAATTGAAGATCCAATCTTGCCTTTAATTGAAATCAATCATTCAACGTTCGATGATCCGATTAGAGTAGTATTAAACACCGAGGATATCACCAGCAATGGTGACTTATTCACTGCTTATGCATTTGAACTGAAACTTCTTGATGACAAAAGTGATGAATTGTCGCCCGCGCAATTAGCGGTAGATAACACAGACAGGCGTATAGGCGAATATCTGGAAGGTCTTGCAATTGCTGCTGACGAGGCATTAGTAACTTGCTGGCTCATTGTTGCCAGTTCACCGGATGATAGAACCGTATTTTTTCAAGATCTAACTATTCAGGATGTTAGAGCCGACCAGAACGTAGCTACAGCGGTTTTAGCGGATAACCCTATCGGTGATGAGCTTGTTCCTTATGATAAGTTCACGCCTGGCACAGCTCCGGGGTTATTCAAATGATTCCGAAATGGGTTGAGCAATATGTTGGCTTAGAATACAAAGACTGTGGGCGCGGACCTGAAGCATTTGATTGCTGGGGTTTAGTTCGCCAAATACTCAAAGACCAATTCAATGTTGACGTTCCGGCTTACCTCTATGAGACAAGCCAGGACAGGAAAATAGTTGGTCCTCTAATTGAAGACGAGAGTAAGGCTTATCAACCAGTTGAGGCAGGCAAAGAACAACTTGGTGATCTTGTTGTTCTGAAGCTGGGTAATCTTCCGTTTCACATTGGCATGGTTGTCGGCAAAGGACTATTAGTTCACGCAATGCCTGAAACCAACAGTCATCTTGCCCGCTACAGAGATAATCCTTGGAAGTCTCGCATTCGGGGCTTTTACCGTCATATAGGTATGCCATGTCAGTAAACAAAGATAGAACTGACAAGAACAAGATCAGGGTGTCATTCATTCTGAACCCGATTGAGTTCGAGAAAGAAGAAAAGTATTTCGATTATGGCAAAACCATTGAGCAAATAATTCTTGAGTTCTGTTCTGTATTGCCTGTAGATCTTTTGGTCAATCTAAATGGCAATCCAGTGCCTCGTGAATATTTCAAACTCATTAAACCTAAAGCCGGAAGTTGTTTGAGCTTCCGAGCAATGCCAGCCGGCGGAAAGCGAACGCTGAACATCATAGGTGGCGTTGTCGGATTAGTCGGCGGTGGCTTGGGAATGTTAGGAGCCTTGAGCGGTATAGGGCGCTTGATCTTTGGCGGCATTGCTAGCTTAGGCTTCGGCATGTTGAAGCGCGGATTAACACCACCACCGAGACAATTCACGCCTGCAGTTTCCTCTGTGCCAGGTTTTTCGGCTCCTGCCTATATTGCTCCTGAGCCATTTTCACCAGGCATCATAAGTCAACAGAATGCCACTCGTGATCCTTTGCGTCCATCAATTAGTGGATCTCAAAATCAATCTAACCCTTATGGCGTCATTCCAAAAGTGCTTGGACTCTATAAGATGTTCCCGCCTTTGGCAGCGCAGCCTTATACGGAACTTGTTGGTGATGATCAATATGTCCGAATGCTGCTATGTCTCGGTTATGGTCCTGTGAACGTAACCGATATCAAAATTGGTGAAAACCTTATTGTTGCTAATCCAGTCTATGACACTATTCAGACAGTGACGGGCTCATCGTTTGAAGGCATTGAATATCAACTCATTCAAGGTTATCCAGATGATCCTGAGATAACGTTATTCCCGAATGACGTAAATGAAGAATCATTAGATCTTCCGCTCACATTTGCTGGCGGCAGCCAAACAAGAACCGCTGCCCCTGATGCTGACCAATTGAGCGTAGACATTACATTTCCAAATGGCTTGACTCAGTTCTTCACTGATGGCTCAAGATCATCTAGAACTGTTAACGTTACTGTTGAATATCGAGCAACTGGTAGTTCAGACCCTTGGACTTTGGTTAATACGATTTCGGTAACGGATAATTCAACCGCCACAGTTAGGCGCGGTTTGACATGGGATGTTGCTCAAGGCGATTATGACGTTCGACTTACAAGAACAACTGCAGACAATAGTGACGTTAACATCATTGACCTGGTTAGCTGGTCAGTACTGCGATCCATTCGCAATGTCCAACCTTTTGGACCAATAAAAGATCAACAAGGAAATGTAAAAGGCATTAGCTTGCTCGCTATGCGGATTAAGGGTACTGAGCAGTTACAAGGTACTCCAAATCAAATAAGTTGCTTAGTCGAGTCAATACTTCCTGTATTCGATGGCGTAGATTGGAACGAAGAAGCTACAAGCAATCCAGCGTGGATTTACTCCTATCTCTTTACCGGACCGATTGGTAAAACTAGATTTTCCACCGATAAGATGCACACAGATTCTCTTATGGATTGGGCAGAAAATTGTGATGATGATGGCAGAGAATGTAACTTCATCCTTGATTCACCCACCAACAGATTTGAATTAGCCAAGCAGGTGGCTGCAGTCGGTCGAGCTGGTTTCATGCAAATTGACGGCAAGATCGGGGTGGTTCAAGATTTGGCTCAAGCTGTTCCAGGGTATCTGTTCACCAGCCGGAATATGTGGGGTTTTTCAAGAAGCTGGGTCAGAATTGTCCAACCTCATGCTTTGCGTGTCTTCTTCATTAATCCAGATGCAAACTGGCAGCAAGATGAAGCGGTCGTTTATGACGACGGATATACATCAGCCAATGCCACTATCATTGAAGAATTACAGCTTCCATTCGTTACCAATTATGAGCAGGCATGGAAGGCAGGACGCTATCACTTAGCCGCGTTACGCCTTCGTCCTTTTACCTATGAGTTCTATACCGACATAGAAAACATTCAATTAAGGCGCGGCGATCTCGTTCGCGTTAATCACGATACTTTTGAATGGGGGCGTGGCAATGGGCGTATCAAGGCAGTCACCTTAGACAATGACGGTAATGCCATTTCTGTGACGTTGGATTCACCGATCACGATGCTTGCCGATGAAGCTTATGCAGTACGAATTTCAAAGGCAGATCTAACTCACGTTGTATCTAATGTGGTGTTTGCGCTTGGTGAGCAGAGTACCCTTATATTTACAACGCCAATTCCCTTTGATGATCCTTTGCCTGTAGTTGGAGATCTGTTTGCTTTTGGTTTGGTTGGATTGGAGTCAATTCCTCTCGTTATCAAAGATATTGCCGCTGGTCCTAACTTTTCTGCCAAAATCACAGGCGTTGATTATGCACCTGAAATCCAAGATGCTCCGACCGGTGCGATTCCACCATTTACCAGTAATCAAACCCGCCAAGGTGACTTGCCCCAGCAAGTGATCCCAAAGCCGATTTTAATCAACATCAGATCTGATGAAACGGTATTAGTTAGACAAATTGATGGCACAGATGCCACAAGAATTGCCATTACTTTGGCGCATGTCGATAACTCCATTGGAACGATCCAGGCAAGATTTAGAGCTTCGGATTCGGCAGCCTGGACGACTTTGCCGCCGGTAAATACTCCAACCAATGAAATCTCAATCATTGGCGTAGAAGATGGCGGCACCTACGATATCCAAATAAGGAATATCAGCAGATCCAATAAGTCATCCGAATGGCTGCAAATAAACGATTACTTCGTCCTCGGCAAGCTGAACCCACCGCCTGACGTACCGACACTCACGTTATCCAATGGCAAGGCTAGATGGTCTTATCCGGACGCAATCAAACCACCGGATTTCAAAGGCTTTTACCTGTCATACAACCTCGGCAATAGCACAAACTACGCGACATCTATTCGCGCCCATGACGGTATTTTGACCGTTAATGAATTCGATATTTCCAACCTGCCGATTGGACCGAAAACAATAATGGTCGTTGCAGTTGATACAGCAGGCAATGTCAGCACTACGCCTGCATATATATTCGTTGAGCAGGGCGATCCTATTGATCTCAACTTAGTTGAAGAATATGACTTTGGAGCTGCCAGTTATCCAGGAACATTGACCGGCGGCACTCTTGATAGTGGAGATCTAAAAGCCGACGGCTTAACAGACTTCTGGCCAACGAGTGATCTGGAGTTGTTTTATCCAAGTGACAATAATGCACTTTTCTGGGATGCCGCGCTTTATGACACGATGGTATATGCCACAGATCCGTATTTCCCTGATGCTAATCAATTACCGGCAAGAATGGGCTTGTTATTTACAGTTGAAGCCAGTTCTTACAATATTGAATATCGAATAGTCCGGAAGGTTGATTTCTGGGATGAGGATAGCGTTCCTTTTTGGGACGGTGATTCAGATCCTTTCTGGGATTCAGAAACTATTCCTACAAGTGAATGGTTGCCTTGGCCTGGTTACTTAGACATTCCTTTAGATAGTCCTGATGGCTATCAATTCAGGATCACGACCAATGCCGGCACTACGCAGGGTGTAATTTCACGCTTGATCGTTCAGCTGGATGTGCCAGATATTGAGCAAGTTATAGACAGTGCTGCCATTGCCGATACTGGATCACGCCTGACATTAACCAAGACATTCAGAGTCATTAAGGCAGTTGGAGGCATTGCTATTCACCAGGGCACAGCGCGGTCGGCGGAAATCGTTGATCGTGACGCAACTTTGGGACCACTGATCGAACTATATGATTCATCACACGTTCTAACTTCGGGTACAATCGACGCGATTATAAAGGGGTATTGATATGCACATAGATCATTTCAAACGCTTACTGGCTCTATTGTTGCCAGTGTTCATGCTTTTGAATATGGCACCAGCGCTTGCTTCAACGTTACCGGCAGATGGCTATATAAGTAATGCTGCCAGAACTGTCGGAGAAATGAAAACAGCTCTTGAGACTGTAAGAGATGTGATCGCTGAACTTCCTGGTGGTGCTGCCGCTCAATCCCTGACCATTTCATCTGGAAGCATTACGCCCGCTAATGAAGGCGGTGCCGTAATTGTTGTAGATACCGAAGGCGCTGCAGCTTCTGATGATCTTACAAATATTGTTCAGACTAATACACCTGATGGACGGATCTTGATAGTTACCTCTGCCGACGATGGCAGAGATCCGACAATCAAGAATGCCGCTGGTGGTGCTGGTCAGATCTTCACGGGTGATGGTGCCGATGTCGTATTGAAAACGACAAAGATGTATCTTGTCTTGCGTCGGTCGGGCACTGGATGGAATGAAATCGCTCGTTCTTACGGCGATCAAGTCGGCGACTTCCGTACTTATTTAGGTTTAGGAACTGCTGCCGTAGTAAATACTGGCACAGGTGCTAGTAACGTTCCGACAATCACTCAAGCAGATGCCCGCTATGCCGCGCTTGCTGGTAGTGCTTCTCAAGTATTCTCCGTTAATACTCCCTCGACTTCAAACCATGCGACAACTAAAGCCTATGTTGATGCTGCTCTACAATTACCGGCGTTAACTCAAGGAAGGTTAACGCTTGAAACTGGTGTGGCTTTCAGCACTACTGACCAGTTAGCAAAGACCACCTTATATTTCACGCCACATAACGGCAATAAGATCGCTCTCTATAACGGTTCGTCTTCTTGGGATTTAATTTCCTTTTCTGAGATATCGATTGCCGTACCGGCTACGACAAACACAATGTATGACGTGTTTGTTTATAACAACTCAGGTACTGCAACGCTAGAGCTGACGGCTTGGACGAACGATACGACTAGAGCAACGGCTTTGACTACACAAGATGGCATTCTGGTTAAGACCGGAGCAACTACTCGTAAATTTGTCGGTTGCATGAGAACTACCGGAGTATCCGGTGAGACAGAAGTTTCAACCAAGAGGAAGTTTGTCGCTAATTATTACAACGCAAAAACCACCTTCTTGAAAGCAACCGATCCAACAAATACATGGACAGAAAACAATGCCAGCTTCCATTCAGCCAACGCCAATACAACTGTTGGCGAAGGTCGCCTTGAGTTTATAACTCCGTGGGCTGACCAATTGGTGAGATGTACTCATGCTTCTAAAGCATCAAACAGCAACGGTTCAGTAGCAGCTGCTGCTGGAATAGGACTTGATAGCACTTCAACAAATTCCGCTCAATTAATCGGGTCCACAATACCGGATAACGTCGGACGCGCCCAATATTTTGCTTCGCATTATTCAGGTTATCCGGCTGTCGGGTATCACTACTTGCAAGCATTGGTGGCTGCACCTGGTGGCATTAACCATACCTTCTACGGTGACAACGGTGGGACCGTTGAACAAACCGGGTTACTCGCTGAAGTATTGCATTAGGAGTAGAAATGGCTGATCGCGCTGTCAAAGATTACGTACTGAAAGAAAGAGAGGTCTTTGAAGGGGCTTTTCTGTATTTGCAATCTGACGGTACTCCAGTTGATATGACTGGCTGGACAGCAAAGTTACAGATCAGAAAATCGCCTGGTTCAGCAACTCTTTACGAAACTCTGACAGAAGTTGCAGGGATCACGATTGATACTGTAACAGGTAGAGTTAGTTGGATTATCCACACAGAAGATACAGCCGTGTGGACGTTCAGCAAGGCAGTATGGGACTTGAAACTCATTGACGCATCAGATGATGAGCGAGTCATTATCGAGGGCGCTATCCGGCGTGAAAAGGCGGTAACGCAATGAGTGACACAAGAATTGTTCTCGAGACTGTTAAGATCATTCAGGTTGGTATTCAGGGACCACCAGGACCGCAAGGTGAACAAGGTGAATCAGGACTTGGCGGTATTGCACCTGAGACTAAAACTACGAGTTTCGCGATAGATTCGACCAGTGCTCATGCTTATAGATGCACTGCCACTTTAACAGCAACAATGCCCAATTTTGCAACCGCAGCGGCAGACATTCTTATTGAGATAAAAGCTGTTGGAGGTTCAACAGTCGTGACAGTTGCCGGTGATGCTACTTTCGATGGCGAAGCTGGCATTACGCTCAGCGGTAGCAACAAAGAAGGTGTACGTTTACGAAAAGGTGCAACGGAGTGGGAAGTATGGGGTTAAGAAAATCATTTCTCAGTTTATTGGCCGTATTCGCTATTACAAGCGGATTATCCACATTTGCAGCGCCAAAGACCTATCAGTTAATCACAACGCCTGATCGCGGTGGTACGGGAGCTGACGTATCGAGCGCACCCGCCGGAAGTCTGTTCTATTTCGATACCAGCACTCCAAGAAAATTTACTTGGTTGTCGCCTTCCGGTAATGGCTTGAAGATCTTCCGTTTCAATGTTGCAGCCAATGCAGTTGAAGCAATTGACTATAACTTTTCCAATCTTGCCGGTGCTTTAGCGTCTGGACAAGACTACACAACAGGCGTAAGCGCAAACACTTACACTAAAGTCACCGTAAACGATAAAGGTCGCATTACGTCTGGAACTAGCGCGGCATTCTCCGACTTAACTGGTTCATTGTCTTCTGGGCAAGACTACAATACTGCCGTAACGCCCGGAAGTTACACGAATACCAATATCACGGTTGATGCAAAAGGGCGTATTACAGCTGCAGCAAACGGATCTGGCGGTGGTGTCACAAGTTTTAGCGCAACTCCATCAGGTATCTTTGACGTAGCTAACGCTACAACTACACCGGCTTTGAGTTTAGATAATCAATCAGCTAATACATTTATGGCTGGTCCTACATCCGGCGGCGCGGCAACTCCTGCTTTTAGAACCATGGTAAGCGGTGACATACCATCATCTGCGGCGTTAGCTGGCAGCCCTACGACTACAACTCAGGGTGTTCTAGATAACAGTACCAAGATTGCAACGACAGCTTTCGTGAAATCAACAACCAACTCCCCAGTGTCCCCTTGGAGTTTAATCACTACTTCCGGGCAAGCAACAGCTACCTTGAATACGGCTGCTTCTCCGTGTCCGCTCGTCACATTTCAGTCGGATGGTACGATCATAACGAATGTCCGCGGACAGATGATATATAGCACTAATGCTAATGCCTGTTATGGCGATCAACTTGTGCAATCGGTAAGCGGCGATTTCACGTTAATTGCTCAACTGTGTTCGTCTGAGGATGCTAGTTCAACGGCAACCTACAGAAATCAGCGGCAGTGGGCTGGCGCTGGTCTTATCGTCAGACAAGGTAATACGAATAGTGATAAATATTATGTGATCTCTACCAGTGGGACTGTTGCAAATGCCGTAAATGGCAGTGCCAATTATGGTGTATATACTCAGTACACTACAACAACTGGCGGCAGCGGAACACAGTCATCATTTGTTACTGGCATATCGCTACCCGTTTGGTTGAAATTGGTTGGGTCGAGCGGCAACTATTCTGCTTATTACAGCACTGATGGAACAAACTGGACACAAGTTGGCGCGACTGTGGCGATTTCTTTTTCTGGCAGTTTCAATGTTGGACTGGGAGTAATAACATCTGGCGGACCTGCCAACGACCCAGTGTCAAATCGTGTAGTTTGGCGCAATGTCAGTTTGACTACGCCGTAGGAGAAATTATGAATCAAGCAGTTTTAGCTTTTATAGCGTGGTTAGTGACTCAAGGCATTCCTTGTACTGGTTACACGTCTGTAACTGGTAATGGGACAACTGAATGGCCGCCATCTGCTATTACGCTTACTTTTGATCCTTCGGCAACGCAAAATCAAATAAACCAAGCTTATGAGTTAGTAAATAGCTTTGATTATGTCCCACAAGATCACGCAGGTACACCGAATCCAAGACAATTCCAAACGTTAGTTATGACTGATCCAGGCATTTCAAACACCACTAAAGCTGAATTGATGAAATATTTTGCATTGCTCGATCAGAATGCCGACAACTTAACGGGATTGCAAAACGGCTGGCAAATCTTGATCGCCGCCTACGGTAATTCCTGGCTGACGGATGATGTTCAGACTCGCGTTAAAGCTCATGCCGTTACAGCAAACATGCCGCTAACTCAAGAATAACTTCGGGTAGAATACCGCCAACTTCAAAGGAGCAACAATGCCGAAATTTATAGACGATAAAATCAAAAACATGGCTATAGAAAAAGGCAAAGAAGCCTTGAAATCAGTATTTGAAAAGGTGAAGAGTAACGACCTGGATCACGATGGTATCAAAGACTGGGATGAAGTCTTAGCGGCTCCCCCGAAAGTGCTAGAAGGTTTTCAGGGATGCCTCCAAGGCGTTGGAGCTGTTAAAGAAGGCGCATTGAAGATGGTGGCAGGCGCTAAGCCGGTTGCTGAATTGCTTCTTCTTTACTGGATCACTTATGCACCTAAACCAAAGCCCGAATCGGAATCCAAATAAGTGATAAGGAATAGGGAGAGTGTCGCAAGATGAACCCAATACTGATGTTGCTCATTGCCATAGTGACCGGGATAATCCAAGTGGAATTTCCTTGGTTGTTGAAGAAGATCTTCGGCTAACTCGCGAGCAAATCGAACTTGAAAATGCTCGCTTAGCAGGTCGTTTTTCGATTTATCTAAGCGTAGTGCTTGCACCTATTGCCCTTGTTATGGACTGGCATGCAAAGGCTCATGGCTATCCGACACCTATAAATGATGTTTGGCTCGGTTTGATATTCAGCCCATTAGGTGCCGGCATCTGGATCAAGATTAAGCAGATGAGAATTCCATGGGGTAAGAAATGATGGCTCAAGTATCTGGAGTAGCTCTTGTAGTTCAGGTTACGAGAATAATGAAGATCCTCTTCTTCATTAGCTCTCGCCTAGAGAAACATATTGGATACCGATTAACCTGGTCAACCAAAGAAAGTATCTGCAAGTGTGACGACCGCTGTGTCGAGCAAACGATTCATTTAAGATTCATTCCCTGGAAGATGCAACTTGAGAAGGTTAAGCTATGAACGAACATCTCACCAGCTCAGAAGTAATGATCGCGTGGATCAAATCACCTGGGATAGAAGGTGTTGGTCCCAACGTCAAAGATGGCAGATGTTACCCGTATGTCTGTCCGGCTGGAAAGAAAACAGTAGGTCACGGTCACGTCATTCGTATTGGTGAAGACTTTAGCCATGGGCTAACATTTGCTGAAGCTGATGCGCTGCTAAGAAAAGATCTTAAGGAACGCTTTGAGCCGTTGATTCACAAGTTCGTCAAAGTACCCTTGAATCAACATCAATTTGATGCGCTTGTGTCCTTTGTGTTTAACATCGGGCCTGGCGATCCACGCCGTGGAATTCAGGGATTACTTACTAGCACCTTGCTTAGAAAGCTCAATGTGCGCGATTACAAAGGCGCTGCAGTTGAATTTCCGAAGTGGAATAAAGGCAGAGTCAACGGCGTGTTAACTGTTCTCGGTGGTTTAGTAAAACGCCGTAAGTGGGAACAACTTCGTTTTCAAAAGCCGGTACAAGAGAAATGAAGACCGCTTTGTTGCTTGCCGGATGTGCAGCGCGTGGAGTTATCCAAGCCGGAATGATCCAAGCGGTATTAGACTCCGGCATTGAATATGACATGCTTTACGGTTCATCTGCCGGCGCTCTGAATGGTGCCTTGCTTCACGCTGGTCAGCTTCAAGACATGAAGGACTTGTGGCTGAACATCCGGAACAAAGATGTTTACTCTCAGGCTCCCTGGAATGCTGTAAGAGCAAATAAGGGTTGTCTGTATGATTCAACTCCGTTACTCAAGTTGATTCAACAGAAGATCAATTTCGCGAAGCTCGTAAGCAATCCTAAGCCGTTTATTTTGCACGTAACTGAGATGTATCCTGAATGGAAATCAATTCACGTAAATGCCACTGAGCCTATAGATGCGCTGGCAAAATTACTATGGGCATCAGCATCACCGCCGGTATTGATGCCGCCTGTTCAGATAGGCACAGGCACCTTTACGGATGGCGGCTTGACTAACAATTACAGCGTTGTCGATGCAGTAAATGCAGGCGCTGACAGGTTGATCGTTCTGGCTCCAATGGTGCCGGAGCCAAAACCAATTCGGAATATCATCGACTCAATTGAATTCACGATTTCAATTCAGCTATGGAATCAATTGGAACGTGAATTGAAATTCGTGAATATCTTGAATAACGTGCCAGGTTACAGAAAGATCGAAGTCATCCTAATTACTGCCGACAAGCCGACGGGTATCGGTATCCTTGATTTTGATATCAAAGATCGGCAGAAGTGGATTGATTATGGTTATGAGTTGGCGAAGAATAAGCTGCAGGGCTTATGGTCATAAACATTTCAATAACTGGATCTGTTTTATGTGTTGATTGTTCAAGTAAATGCGGTGGTATTTTGAACAGCGCTTGAATTTCATCAATCATTTTGCGGCGTTCCTTGAAGAACTGTTCATCGTGAAATGTAATAGAAGGCAATACAAGGCAAGTCCAACGATTTTGTTGTCGCAATGCCTTATGGCGATTTCTTTGATGGGTGGTCATTCTTCTTCCTCAATTGCCTTATTGAATGCACCAGGTTCAATTCTGTATAAAAATGAACCAAGTTCTTTGAGTTCTTCTCTGTTTCCAACTGGGTCTTTTCCAGAAAATCTTTTAGCGTAATCCTGTTTGCAATCTTCAGTACAGAATCCACCATCCACCCAATAAAAGTTCCCAATGCTGCCATCTAATGGCGGATCTGCACAATTCTTGCAGGAAAGTTTTCCCTTACGAATGATTTCACATATATCATCTGAATCTAAATCATCCCAGTGATCGCTAATGTGTTGTGCGAGTTCAATAAATAGAGCTTTGTAGTCTGGTTGTTCTTTTATTGTTTGCGGATCTGTCTTAATCAATTGAGCAAGTTCAGCACCACCACCTGCTCCAATATCAAATAATCCGGCAATGAGACTGTCTTGAATTGGCTTACGCTTCTTCTTACTAAACCGACCTAATAGCCGATTGAAGAAAATATCAAATACTCGCATGATAAGGTTCCTTTAAGTGGGTAATTATTCCAAATTCACGAAGAATTCCAGATGGGTAATTATTCCAAATCCATAGTTTTCTACAAACTTTCCCAAATCACAACAAAATGATTCTAGCTTCGCTTTTGTTATCTCACCAGTCGGTATGATTGTTAACGTCGCAGTTATGTCTTGTTCATTGATGATGGCTAATGGTTTTCTAGTCTTTGATGGTCTACCGCCCTTCTTCCCATTGGCAGCACTAGAAGCCGCCTTCTTTGTAGAAGTCTTTTTCCCGCCTACGCGCCCGAGTTCTACCGCTGCCTTGTTCTTCTTGACTGACTTTGTCATGTTATCTACCTCATTCAATAGGGTATGATCCTTTTAAATAGTCAGCCGAGGGAAGGTACACTGTGGATAGTTAGGCAGGGCTTGGATTGGAGCGGGGCGGTTTGTTGTCCGCCTTCGTCCCGAATTGTTTGCACCTGTCCTCCGTCCCTCGACTGACTCAAATATAATAACCTAAGCGCTTAGGTTTTACTAGTTAACTGATTCTGATCTGATGAAAAAGGTACGGAGACTCATTACAACCTCCGTACCTTTCAGCTCCATACCTTGGTTACTTATCCGCTTTCTTGCCATGCAAAACAGTAATCTGCTTTTGCATTCCAGCAACCTTACGCTCAAGTTCTTTGACACGCTCATCTAATTGGCGAGTGTATGCAATAAAGCTATCATTCACATCGCCATCATTTAGAAAGCGTTCGATCAATCCAACTCGATCCTCCAATGCCTCCTTAGGTGTATTGCTAGCAAATGCCGGCAGCGAGATTAATGCAAGCAATCCGGCTAGTATCATTTGTTTTTTCATTTGGTCAGTTCTCCTTTTGTGTGTTTGTACAGTTATCTTCGTGCTGGTGCCTTCGTGATTGGTCCACCCGTTGCAGTTAGTGGCTCCGGTAACGCCGGCGGCTTTATCTCCGGCGCTCTAGCTCCAACTTCAAGAATTTCAAGTCCAGGCTCGTCGAATGTCCAAGACTCTATGAGTTTGCCATCGGTGCCTAATTTCTCAGGTTGAATTACTACCCGTCGGCAACCATGTAGCCATACTGTAATTCCGGTGGCTATTCCTTCAAAGCCTGTTACCTTATCGCGTACCCTGTCACCTAGTTTCACTTCGATCATTTCTTTCTCCTTTGTTTCTTCTTGAATTTCTGCATATCCATTTGAGCGATTAGCTTTCTTCCGAGCATGTCCGGTCCTTGCTTGCATTCATGCGGGAATTTATCGAAGAAGACGGCACACTTCCGGCAACGATAAACAACTTGGCTATAGCCTTTTGCATTGATCAAAACACTTGATTCTTCCTTGGTCATTTTCTCTCCAGTCGTTCCTTTGTACCATCGAGCATTGCGGCTATATATTCATCATCAGTGGCGTAGTGCAATGCGCCCCATTCCATACAGCAAGAAGCATAATCCTCGCGAGCTAGCTCAATGAATACCAAAAGCAATTCACGATTTTTCATTAACTCATCGGCTAATTGCTCTTTACTGATTGGTTTATCATGGACTGCTCTCACTGCTTTTCTCCTTCTCTATTTCGGCGCGAACTTCATATTGCAATCCCTCGGCAAATCGCTTCTGAAATTCATAATCAGGCATCAAATTTTTAAACTCCATGAATCTCCTAGCTGCAAGAATCAATGCACTATCCTTTACGTGATTTTCTTTCCGCAGCCTCTCAATCTCATCTAAGAGGGCGGGGATGTCTGTGCGCGCGTGGGCTATGAATTCGGCGTCTGGATGATTGATCTTGCGAAAATCCTTCCTGTAGCAGTTGCAATCCTTTTTAGATTTCCCTTTGCCTATACATCTTCCGCCGCTTACTTCATGCACTACGTAATCAGTCATAGGGCGCATTGTTTGACTATCAAAATCTTGAAATACAGGCATTGCGTCCTGAGTTCCCCATCGCCGGAATTGCATCACGTAGATACGCCCCGAATGAGTAGTAGCTAGATAAGCTTGTTGAACCGAGGTGTTGCCAAACCATGCCCATGGTCCCTTCGTTGCCTTATCCGCACGTTCTTTTATTGCTTCGATGTCGATACTCATTTCGGTGCCACCATTTGTCTCATCCATTTGAATAAATCCTTTTCCTCGAACTTCACGTAAGGATCTGCAATCTGTACGATTTGGGCTCTTTCACACATCAATGATGTGCCATCGGGACAATCTGGGTCTATCTCTACTGCGCCTTCTGGCTTTACGCGATACAGCGCACCATTTGGAAACATCGCTGCAAATGCACGTGCAGCCTTGCTATTGGTGGTGACATACACTCGATCTCTGCGAATATATTGCGCTTCATGACCAGCACGCTCCGAATAGTCAACAAGATTCCTTCCGCTCGGTTTATCCTGCTCATTAGGAGGCAATAGATATGCACCGACTTTCAAATCGGGTATTCCGCCATGATAGTAGTAACCTTCGTATGTCATTTGATCACCGTGCCTGCTGTTAATCCCACCATCCAGCTAATGAGAATTAGCCAAACCAACTTCGATGGTATCCATAATGCGCATAACCACTCTCTCATTCCTTCCCCTCCAATGCTCTTGTAAATGCCTCTTCTGGTGTATCGCCGCGAAAACGATTTATCTTGTCGTATTGATTGCCAGTAGTACTGCATAAGTAACCACCACCAACTGATTTTGCTCTCAAGTCGATTACACCAAATTTCCGCAACATCTTTTCTATCAAGTTCCATTTCTCAGCCTTTGCTTCCGCAAGCGCTACACGTTCAAGCAATTCTTGCCACTCGCCATCGGAAACATTGTGGCTCAATGCTCTATCCGCAGCATCCAATATTTCAGTTGCTAAACTCATTTCATTTCCTCCCTACTCTTATTGCTGTCTACCTTCTAACTCTGCAAGCAGTTGCTTGATCCTTTCCTTTGTCGGCTTGCCCATTCCGACAACCGGGCAAAATACCTTCTCTCCAAATGGCTTACCCAATGAGTACCCAGTTTCATAGAGCGAGACTTCTATACCGCTTAATGTCTGATTGACAATAACCACGCGTTCATTCCACCACTTATTCGTGTTGAATTTGGGAACGGATTCATAACGCCGACCATCAAAGTAAATGCCATTGGGCAAATTTGCTCTTGTCGGCAACGCACTATAACAACTCCTTGATTCAGGATTGCTTGCGTATTTATCGAAGATTTTTTTGTAGTAATGGCTCATGGCTTATTAATCTATCTGGGTGTCTCAGTTAACATTAACCTTGGGGCTTGGTGGCGGCTCGCAAACAGTTACGCCGCGAATTTGCTCGAAGAACTCGATGTTGCTTTTATGTGCATAACTTTTTGCCTTCATCATGCGTGGGATCTGCACAAGAATCTCAGCGCTCGTCCAATCCGGCTTAACAAGCATTTCATTTCTTCCAAATACATGGGAAGAGTGAATCTTGGCACCTGTATTCAGAATGGCATACATTAAGTCGGAGAGACATCGATAACTACAACGCTGCACCTTGAGTAACTTCCAATCGTAATCACTCTCTGTCATCCGTACATCCTCCTGATCACATCCTCGTAGACTTTTTCATAGCCATGGAGTTTCATTTCTTTTGCCCATGCAAGAATTCCAACGCGAGCTATTGGATCATCAAACTCCAATACGACGCAATCAAATTCCTTGGTGGGATTGGTCAATTTCTTAACCTCATATCTTGGTTCAAGTCCATTCGCTTTACTCATCCTCTCCCCTTTCCTCTAACGAGACAAATCGTCCTTCCTTGTAAGCAATATCTGCTTTCGCTTTCTCGGGCTCGTAAGGCTCCCCGATATCCAAGTCGATAGACGGTTGCCCAGCCCCGAACCAATCAAACCAATCTCTCGGAGTCAATTCATCAACGAATCGCTGAGCATTTTCTTCGCTGATATCTTCATCCTCGTCATGCTCAACCATTACCGAAAAGGTAACTTCAACTGTTGCATTTATTTCTGTTAGTGTCTTTGCCATTTTCCTCTTCATCCTCTAGCTGCTTCTTAATGTCAGCCAGCCGTGTAATCCGATATTCATACCCCCCCATTTGGGAGATCCTTCACTGCAACGAGATTGCAACCTGCGCACATGGTCAAGCTCTGTTGCCACCATTACCCATGGGTCATTTTCGTAGGTCATACTTTTACCTTCTTCTTGCGGTTCAAACGCTCTTTGTTGACGCTAGAATCTAGACCTTCCATATAGCCAGCAAGCGATCTAAGGGTTTCTGTTACTTCCTGCCATTTATTCTTTTCTGCCAATTCAGACACGTGCTTAAATGTGTCCGGCATATGCTTTGCTCTCGCATACTGACGATATTTAATAAGTTCACTTCTTGTATATCCACTCATTTCATTTCTCCTTCTAAAATTGTGGGATAGAGCCGCTATTTAGCTAGACGCTCATCCCATAGGTGCAGGGCAACTCTCAGACCCCGCCCTGCTAGGGCTTTGGAGGACTCCACCAATTACTTGGTGGCAGCACCTGAGGCTTTGTTCTCGCGTTGCAACTTCAAGATGTTGACCGCGTGTGTCATCTTCTTTTCGAGAGCCTCAACACGCTTTTCAAGTTCGTAATTTCTTACTGCCAAAATGCCTATGGCTTTAGCTTGTTTCTGAGTGATCTCATACAATGCACCGGGTGTTAGAACCGTTGCATTATCTACTGCCATTACTGGCAAAGCAGCCACCATCATTACAGATAGTGCTATTAGTTGTTTTTTCATTTCGTTCTCCTTTTGTTTATTGATTAGTGAATAGCTACATGCACTTGAAACCAATGAATGAGCCAAGGCAAGTCAAAGCAGAGGAATCGCAATAGCGTAAAAGCCGTTAAAACCATTCCAATGATCGCAAAAACAGCGACATCGCCAAAACTTCCGTACATACTCTCTCCTTCTGTGTGCGTCCTATAAGGACTGTTTTGTTTCATTGTTAAGCTGATAACTTAACTGTCGTCAATACCAGGCATTTCGTTAGTGCGTGCGGGACACTCACATCCGTCAACCAGCTTGACCAATTCCTGAAAGATTTCATCTTGCACGTCTTCGGCAATGTCCGACCACCACCATTCAAATCCTTTCCTGTCTAGGAGCATATGCAACGTATTGAATGCCTTCTGTTGATTCAATGGCAGTGTTTTTACTTGTTCACGCCATTTAACGTCTTTGTCAAATACGTACTCATTGATTTGTTGGAGTGTTTTCACTTCCCTAATACCTCTCTTGCTTTTGCTCCTAAATCCTTCCCTATTGGCTTGTAAGCCTTGCCTGTTTCATCCTTGCTCAAATAGCGGTAAGTCTTTGGATCAGCGTAAAATTTCAGAGTCTTTTCCAGGTTCATAATGCGATTCATGAATCGATGGAAATCATCACTCTTTTCGCGCAGGAGTCTATGAGCATTAGCTCTCACGACTTCAATGCATTCAATATCTGAGCCGTGATAACCAGCACACTTATTGCACTGTATGACTTGATTTGATTCGGGATATTCGCAAACCATCTTTTCTAAACCCTATTCGCTACAAAAACCAAAGACACAATCATCACGACTGCCCCTAAGGCAAGTCCGATAGCGATACACATTTGTCATTACCCTCCCAAATAAATGCAGACTGCAAAGCTTCCTGCGGTGTTTCAAAGCTGGTATGAGCGTCTTTTGTATAAGCACGAATGCGCCAATCTTCGGGACCGTGACACTCTAAGATCACCGGTGAATGATAAGAACGAGGCTCGCCCCATTTGGTGTATTCAGGCATCTTCAAGACGAGCTTGCCGACTTCGATCACGTTGAGAAAATCAAGACTTACGCGCCCACCAATTATGCGAAGTAATTCCCGCCTGAGATATCTCAAGTTATTCAGGGCAACGTCATAGCTGCCTGGCTTGTTGCCTATAGCTTCTACCGCAACGGCAAGTTGTTGGATTACTGTTTCTTCTTTCATTTCTTCCACTCCTTCTTAACTGTCCAATGCCAGATGGCTTTTATCCCTTCACCATGCATGAACCCGATGAATGTCTTCTTCTCGTTCAGCATTACTTTGTCTGCCGGCTTGCCACATAACCGGCATTTGATTTTCTCTTCTTCATCTGGCATATCCGCGCATCCTTATATCTGAGACTTGCAACAAGACATCACAGATTGCAATTGAGTAACTATCATCACTGGCTACTGCAATGCCAATTCCATTACGTTTTAAACCGCAAACGTATTTGATCACTCCAACGGCATGATGATTAGCCGCTGACCAGAATTTCCACTCTTGATTATGATGCCGTCTGAGTAGAATCTTGACCGCTGACATAGCATCATTTATCGACGTTGCTGGAGTAAACTGCCGATGACCGTCATTATTGGACCCGTCAGTAACTCGGACACCGCCATGTTGATTTGTCCAAGTATTATTGCCTGTGAGCTGCCATTTCATTACATGCTCTGCAATCTTGTTATTAATGTCTACGTCGTTCATTCTCATTTGTCGATTCTCTTCTTCTTTCCGTCCGGGGTAACTATCCAATGTCCTCTATTTGCCATTAACTTGTGTCGTTCTTCTATGTCCTTCAATTCCTGATCAGTCTTTGGCATGGCTTCAAGTGAACGAATGAATTGTTTCCTTTGCATCAGTTATAACCAGTCGTTCTCGCATTCAAGTTCATCAAGTTTCTGTAATTGCCTTAGATTGAAATTGATCATCCTTATCTCTTGAACAAGAGCAACTCTCCGTTCTTGCAGAGATGCCATTAATTTCAATCTTTCTGAGTACGACATCAGAACCTCAACAAGATCCCTTGTGCTTCACCTTTCAACGGACCAAGCATCTCGGCATTGTCGCCAACTAATGCCAGCCTTCCAACTACATGCAGCAATTCATCAAACTGCTTATCTAGCTGATCGCATTCTTGCAGTTGTGCTTCTTTGCTAGCATTGCAATGGATAAGCTCTCTGAGCTTGGTGGTTAGAACTACTAATTGCGGCATTATGCCTTCCTCCACATTCTATTGATATGACGCTCTCGCATCTTCTGATCTTCGTTTTCTTTGATACACGGCATCAGGTCAGGGCTTTCATTGATGATGCGGATTTCTTGAGCTGCAGCTTCGTCGCACTTCTGTTGCCACAAGTTATCGAAGCGCTCATTGAATAGCTTGTCAGCAAGCATTTCTTGCTTGAAGATATCTACTACCTTCATTGCTGTTATTACGAATACTGTGCCTGTAGCACTGCCTAAGAAACAGGCTATGAATTCACCGGAGTCCATCTACTGTTTCCTCCATCATTTCGTTTAGTGTGTCGTTAAGTTCGCCAAGTTCGTTGGCGATTGTTCTATTGGTGGCTTCGTTTCGTGTGCAATTCCTATCGAATCGGGCACCGAAGTTGAAGCAAACAACTGTTATCGTTACATCCAGCACGATATTTATAACTTTCAAAATCTGATCTAGTAACTCGTTCACTTGTCCTCCTTAATGTAATGCGTTAATTGCTCTGGCTATGTTGTCCAAACTACTTACGGCGTAAACAGCCACGACTAACCAACAACATCTAATACTCGTATCTATTACTGTTCTCACCGTGACCATTTCCAACCTCCTTTCTTTTCTTCTGGTTGTTCACCAGGGTTCGCTAAACAAGACTCACCATCGTTATGCAAGTAACGGAACATGCCTATCTCGAATTCATCCAGGCAACATCTCGATATCCGCCCACACTTCGGGCATATGATTGGCTTGTCCGGTTCGGTCATTGCCCTTCTGCCTCTTTGCCATTTCCTGATCTGCATTTCTTGCAATGACTCTGCGGCACTAGCTTTGCTTTCTGGTCTTTGCCTTGCTTGCGAAATCCGAATCTAGAACTTATCGGTCCACTGCCACCACAACATGGGCAATCTTTCTCGGCTTCTTTCTCTTCTTGTTGTATTTCTTCTGGTGTCATGTCTTTCATACTCCTTAAAAATCCAGCTCCTGGCTTTAGTCTTATTACCGTGAACCTTCCTTCCTCTGTGATCTCGTCATAGATTTCATCAACCCTTAATAGGTGTCTCGTATCCTTCCTGCCGGCTCCCATGAATTGCTGACAGTTCTTACATTTCTTGGATCGATAGGAACTACCCGCTTGATTCCGCAACAACCGGAAATCTTCTTTCGGTGTCGGTCGTCCACACTCTATGCAATCTATGACGTTATCTTTCATAAACTGCTTAGCTCCTTGCACAATCGAGAGAACAACTCCGTTATTTGTTTGACTAGTAAGACAACCTTGCATCTTTTCTGAATCCTTTCCTCTGTCAATTCTTGATACGCTTGCTCTAACGTGTTCAGTCTTTCTTCCGCTCTGCGTAATGCCTCGCCTGTATCAATGACTCTTTGGTAATGGGCTAGTAATCTGTCATCGATAGTTTGTTCGTGGGGTTGTGTGCCCTCCCAGATGCCTCCGTATTCGTTTGTGTCGTCTTGGTACGTCATTGTTATGCGCCTACCAGATAGTCTTTTGTGACAAGACCTAATTCCTTGGAGCCTCTAACAAATGGACTCCACCAATAAAGCCCACTTTTCCTGGCTTTAAAATGACCGCGAACAAGATGTAAACGCCGACTATCCCTGTTACTGCATGACGAACCATTTGACCGATCATTTTGAACATCTAGTCTTAATCGCAATAACTTATGGGAAACAAGCGGAAGCTTTCCGCGTCGCTGCCTAGCCTTATTAAGTCTCTCGCTAGGAATAACATCAATTGGTACTAACAGATTCTTGCAATTCAAGAGACACAAAACCAAAGCAGATTTGGAAATATCAAGGAAAGTTCGTCTATTAATAAACTCATCATCTAGAGAATGTGCATGTCGCATTAGCGATGTATTGAATATCTGTGACTCGCAATCAAACTCACATATAAGGGGGGAACAAACAATCTCTCCAGCCATTTCAAGAAAATGAATTGTTTGCCAAGCAGTACCCTGATCGTTCAGGGCATTAAGCAAATATCCTTGCTTATCGCGTTTGGCACAACCACCAGGAAATTCAATCCAGAGTTGAGCAAATGGCATTCTTGCATAAGAAATAAACTCGTTATTCTTTCCAATACTCCAATCATTTAATAGAGTGGAAAGTAGTTCGGTTACAGGGCCGGTTTCAATTACAAACTTCACTGCTTGTATAAGACTGGATTTCAAATCTGTACACCCAACCGTTACTTCTATGTCTGATGCGCGATCAATTATTCGATGTATGAACATTACGCTTTCCTCACAGTAAAAATGGAATGACGATCTGGGCGACCATACTGGTGGCACTTAGATAAGGGATGAACATGATGCAGACGTATCTGCCTTTTCTGAATACCTTGTAGACAACCGGGTGACGATCTTTGAACTTGCCTTTGAATTTCACCGTTTCCTTTCCGGGCAATAGATCAACGGTTCCCATAAACTCAACAGGACCACGATAGATTTCTTGAATGTCTGCCCCGGGTGCCAGTTTCTTCAGTGGGGGGAGTGGATCACTATCAATAACGCCTGGCTGTAACTGCAGTTTCGGATGAATAAGTGAATAGGTATCGTTCAATCTATCCTGCACTATTGGCTGAACCGCTTGCCCAATAGATAGCGGAGCAACCATAGAAGTATTCGCCTGTACCGGCAACGCCAATGCAAATAAGCTAGTAACTGAAATGAATACTTTTCTGACTGTCAGCTTCATGTTCACTCTCCCCATCTGTGACTAATCGGATACCTTCATAAACAAAGCCAGATTCCTTCTTCACCTTATTAACGCCTCTGCGTTTCAGCTCTAAGCCAAGTCTGGTGTTACTCCATGGCTTGTGTCCATTACGTTCGCACCAGGTCTGATAGCCTCGATAAAACTCACTTGCCTTAATTTGAGAGAATTCGTTCTGTTCAATTCTCTGACTAATAAATTCGCCTAGTGTGTCGCTTTCTTTTTCATATTCCTTCGTGGCGTCTGTAACACGCTTCGGCGGTGCTAGTCCTTCAGCCATCCAAGTGTGATAACCAATCAATGCCCACTGAAATATTCCTTCGCGTTCTTCTAAGAGCTTCTCAACCAGGTGCTGATCGCGCTCTTGTTCAGGAATAGTGACTTCAAACGGTATTAGCAAAATTCTTCGCCAAATACCAAAATCAGATCCACTGATTCGCGGCTTGTGGTTACCATGCAGCCACAACTTACCGACCGGCTTAAACTCAAACGGTTCTTTATAAAGCAGTCTTGCTGGTATCATTTCGCCACCGGTAATGTCCTTTATCAAGGCTTCATTCAACTTGGCGGTATCCGCAATTTCACTAGCTCGGATGAATCGCCTACCGACAATCGATGACAAGCTATCCAGTTGCGTATCATTCTTGTGATCCATAATTGCGTTAGCGCGGATTGTCTTTGAATAGTCTCCGAAGATTTCTTGCAAGACAGTAAGAAATACGCTCTTTCCATTCATGCCACCGCCATAACAGAAGAACAATTTCTGTTCGGTAATGTGACCGGTTAGTGTATATCCGATAGCTCTTTGCAGGAAGCATGTCATCTCATCATCACCGCCCATGATCTGATCAAGAAATGCCAGCCACTTCGGGCACTTAGCACCACTCTTAAATGAGATATTCGCTTTCCTGGTTATTAGTTCACTTCTGTCATGCTCTTTCAGCTCAAAAGTATCCAGATTTACAATGCCATTTATGCAATTGAATAGAATTGGATTTTTGTCAAAATCTTCCATTTCAACTCTTACCTTCTTATCTGAACGTGCCAGACTAATCATGTTTTCTATTGCTGATCTGCTCTGAGTTTTCTTCGCCCACTTCATATAGCTTTCGCGCTCTGACTCACCAATCGTTTCTGATTCTTTCCATAAAGCATCAGTTACTTTTTTGGCTCTCTCTTGTACGCCTAGATGATTTCCAGATTTCCAGAAGCCTTGATCCCAGGCATACCAGCCCAAGTTCTCATTGAATTTCAGGTCATCACCCATGTATTCAATGAACTTCTTAGCGCTTGCCAGGTCGGTGCCTGTGATCTCTTTATCCTCACGGATTCGGACAACATTCTTTTCTTCCACCTTTGGGGCTTCTTTCATGGCTGGAGCATTCTTTGATAGCTCCAGCAGCTCCATCAATCTGTGTCCGGCACCTAACCAATCAGATACATCACCTTTTTCAGGAACATCCAACTCAAGTATCTTTATTGACTTCGCTTTGCCGAATAGGTTATTGGCGATGTGCTGAACTCTATTCCTGCCAGCGCGGTCATTGTCCGGCAGAAGAATAACGTCACAGCCTGTCAGAACTTCTGTATAGCTATCAGACCAAGTTCCGGCACCAGATGAATTAGTCGTTGCCACCAATCCGCGATTAATAAGATTGTCTGCGTCCTTTTCACCTTCACAGACATAAACAGTCTGACCGAGTTCCTTGGCTTTCAAAACAGCGCGGAAGTTATATAGAACGCGCCGGACATTCTTTAGGCTCCATGACCCATCTGCAGCCTGCTGCTTGAATGTCTTTGGATTTTCGGGATCATCTGTCTTATATCGATGGACTTGAAAGAGCAATTCGCCATTTTCATCACGGTAATCATAGGAACGCTCATACGTTTCTATGACATCTTTCTTCTTGCTTTTCTTTTCTGGCTTAACGGAGGCAATCGGCTTGATGAATCCGAGTCGTTTCAACTCATCCATGACCGCAATTTGGCTGCAGCCAGTTTTGCAATTCCAGAGCAACTTGCCTTCAGCATCGGTAATACTCAGGCTGTTATGAGTATCATTATGGGCGGGACAGCGAGTGAGCCAGCCGTGACCGGCTCTTTTCGCGTTCCCTAATTGCTTGGCTATCTGCTCGGCATTCATGGCTGGTTAAAATACGCTCCGACCACCAAAGCCACCATTACCGGCAAAGTTATTGCCTTGTGGTTGCATCGGTTGCTGCCCAAAACCCTGATTTTGGTTCTGATTTGCAAAGCCCCCAGGATTCTGCTGCCCATTGCCAAAACCCTGAGCTTGTCCGGCAAAGCCTTGATTCTGTTGTGCCGGTTGTTGCTGTTGCATCTGTCCACCATTAAGGCGCTGATATTCAGCAACTACAGCTTGCCGGACTGCTGCCTGCAATTGTTCTGAGAGCTTGACCGTATTCATGCGTCCGGTTTGCCCGTCCTGGCGCTGCCACTGAATTTGCGGCATGGCGACAAACATATTGCCATTCTTATTGATCAACCGGCAGCCAACCACCGTCAGATCAAATCCTGGTTGGATCTGGATCACTAAGTTACATTTCGCCATTGCATAGCGATCTGGTTGCATATCTTGAACTAAAATACTCACCTTTCTATCCTCCTAACCTTGTATAAACGTTTGCCGTATTCAGCTATTAACAGAGCATCTGCCCTGCCATCACTAGGTGTTCGGCTGTGATCTCTTACTAAATTTGCTTTCGGGAATAATTTCTGTGCAAGCCAAATTGAGCCTTCCTTAGTCTTTGGCTTGCACAATGCTGCCTGCCAGGTCGTCGGATGAACTGTCCTGTACCGAATACCAGCTTGCTGCAACACTGAAAGAACATTGCCATAATCGGCTAAGAAAGTACGTAAACCAGCCGTCTGCACAGCGCGCATAATAAACAGCTCTTCGACATAAAGCTCATAGTCATAGACATCCTTACCTGCAAGCCATTCACCAAGTGCCTCACTCAACTTTCTAGAATCAATAGTTATGATTCCATCCCTGTCATCCGGATCTATCAGAGGCATGTCTATAAAGAATGGAAGCTCCGGATCGTTAGTATCTATCAGGGCAACTGCTCCCTTTTGCCCTGGATCAATTCCGCAAAAAATCACGCTGTCTTCCTCGCCTTCTGAATGCGGCTCAAGGCATGTAGATATTTTGCTTCCGTCAATCCGTATACATTTTGATTTGCTTCGTCATATATCACCTGGAAATCAGCGGTAAGCATGCGTCTAACAGCGTCTTTAGCTGTATCAAAATCCATCCCTACATCACTCATGGCTGTGTTAATCAGTAGTGAAACGCCTTCAGTACCCATCTCATCACTGCCGGTTATCGCTTGTCCATCAAATATATTGATGGCATCTGCCATTGCTCTATCGGCTTCTGTTGGCTCAGGCATTTCTTGCTGAGCTTCCATAATTTGGTCAACATCTTCCGGCGGATTCTCTGGAACCTCACCGAATAAGTCTTCGCATTCACGGACGAAATCTGGATCTAATTGCTCATTCAAGCCAAGATCTTCATTTACTTGCTTTAGCTCAGCTTGCTTTTCTTCGTTACGGCTCCGCATAATTTCGCGAATCTTGGAACCGCCTTCACTTGCTGGCAAGAGTGATATTGAACTGATCCATTTAGTAAGTTCTTCCGAATTCAGGACTGATTTGCCACCAAATGACATTTCAAATCCTTTCTGTGATCCAATTTCTCGGACGATTAGCTTTCCCTCTGTCTGAATTTCTATCGGCATTTCTCTTCCTTATATATGCGTTACGGTCTGCCTGTAAGTGTCAGTTCTTTTGAATTCACCAGCTCGTCAGTTGCTGACTGAATACGCTTTTGAATTTCATTCAATAGATCCCATTGATGCTGCCGTGTGCAGCCTACCAGCGGCAGCTCAGCCAATATCTCTATCTGAATCAGTCGTCGTGGATTGAGCGACTTACGTCTTTCTTGCGTTGTTATATTCAATTTCTGAATCATGTTTTTCCTCGCGCCATAGCGGCTGGAAGCCCCGAAGGACTTCCAACTATTTTGTTTTTCGATCCTTACAGTTTCTTCCAGCCGCTGACACCATAAGTGGTGTCATTTCTTATGCGGTTATTATCCTGCACTATCGTTCAGGATTCAAGCACTAAAAGCAGCTAATTTTCGGGAATCAGTTACTGATCGAAATACGAGTGGTGTCACTTATATATCGGCGCTATAGGGAATAGTATTTTCTTAATCAGAGTTAAGGAATGGTATCAACTCTCTTAGAGAAACTTTTCGGGCAAAAAGTTATTGGCTTGACACATGCACACCTAATTGGAAATACGTACCACGTACTTCCGTTTTCTTCACGGTGAGAAAACCGGTTCAATTTCATGGCATTTCTGTTCAGTTTTCCCACCAGCGCATGAGCATGTTTTGCTGTTTCTTGGCTGGGATGAACCGATTTTATTTCATACAGATTTTCGGTTGGTTCGTGCAACACAGAAAATAAATTCTATTGTTGGCTGACAAGGTGGAGTCAAATTCCCTAAGAATCGGATGATTCATCTCTATCTTGAAAAGGCTGGGGGTCCTGAACAGTTTGCTGCATAGGCTGCACAGTTTCTGAACAGTTTGTCTAAAACTGTTCAGCCTAGTCTATGCCTCGCTGGTGGCGGGTTTCCCTACATAACCTGAACAGTCTGCATACTTTTTTCTGGAAAAAAATAAAAAGAGAAAAAGAAGAAAAAGAAGAATAGAAAAAGAGAAGAAATAGAGTAAAAAGCGTAAAAGAATAGGGAAAAACTGTGCAAGACTGTTCAGGAATGGGATATGACAAGTCGAATTTATAGCACTGGTGTGCATTACGGCGACTGCACACTTGGCAGCCAAAACTATTCAGGACTGTGCAGAACTGTGCAGCCGGTTTTTTAGTTGTTAAGATGCAGAGACTAGCCGCTTGGCTAGTTCATCGAGGTCTATCTTGGCAGCTTGAGCGATTTGGGCTGCTTTCTCAAGGCTCGGTTGTTTGCCTTCATAGACATAAGAATGGCAAGTCCGGTCTGACAGATTGCTTGCTCGCGCCATTTCGGTTGGATTCATCCAGCCAGCTTTATCCATGACCCATTGCCAGGCTTTTAATGGTGTTTTGTGTGATATGCCTGCCATTAGTTATTCTCCGGATTTGGCAATGTTTTGAAAAGATGGAATGAGCGTGTGTACAAAAAATCAAGCAAGTTCTTCATGCCGTCTTTGGCTGAACTCGTGCTCTTCTCAAATATCGGCTGCAAATTAGAGTTATGGAAAAGTTGAGCAAGGGCTAAATCGCTGTTTGTATTTGCCATGGCGGTCATGATTGTTATGCCGGACTCATTCTTTATGTCCGGCATTTTGTTTTCTATGAGTTTGAGTAGTTCTCGAATATCCCGGGCAAGAGATTCAAGCGTGATCTGGCTCTCATCGATATCGAGCGAAAATTTCCTTTCCATGACATGTTCTCCAGCATTAGAACTTGAACAGATCAGCTGTATCTAATGGATGAACGATCAATATCGTTTAGGATATGTCGCCTCAAGATGACCTATATCAAGCGTGTATGTAAGATATGCCGGAGGTCGGAGTCGAACCGACACGCCCTTTCAGGCGGATGATTTTGAGTCAACTGCGTCTGCCATTTCGCCACTCCGGCATCAAATGGGTCTAACATTCTACACTGCCGTTGGCATCCAGGGTGGTCTTGGCAGCCGGGCGTTAAGGGATGGTAATCAATTGCTAGAATTGACCCATGCGATGCCTAATTACCGGATTTAATGCTTTCGGCGAATTTGCCGTCAACCCTAGCGAAGAAGTGGTCGGACGCCTGCCTGATGCGGTCAAAGTTTCTAAGCAATGGCTGGAAATTGAGCGGCTTATTTTGCCGTGCTCGGGCAAGAAGATGTGGCAGAAATTAGATTCAGCCGTCGGAAAGACATCCAAGAAAGAGCCATTGATTCTCATCATGACTGGTTTGGCAGCCGATAGAGACCGCCTCTGCCTTGAGCGTTTTGCGGTCAATATAAAGGACTATCGCATTCCAGATAATGACGGCTGGCAACCGCAAGATACGCCGATTATCGCCAAAGCACCTGCCGGACTTGCTTCCGACCTTCCGCTGACGCGTTTGGAAAAGCGTCTGGCGAGCCAGAAAATCGCAGTAGACATTTCCAATTACGCCGGCTCCTACTTATGTAATGAAATTTACTACAAGGCACTGTCTACTTGGCAAAAGCAGCCTGGTAGTGCAGCGGTTCTTTTCGTGCACATTCCGCAGCCGAAGCTCTATATGAAAAAGCATCAACCAAAGTGGAACAGAGAAAAGACTCTCACTCATTTTGCTCAGGCTCTGGTAGAAACAGTTGAGTTTTCTCATAGCTGGCTTAGCCGCTAGACCGGCTTTCCAAGACGATAGAATTGGTTTTTCGCCTCGAGGCGGCAAGTTCCAAATTGGAGATAGTTCCCATGGGAAAATTTATTCTGGCGATTGATCAAGGCACCACAAGTTGCAGAGCTATTGTTTTCGACAAGAGCGGCAAATCAATGGGTGTTGGTCAGCGCGAATTTACGCAACATTTTCCGCAGCCTGGTTGGGTTGAGCACAATGCTGAAGAAATTTGGGACACGCAAAAGGCTTGCATCGGCGAGGCAATTAAAAAAGCCGGAATTCAGCCGGATGAAATTGCTTGTGTTGGTATCACTAACCAGCGCGAGACAACTGTTGTCTGGGATCGCAAAACAGGCAAACCAATCTTTCACGCTATTGTCTGGCAGTGCCGTCGCACACAAGAAGCCGCTGAGAAATTGAAGGCTGCTGATTCAGAATTATTCCGCAACAAAACAGGACTTGTTCCAGACGCATATTTTTCCGGTTTGAAAATTCGCTGGATTCTAGACAATGTTCCAGGTGCTGCAAAGCTTGCCGAAGCTGGTCAGCTTGCTTTCGGCACAATTGACACGTGGATAATTTGGAATTTGACTGGTGGCGCAAGCCACTTTACAGAGCCAAGCAATGCTTCGCGTACCATGCTCTACAACATTCAGACGCTTGATTGGGATGATGAATTGCTCGGGAAAATTGGCGTTCCGCGCTCGATGATGCCGCAGGTTATTTCATCCAATGGAAATTTCGGTACGACAAAAAAGGAACTAGTTGGATTTGAAGCACCGATTCTCTCCAACTTGGGCGACCAACAAGCAGCGCTATTTGGTCAAGGCTGCTTCAAGCCAGGCATGGCAAAGTGCACTTACGGTACAGGCAGTTTCTTGCTGGCTAACATCGGCAGCAATTTCAAACTTGTACAAGGACTGTTAACGACAGTCGCCTGGAAGCTAGACGGTGAGCCTGTTACATACGCCTTTGAAGGCGCCAACTTTATTGCCGGTGCTGCAATTCAGTGGTTGCGCGATGGATTGGGTATTATCAAATCCAGCGATGAAGTTGAGTCATTTACAAATTTATTGCACAGCAATGAAGGAGTCTACTTCGTACCGGCTTTAGTGGGACTTGGTTCACCCTGGTGGAATTCAGATGTACGCGGCACAATTGTCGGACTGACACGCGGTACTACTCGCGCGCATTTTGTGCGTGCAGCAGTGGAAGCAATGGCGTATCAAGTTACCGACGTTGCTTTAGATATTGAGCAGCACGGCATCAAGCTTTCCGAATTGCGCGTTGACGGTGGTGCTACACGCAATAAATTC
Source organism: Candidatus Obscuribacterales bacterium (assembly GCA_019744775.1). Taxonomy (NCBI): domain Bacteria; kingdom Bacillati; phylum Candidatus Melainabacteria; order Candidatus Obscuribacterales; species Candidatus Obscuribacterales bacterium. The sequence goes on from JAIETZ010000002.1 coordinate 161,724, forward strand.
CTCCTGCATTTCCAGGCAGACTTGATTCACATTCCGGTTATTCGCTCGTCTCAAATGGAGTCGACGGCATGGGGCGTGGCTGCTCTAGCCGGCATAAAAGCCGGGCTGATAGCCAATCTCGATGAAGTGTCATCCAACTGGCAGCACGATTTGACTGCGGTTCCAGAGCACGACAGAAGCGCTGATTATGCAGGCTGGCACAAGGCTATTCTTGCTACATTCGCCCAGGCAGCCAATCCTAAAGAGAATAAGGTCCCGGCAGCCACACGTTAAGCACCTCCAAACTTTCTCCATAATTTTGGGGAATAATGAAATAGTAGACTCCAGGCTTAACCAATGGACTTAAAGCTCCTAACGCCTATCCTACTGTCGTTTTTCATGGCTTCCGGCTGTTTAGCGAATTCGCTGTCCGGACAAGCTGTAGGCACGGTTGCCCATCAGGGGTGGATTGAAAGCTCCCCAGGGTTTAATGTGCGGACTAGTCCGGAGACCTATTTCCGAGCCTATAACAAAGACTGTGTTCAGCTATTTTCCGGCGAGCTATTGCTCGTGGCTAAGGCGAGCGGAGTCGTCATAACGCCTCTTGCTGTTACCTACGTGAAGGCAGATTCCATCGTGCTCTTTCGCGTCAACACCGGCATTGAAAGAGTATTCGTACTCTCAGTGCCAGGCAAGAATTCGGTTGCCACCATAGCCAACAATCACGCAGCTCGTCTGCATGCCGGTCACGAAGTAGTCGTGACTGATCACCAACCACGCATTCGTGAGACGCGTCAGTCCGACTCAATTGGCAGGCGGGAATTTCGCGCCTTTTCCGTCGGTCACGATCTCTATATGACCACAACTGAATTCTCCATCTGGCATGTTGTAAGTTTATGCCCGCTGTTTCAAGCATCCGATCCACTTTCACGCTGGACCAGAGCTCAGGTTTTGAAAACAGCCAATGTGGTCGACCTGGTTATGGCTAAACACGGAGAGTATCTCACTCAACCGTTAGATGAATTGTTGGATTTTGAGCCACTTTAATCCACTAAGCCTGCATTAAACCCTGATAGAATGGCCCACATGAAAGTAAAGCGCTTACTATTAACACTTTTAGTTCTGGCATTAAGCCTTCAAGCCGCCGCATTACCGGCTGCCTGCTGTGCAGCGACGTTGAGCCAGCCAGCCCACTGCGCTGCAGTAGTCAAAAAGTGTTGTGCGGTAAAACCAATGCCTTGTTGTCAGATACAACAAGGTAATTGCAACACCCGACCGCAACCTCCGGAAGATCGCTTAGCTTCAGCAGATCAATTGACTGCTCAATTATCAGAATCAGATTTAGTCCTGCGCCAAGTTGTACTTGATGTTTCATCACAAGAGTTGATGCGTCAGGCGACGACCACGCGCGTTGCTATCAATACGGAAAAATACAAACCGGACAGACTCTACATACTTAATCGTGCACTTTTGATGTGAACAGGCTTTTGCAATGGCGCATTTCATGCGCCCGTACGTAGTTTGTTTATTTCAAAGGAGATTTCTTATGAATAGAATGTTCATTATTGCCGTGGCGTTGTTTGCACTTATGGCAGGATTGATGCCTGCTCAAGTAATTGCTCCAGCATCAGCCATGGATCATGCTCAACATCAAGCTTGCATTAAAGAGTGCCACACATGCGGAGAGGTGTGCAAAAAGGCAATTAGTTATAGCAAGAAAAAAGGTGGTGCGCTTGCAAATGCTAAGCACATCAATGCGCTTGAAGATTGCGCTTCTGCCTGCAGAATCAGCGAGGACTACATGACGAGGAATTCCGACCTCATGAAGAAGACCTGCGCCCTCTGCGAGGAAGTATGCCGCAAGTGTGCCGAATCATGCGACCAATTCAAAGACGACGCTGAAATGAAGGCATGCGCTGAGGAGTGCCGCAAATGCGCGGATTCTTGCAAGAAGATGCAGGAGAGCTAGCGTAGGATTAGTGGGGGCGCATGCAATGCGCCCCTACGCCTTGTTAACTGCGTCTTCGTCTACACGCGCTTGTCCGATCCGTTGTGCGGGCATGCGTATACGTTTCCGAAGTATTGTAGGGGCGCATTGCATGCGCCCTTACATGTTTACGGACTACTTCTTCCCACCCGCAACAAGTTGCGGAATTGGCAAGCTCGGCTTCTTGCTGAAGTCGGGCAGCTTCACTGGGTTTTTCTCCAGCGATTCCGTCAACAACTCAATACCTTTCTCCAGCTGCGGATCACGTTCGGCGACGTGGTCTTGCGGTGAGATATCGATGTCGTGGTCGGGATCTGTTCCGTAGTTTTCGACAGCCCAGCCTACATCTTTAAACCAGAATGAAAATTCAGGTTGAGTTGTAATCGTGCCATCAACAAGACGGTGATTCGGACTGATACCGATGACACCGCCCCATGTGCGCTTACCAACCAGCGGTCCAAGCTTGTACAATTTAAATCCGTGGCTGAAGATGTCTCCGTCAGACCCGGCTTTTTCGTTTGTCAGACAAACCATAGGACCAAAAGGAGCTTCGTATGGATAGGAGACAGGTCTTCCCCACCTTGGCACACTATAGCCAACGCGTTTTCTGGCAAGCTTCTCCAAGAGCAATCCGGAAACGTGTCCACCGCGATTGTAGCGGACATCAATAACTAGACCCATCCTGTGCATTTCCAACAAGTAGCCTCGATGGAATTCGGCAAAGCCTGGTGGTCCCATATCCGGAATGTGTAGATAACCGAGTTTGCCTTTGCTCTTCTCGTGCACAATTCGTCTATTGGTTTCAACCCAATTGCGATAGCGAAGGGTATGCTCTTCTCTTAGCGTCTTCACGACGACTTGTCGCTTGGCGCCAGACGACGACATGATAGTCAGAGCGACATTCTTGTCACCCGTATTTACCAACAACTCTTGCAATGAGCAGTCTTTACGGATAGCACGTCCACCGACAGCGACAATGAATTCGCCTTCGTTAACATTGACACCTGGCTCAGCGAGAGGTGAATCACAGCCTCTGTCCCAAGAGTCGCCACGAATTATGCGATCGATGCGATACGCAGTTTTCTTCTCGTCAAAGGAAATATCCGCTCCTAAAAATCCTTGTTGGTAATAAGGCGGATGACGATGGTCGCCAAGGAATTCGTAGACGTGAGATGTTCCTAGCTCGCCGTGCATTTCCCAAATCAAATCGGACAATTCACTGCGCGTTCTAACGAGCGGAAGCAACTTCGCATAACGCTTATGAACAAACGGCCAATCAATGTCGGACATTTTCTCGTCCCAGAATTGGTCGATTTGCATGCGCCAAGCTTCATCATACATTTGCTGCCATTCTTGTTTAGGTTCAACAAGGACATGAGCGCGTCCGAGGTCAACCCAACCACTCTTGCGTCCCACTTCATCGGAAACGGCAGCTGGCGCATCTGAAGACAACGGTGCCAAAGCATCGACAACTCTGATTTTGTTTCTGCTTCTGTAGAACAAACTGCGATGATCATTAGCAAGTCTAATCTTTTCGGCATCAGACGCTATGGTCACCAACTTTTGATCTTTGAGATCATAAGCCATCAGTGTTCCTAAATTGGCGCCTTCACCCAACCAATCAAAGTCGCGGCGAATACCCTTCACAGCAAGCTTGGTAAATATCACTCTGTCTTTTACAGCGACAAGCTTCGGGTAGCGACCTTCCTCGACAGGGAATGCCAGAATGCGGCTGCTTATACCGTCGAAGTCGATTTCGACTGGCGGCACATCGTCTTTACCGTTTTCCTTCTCCGCCTTTTTATCATCCTTCTTTGCCTCAACCGGTAATTCACCTGCAATAGGCATCGGCTTTTTGATAAATGGCGATGGCGTGTCCTTCTTAAGAGGCACAACGAAAGGACGGGCTGCCTGCGGGAAGCTCAATTCAAATTGATGCTCGTCATAAACAGGATTGAAATCACGCACACCGATGAAGTACAGATACTTGCCTTCAGGATCAAACGAAGGGCAGTAATCCGTGCGCAGAGCATCTGTCACATCGTGTTTTTTACCATTCGCGACATCAAGTATACGAATGATGGAGAATTTCATGCGCTCCCAGTCTTCAAAATAAAGATCCGGGCTCCAGCTGTAAGCCAGCCATTTTCCATCCGGAGACCAAGCAAGATCACATATTCGCGCGGATGCACTTTCGTCCACCTTGCGCATTATCTTAGCCTTCACATCCAGAATAAACAATTCTTGGCGATGATTGGCAATTGCAATTGTGTCTTCTTTGGGAGACGGCACAAGTTCTGTTATGCGACCAATTTGATCAGCAGTGACGACAACAGGTTCTTCACTCTGGTCAGCATAATGAATTTCAACTTGATCATGACCAGGTTGATCATTTACAACGGCAAAGCGTTTTCCGTCGGAGAGCCATTCGGATAAGCGATAACGCACACGACTGCCAACACCATGTTGAATTGGTGCTTCTTCCCAAAGCGGCATCGTGAAAGGCTGACCGCGAGAGATGAGAGCGACCGAATGTCCCTTTGGATGTGGCGAGACGTGCTCCAAGCGATCAGCGACAGGGACAAATTTTCTTGTTGACTGTGTAGGCGCCGATGGAATTAGTACATCAAGACGGTGCACCGAATTATCGAATGTGTCCAACACATAGATGTCGCCACCGGCTGTGTAGACGATACGCTTGCCGTCTGTAGACGGATAGCGGACATAGTATTCGTCGTGATCGCTATGATGTTTTAGATCCGAGCCATTGGATTCGCACGAATAGATATTTCCTACACCTTCGTGATCAGACAGGAAATAGACGCGCTGCCCAATCCACATTGGACAGACCAAGTTACCTTTTAACTCGATAAGACGCTCAAACTCACCTTTACCTTTGGCATCAACCCAAAGATCTCCGGCAAGTCCACCACGATATCTCTTCCATCTGGCAGGATCACTGTTATTGCGACCAATAACTGTGGCATTGTCATCACCCATGGAGATGGTTTGTCCGTCGCCGTAATTGAAAGGTCTTACCGCACCTGTTTCTACATCAATTGCATAAAGCTGCATGGCATTGATGAAAGCTGAGCGGTAATTCGACGCAAACAAAATTTCCTTGCCATCTTTTGTCCATCCGGACAGTTGGTGGACATATGTTCCCAAGTAAGAAATTCGCTTGGGGTCACCACCCTTTGCCGGCATCACATAAATTTCCGGATTGCCTTCTTCAGTGCAGATAAAAGCAATTCGCTTACCATCCGGCGAAAAACGCGGCATCGAGCTAACACCCTTACCGGCTGTCAGGCGCCTAGCAATTCCTCCCTCAGAAGGTACCGACCAAAGATCGTCCTCACACGTGAAGACTATGTTGTCAGCATAAATTGTAGGGAAGCGATAATAACCTTTGACGCTCATTGGCATCTCTCCTGACTATTTGCCCAAGGACAAGTCCTTATAGACTACACAATCAGGTCAGGTTTTTAAATCTTTAGGAGTGATTTTGCAACAGCTTCTCGTATAGAACTTCAGGAGCAACATCAGCACCGTTTGGCCAACAGATAGTTCCAAGCTCTTTACTTACAGAGACTTCTTGAAATTTGCATGTGTCTAGAAGCGGTTCAAAAACACCGTTGAATTGAATCAATTCAGCAAGATCAATCTCTCCTGAAACATTGTCTTCAAATCGAACGAAGAGACGATAATCACCAAGCGGCTTTACTTCTATAACGTCTTTCAACATCTTTACTCCAACGGATCGATTTGCTTCAACGGTTCGTGCTCTCTTGCAAGGTTCCAATTTTCAGTTAGCTCTTGTTGATGTAATGATGCCCATTCCATCACTAGTCCTAAGACTCTCGGAGATAACTGCCCTTCTTTGAGATTGAGTGTCTCAATGTTCACTATTGCTTTTTGCTCTGCGTATCGAACATGGAAATGAGGGGGCTCATGATCATTGTAGTACATGACAATACTGATACCCAAAAAACGACTAATTTCCGGCATATGACCTCCTGCACCAACTAGACCCGTCTATAGGTAAAACGGTCAAGAGGTACAAAAAGTTCAATTGGTAGATTAAATGCCAAAGCGAATTAATCTGCCAATTTTACAAAAGAGAAGGACCGCTATAAAAGCGGTCCTGCGCCTGTGGTTCGCCACCTACATTTTCATTATACCCGGAGCAACTTAGTCCCAGCTCAAGGCTCCGCCGACTTGGTAGTCGATTACGCGGGTTTCGAAGAAGTTTTTCTCTTTCTTCAAGTCCAGCATTTCGCTCATCCATGGGAATGGATTCTTGGCGCCGGCGTATTGCTCAGGTAGACCAATTTGCTTGCAACGGCGATTGGCTACGAAGCGTAAGTAGTCGTAGAACATGTTGACGTTGAGTCCTAATACTCCGCGCGGCATGGTGTCTTCGGCGTACTTGTATTCGAGATCGACGCCTTGCTTGATGAGGTCGACCATTTCTTGTTGGAATTCCGGTGTCCAGAGATGTGGATTTTCAGCTTTGATTTGGTTGATGACGTCGATACCAAAATTCAGGTGCATCGACTCATCGCGAAGAATGTATTGGAATTCTTCCGATGCTCCGGTCATCTTGTTTTGGCGACCGAATGAAAGCATTTGCACAAAGCCTACGTAGAAGAAGATGCCTTCCATGATTACGTAGAAACCAATTAAGTTACGAAGCAAGCGCTGATCTGTAGCAAATGTGCCAGTCTTGAAATTCGGATCAGCAAGCTCCGTAGTAAATTGCATTTCGAAAGCATTCTTTGCGTGAATGCCTGGAATTTCACGGTACATGTTGAAGATTTCGCCTTCGTCTAAGCCAAGACTTTCAACAACGTACTGGTAAGCATGCGTATGCAAAGCTTCTTCAAAAGCTTGTCTCAAAAGATACTGACGGCACTCAGGATTAGTAATGTGTCTGTAGATAGCCAATACTAAGTTGTTAGCAACGAGTGAATCGGCAGTCGAGAAAAAGCCGAGGTTGCGCTTAATAATTCGACGCTCGTCCTCGGTCAAACCATTTGGGTCTTTCCAGAGAGCAATATCGCGGCTCATGCTAATTTCTTGCGGCATCCAGTGGTTGGCGCACGCATCTAAGTACTTCTGCCACGCCCAGTCGTATTTAAAGGGCACCAATTGGTTCAAATCGGCTCTGCAATTGATGATTGCCTTCTCGTCGACTGTTATGCGGTGAGAGTCCATTCCAATCACTTCAGCGCCCGTATAACCGGCACCACCATTTATGACTGGAGCCGGCGGGGTAGCCGGAGTCGGAGGAGTAGCTACTGCCTGTGCCAAACCCTGTCCTAAACCCTCGAAATTAAGCATTTATGCCTCTCTTTTTAACGCTCCGGTTTCGGCATCGCCTGCACCTTCGCTTGCTGTCCAGCTTCCCGCGTTTGCTCAGCAGCGACCTGTTCATCACAGCTCTTGCTTCGCTTCATTCACTCAAACGTCAAGCAACCATCCACCCCTACTAAAGATATATACCATACTATTGTATGTATATATCGCTGATTTGGCAAGTTAATTCACCCGCCGGGCGCATGCAATGCGCCCCTACAAAACCGAAATCATTACTGACACGCCTCGCAGTCCGGATCAGTTATCGAACATGCTTTGATATCCGTTGCCGGTACCGGAGCAACAACTTGTGTCACCGGTACGCTCTTCACCGCATTCAACGCTGATGTTTGTACTGTTGATTTTTCAGCGTTTGTTGCAGATAGAGTCCGCAAGTAATAAGTCGTCTTCAGCGCGCGCAACCAAGCATGCTTGTACATATCATCGAGTTTGCGACCGGACGGCTCGGACATGTAGAGGTTCAAGCTTTGTGCTTGATCGATCCACTTTTGTCTGCGTGCTGCCGCGTCAATTAGCCACTTCGGATCAACTTCAAAAGCAGTTGCGTACAATGCTTTCAAGTCTGCCGGTATGCGGTCGATTGGTTTGACTGAACCATCAAAGTACTTCAAGTCATGAACCATCACTTCATCCCACATGCCAATCTTTTTGAGATCTTCAACAAGATAAGCATTGAGCACGGTGAAGTCACCGGAGAGATTCGACTTCACAAAGAGGTTCTGGAAAGTCGGTTCAATTGATTGACTGACGCCTGCAATATTGGAAATGGTGGCGGTTGGTGCAATCGCTAAGCAGTTGCTGTTACGCATGCCGTATTGCTTGATGTGCTCGCGCACTGGTGTCCAATCCATAGCGGACGTACGATCAATATCAATGTACTTACCGCGCGTCTTAGCCAGAATTTCCAAACTATCAATCGGCAATACGCCTTGATCCCAAAGGGAGCCTTTGTATGTGGAATAAGTGCCACGCTCGCGGGCCAATTCGCTTGACGCCATGATGGCGAAGTAGCTTATTGCTTCCATGCTCTTGTCGGCAAATTCAACTGCTGCATCAGATGCATAAGGAATACGCAGTTTCAAAAGCGCATCCTGGAAGCCCATGAAGCCTAGTCCGACTGGACGATGTTTCAGGTTGGAATTGCGTGCTTTGCCGACGCTGTAATAGTTGATATCAATTACGTTGTCGAGCATGCGCATAGCTGTTTTACATGTGCGCTGTAGTTTTGCTACATCGAGACCCTTCTCGGTAATGTGATTAACCAAGTTGATTGAGCCTAAGTTGCAAACGGCAATTTCTTTGGAGTTGGTGTTCAAAGTAATTTCCGTGCAAAGATTGGAAGAGTGCACAACACCGACGTGCTGTTGCGGGCTTCTCATGTTGCATGGATCTTTAAAGGTAATCCAAGGATGTCCTGTTTCAAACAACATGGACAACATCTTGCGCCAGAGACCGACAGCTGCAACTTTCTTGTGCAACTTGATGCGGCCTTCAGCAGCCATTTTCTCGTAACGCTCGTAAGCTTCCTTGAAAGCTGGTCCGTGCAAGTCATGCAAATCCGGAACATCGTCAGGACTAAATAATGTCCACTCGCCATCTTCCATGACGCGTTGCATGAACAAATCCGGAATCCAGTTGGCCGAATTCATATCGTGAGTGCGGCGTCTGTCATCACCTGTGTTCTTGCGCAATTCAAGAAACTCTTCGATGTCCAAGTGCCAGGATTCGAGGTAGCAGCAAACAGCGCCCTTGCGCTTGCCGCCCTGGTTAACAGCTACGGCTGTATCGTTGACGACTTTCAAGAATGGAACAACACCTTGGCTCTTACCGTTGGTTCCGGCAATGTGAGCGCCAAGTGCACGCACTGGCGTCCAGTCGTTGCCCAAGCCGCCACTGAATTTAGAAAGCAATGCGTTGTCTTTCATCGCATCGTAAATGCTTTCGAGATCGTCGCCGACTGTTGTTAGGAAGCAAGAAGACAATTGCGGGCGATGAGTGCCGGAATTGAAAAGTGTCGGGGTTGAGCTTACAAAGTCGAAGCTGGACAAGAGTTCATAGAACTCGATAGCGCGAGCTTCGCGATCTACTTCATTTAATGTCAGACCCATTGCAACGCGCATCCAGAAAGCTTGCGGCAATTCAATGCGCTTGCCATCAACGTGGATGAGGTAGCGGTCAAACAGGGTCTGCAATCCGAGATATTGGAAATCCAAATCGCGGTCAGCATTAATGGCGTTACCAATTTGCTTGAGATCGAACTGAGCCATTTTCGGATCAATTAATCCAGCGTCAATTCCTATCTTTATATAGTCGCCAAAATATTCGGGATAACGCTTGGTCATCTCGGCGTGTGTGACGGGCTCACCAATAACTTCGCGTCTGATTTGATCGAGCAGCAAGCGAGCGGTTGCATACGAATATGCCGGGTCGCGCTCAATTAATGTGCGGGCTGAAAGAATAGCCGATTGGAATACTTCTACTTCCGGAATTCCATCATATAGATTGTTGACTGTTCCTTCAAAAATTGTTTTGGTGGAAACAGCATCACCCAAACCCTTACAGGATTCTTCAATGACTGTCTGCAAGCGGGCGACATTTAATGGTTGTTTGCGACCATCCGGCATCGCCACCGAAATCTTAAGTTGCGGACCTTCGCCTGATTCTTCTTGCTGGCGCACGCGTTCACGAGCACGCTCTTCACGATAAAGAACATAGCGGCGAGCGACTTCTTGTTCACCGGCGCGCATCAGGCAAAGTTCAACTTGGTCTTGAATTAGTTCAATGTGCAACGAACCACCGGTTGGTTGGCGGCGCATCAGAGTCTCTACAACTTGATTGGTCAACTTTTGAACCAAGTCACGCACGCGCGAGCTTTCTGATCCGTGGGTGCCTTCGGTTGCCAAAAAAGCCTTGGTCATGGCGACAGCAATTTTGCTCGGGTCAAAGGGTACAACCTGCCCAGTGCGGCGAATCACCTTATAAAGGCTATAAGGGTTACCGGCCACCGTGTCATTCGATGCGTTTGTTTGGCCAATTTGCTCAACTTGTTGGCTCATTGTGGTCTCCCCTTATAGCGGTTGGCGAAGTAGTTACTGTCTATTGTATGTATGATGAGAAATGAGTAAAGAGTTTTTTCGCGAGCAAAAAACTCGCGGAAAAAGCCCTCACAAAAAGCGCCTTACATAATTTCGGATTATGGAAAAACGACTGTGGAAAATTATAACGATGATCGAGTCTGTGATCATTAGCTGGGAGAGGATCTTCGGCGATCCGATCAGATATCGCTATGGCCCGATCAAGAAAAACAATTCGTATTGCTGATCGGCCACTACTATATTCATAATATATACAACAAGTCGACAACGTGTCAAAAAAGTATTTTTTCCACCTGGAGAATTCCATATACATCTGATCTGGAAAAACTCCATATACAGATCTCACCCGAAATGATCCGATCGAGATCGATCATGGGTGAGATCCAGTGATCTTTTCAAACGTCGTAACAATCTGTGGCAATACTTGCCCGGAGTATCCTGGCAAAAATACATCAGCTATATCAGTGATAGGTGTCGGCTCCGGATTTATTTCAATGACTCTGGCGCCGGCGTCTTTCGCTATATAAGGAAGTGATGCTGCTGGATACACAACACCGGCCGTGCCAACGACAAACATCAAGTCACATTCTTTGGAAAGCCTAAAAGCATCGTCCAAAACTTTTGCCGGTAACGATTCGCCAAACCAAACAACTGCCGGTCTAAGCATCGACCCGCAATGACAAAGCGGCGGTTCTTCCAATCCATCTTCAATATTTTCGGCTGGGTGATGTTTGTCAAAGCAAAAGTGCCGCTCAATGCTGCCATGCAATTCCAAAACTTCTTTTGAGCCCGCACGCGCATGAAGTCCGTCGACATTTTGTGTGACGACACTTAATTCCGGAACCAGCTCCGCCAATTTCGCAATCGCCAAATGCCCAGCATTCGGCTCAACTTCCCTTACCTTTTGCCGCCGCCATTCATACCACTGCCACACAAGTGGCGGATTCGCCGCAAACCCTTCCGGTGTGGCCAACGTCTGCGGATCATAATTCGCCCACAGCCCTTCTTGTGCATCCCTAAATGTAGGAATACCACTTTCCTTAGACACCCCCGCGCCAGTAAAAACAACCACGGACTTCACGGTTGTCAACAATTGCGCCGTCTTTTCAATCAATTCCTTCATCGCTTCCATATTAATGGATTAATTCCCAACGCCGTTTTGAACTTTTTGAAGCTCTTGACCGTCTATATAAATAGACCTAAGGGGCCAGTCGACGTACTTGGTATATGATCGCGTTAGGAGAATTCATTATGGATACAGATCTCGGGAATCAAATCCTTTCAGAGATGCATTCAGGTTTTAATCGCCTGGATAACCGTATCGATAGCTTGCAATTAGATATTTCTGGTCTACGAACGGATATGTCCAGAGAGTTCTCTAACGTTCAGGAAGAAATGGCAAACAATATGATGAAAGTTGATGCCGAATTCTCCAATGTTCGAAGAGAAACTGGCTCGGGTTTCAATCGCCTAGACAACCGCATAGATAACTTGAGGGATTTGATGAAATCCGACATTTCCGGATTGCGAGCAACAATGGCTAACAATGTGGCCAGTGTTCGAGCAGAAATGGCAGCAGGTTTTTCCAAGCAAGAACAACTTAGCAATGACATTATCGAAACAATGGTCAAGTCAATCGGCACATACTCAACTCATGTGGACAACCGATTCAAAGAAGTACACAAGGATATTGCTATCCTCAAAGGGTTAAAACCACAGGGATAGCTGTAGCTACTAATTAAATTGCGTAGGGGCGCATTGCATGCGCCCGTGGAGGATCGTCTTATGAAAAAACGACGGAGCATCCGCATACCTGGTTTCGATTATTCCCAAGCCGGCGCTTACTACATAACCATCTGCACATATAACCGAACGCATTTATTCGGCGAAATCGATGGTCCGGAAATTCAATTAAACGAATTGGGACAATTGGTTAAAACCTGTTTGAACAATCTGTCCAATGATTATCCATTCGTCTCACTTGATGACTTTGTAGTAATGCCCAATCACTTGCACGGAATTGTTTGGCTGGAATCCAACAATCCCTCGAAAAAGCCATTATCAAGAATACTAGCTGCATTCAAAGCAAAAACAACTTCGCATGCGCGAACACTCGGACATGATCAATTATGGCAAAGAAATTTTTTCGAGCATGTCATCCGGGACGAAGAGGATCTATTTCGCATACGAGAATACATCGCAACCAATGCTGTCAGCTGGAGCCTGGATCAGGAAACATGGAGTCAATGGATGACCTATCAAAAGACGAACGTATGATCCCAACGGGCGCATGCAATGCGCCCCTACGCAGGACAGAAGAACACCAATTCCCTCTTCGATCCGTTGATCCAAAACCGGGCGCATGCAATGCGCGTACGCAGGACAGAGCAACACTATACCCATCTTCGATCCGTTGAGACAATAACGGACACTGTTCTTGTACGTGCATTGCATGCGCCCGACCGAGGTGGCGGTGCGACTACGGAGCGATCGGCGCGTAGTTGCCGTGGCTCATTTGTGTTTGTTGGACGACAGCGGCCATCTTCACTAGTTTTTCCAGCAATGCTTTGTCGGAGCCGTCTTTGCTGCTGACGATTCTCTTCAAGACGTCAATTTCTTGCATCAAGGAAACAAGCGATACTTCGCAACGGGCGAGGCTGTAGCCATTCGGCAGATCGACAAGTTTGACACGGCGGCGTCCGACGAGGTCAGCCTTCATTGATGCGTTGACTTCGCCGTTGGCTGGTCCAAGTACTGCTTCTTGACCGGCGGTCAGAGCGAATATCTTGCCGTTGATAACTAAGCGGACTGAATCAGGTGCGTTGTCGTAGAGGACACGTACTGTGGTTACATCGCCCTGACGCGTTACCATTGCGACGGTGCCGGATGTTACATAGACATCGCAGTTGCCGGCTTTAACAAGTGTCTGACGATGTGAGGCAACTACTGCTTCACCATTCTTCAGTGTCATCACACCAGGCTCGTTGAGCGTTAGTCCTGTGCGCGCTGTATGACGTACTTGAGCAGATGCTGCAGAGAGTGTAAATATGCCGGATGTGGCGATGTTCGGAGTTGGTATTGGCTGAGCAAAACCGATTGGTACAAGCGCTTTGCCATCACCGTTACCGGCAACCGCACTACCTGGTTGACCATTGATGACCGGCATGCCAGAACCGACAGTTGCTGTTCTTATACCAGTAGCTGGGATAGACGCCTTCGGCGTTGCATCCATCTTCTCAAGCTTGGCTCTTGGTGGCTGAGCATTTGGATCCGATGGTGGCAGTGCCGGAGCTTGTGCCAACTCTTCTCTCAAGTCATCGATTCTCTTACGAACAATTACAGAGAAGCAACCAGTGTTGCAAGACAACAGCAACTCACCAGCAGCAGCAGAACGACGATCAAATAATTGCTTGCGAGCATTCTGACCAGGTCCAACCATAATTGTTCCACCAACCGGCTGTCTGTCGATGCCATCAACTGGAATGAGTTCTTCCTCAGCCAATGCATTGTCGGCAATGACCAACTCTTCGCCAGGACCAGCAACTAAAGTATGTGTTTGACCGGCATTGGTTACAGCAACATCTGTATCACTGCCGGATAAGCAGGCTACGCGCAATAATCCTTTTGGTTTCTTCTCAACCATAGTAGCTGATTTAGCCGGAACAGTAATACGACCCTGACTTGTTTCAATGATCAAATCTTGTGTGCCGGATATTGTGATGAGTTTGCCTTCTCTAAGCAAGATTGTGCGTCCAACTCCTGGAGCAAGTGTCGTGCCGCCGCTGCTTATCACGGCAGTGCCGTCATCTTTCTCGAAGGAGAAGGCTTCGCATGAGCCATTTGCCATGAGCCAATTGGTTTGCTCGGGATCTTCAGGTGTGCCGAAGTTGGCTGAATTCAATTGGGTCGGTACGCATGGTTTGGTTTGCGCAGTGTTGAATACCTGATCGATGTCCTGCACAACGTCCTTCGATGTCAATGAATTGGTTGCATTATTTGGATTGATTGTGACGCTAAGCTCAGTGTCTCCACCAATACCGCCACCGCCGCCGCCTGTACCACCACCGCCTGGTGTTGGTGGTGTCGGAGGTATCGGTCCACCACTCAATGGAGGAGCTACAGCCAATACAGCCATGTTGTTCAATACAATCGGTCCGACTGGGTCAATGGCGATGACGCCACCGTTGGCGACCAAAGTTGTTGTGCCGTTAACAGAGATTGAACCCTTCGTTCCGGAGTCAAACATAATCGTGCCGCTTTCCGGAGTGGTAATGCTTGAAGTTCCTGAGACGTTTACTGTACCGGCGTATGTTGTCTGACCACCGGTAATACGGTTAAGTTGCGTCGTATTTAGATAAGAACTTAGACCGCCGGCTGGTGATGGTCCGTTCCATATAGCAACACCGCCACCCTGGTAAGCTCCTACTGTCTGTCCATCAATTATCACCGTGCCGCCGCCGTTGATATAGCGAGCGACTGATGTGACCGAAGCTCCGGTGTTGCCGGTCATGGTGCCATCAACTGCCCAGACAATGACGTTAGCTGCTTGAGCGAAGAGCGAAGTCGAATCACCGAGAACAATATCCTCAGCCGATGTGATATTGATGTTGTTGCCAACACTGAGCATGCTGACAGAAGTGCCGTTCGGTGAAGAAACATCAGATGTGGCACCGGTTGTCGTAATATTTATTGCACCGTTATATTGAATAGCGGCAGTGTTGTAATCACCGAATGCATTCATACTAGTGCTACGTGGATCAAATCCGGCAGATATTGTGCCGGCACTTATGTTAGTCGCTCCCGTCGTACCAAATCTTGCGTTACCCAAAGATGTGATGTTTACATCCAAGCTGGCAGTGACGTTACCTTGTTGAACATGAGCTTCGCCACCCGTGGCAGCGAAAGTCAGAATTCCGTTTAGTGGTTGGACATAGCCGACAGCGGTCGTATTGATTAACGCGCGCGTATCACGAATTCTCAAATCACCACCAGTAGTGGAAACACTGACAAAGCTACTTGCTGTGGTTGTGCCTGTCGGCGTTGTGACTGCACCGATGATTTCGCCGCCTGTCGATGTTATACCGAAGAGGACGTTAGAAATAGTCACGGTATTGGTGCCGCCAACTAGTCCTGCCTGGATGACACTGTTGTTGGTGATATTAAAGTCTTTCTGATTGCTTGTATAAGTTAGGTCAGCACTCTTCGTGGATGTGATGCTTACATTTGTTGCTGCTTGCATGCCGTTAAATAGAGTCGGCATGATGGCGTTGGTGCCATTGTTGACATAGAAGTCACCGTGAGTGGTTAAGTCAATGAAGCCTGTTGAAGCAACCAAATTCTGAGCTCCATAACCGGTCAGCAATCCGGTCATGTTATTGGCAGATACAGCAGTGATGTTTGTGGCAACACCGGATAATGCACCGTAGAGGATATTGTTGTACAAGCTAGCTGTTCCACCGTCAGCGACAAACTGGACAAGACCTGTCGTTTCAATATTGCCGTTGTTGTTACCGGCAGTATTGACGCTTAGTGTGCCACCATTGCTCAAGAAGGTAATTGTACCTGTGTTGGCTGCGCCCAAGGCAACCAAGTCACCAGTATTGGTTACGGACAAGCCGACGTTAGCGCCACTGCCTGACAGTAATGGAATGATATTGTCGTCATCTGTTGCATTCAAGCCAAGTACAACGGCGTTGTCGATGATGTATTGCTGCGTCTCCGTTCCCATACGAGCAAAGATGATGTTGCCACCCGTTGCATTGGTGTTGCCGTCGTTTGTTGTTATCGCATGTGGATTAGTTGCGTTATCAAAGGTGGCAGCGTTTGTAAACAGATTGATTTGACCACCTGTAGCTCCAGTTGCTCCAGCTAATGCTGTTATGTCTTGTTGAATATCAATTGGGCTTACAGATGAGCCGGACAATAGTGTGATGACGCCACCGTTACCGTTGCCATCACCATTAGCTTCCAGACTGCCTACAAAGGATGTGCCGCTGAGGTTGCCGACTACCAACACTTCTTCCGTTGCGATGCCGACTATACTACCGCCGTTACCGTCGCCTTCGCCATTGGCAGCAAGAGCGCCATTTACTTGAATGCCGGTACCTTGGATGTAGATCTTACCGCCGTTGCCGCTACCGGATGTGACAGAGACATCAATGGCGTCAGCTTGTCTGACGTATGTGGGTCCCTGCAAGTTAATTAGCGTGATGCTGCCACCGTCACCTCTGCCGAGTAGGTTAGCGCCGCCTGAAGCGGTGAGCAATGATCCTGTCGTGCCTGATTCGTTCCAGACACCATTGAATGAACCATCAATGGATGGCGGTGTAAGAATGTCACGATCAATTGTTAACGGTGTGGTTGTCTTGGTGATGATTGTGATTGAACCACCATTACCGTTTGGTGCGCTCACGCTCAGTTTGTCATTTGGAATCCAGACGCCGCCAGGAGCGTTAACTGTAATCGAACCGCCATTAGCGTCAGGCAAGCCGGTAATGATGTTATTGCCGGCAACCGGTCCGCCTTCTGCACGCAACGTACCGTTGACGTAGCTAGATCCGCTAGCCTGACCGATTACTAGAGTCTGTTGCGTATCGAATGTAAGCAAGGTGATGGAGCCACCACTGCCGGAACCGACACCGGAGACATCCATAACTGGAATTCCGCCAATTAACGGTAGTCCGTCTATTTGTAGAACGGTGCCGCCTAATGTGAGGTTGCCGCCATGGTGGTCTGCTACGGTGCCGTCGTAAGTAAATCTGACGGCATTGGCAAAGTCAGTAATTTGTAGAGGACCATTTTGGTTGATGAGTGTTATTGTGCCGCCGCCACCTGCACCGCCGACAGCGATGAATCCGGCAATGTAGTTATTACCACAAGCCGGTCCGCCACCACAGCCGACAATTAAGGCATTGCGTGAGTTGGTGATTACATTTACTTGACCTGCTTCACCACCAGCCATTGTGCTGTTGGCTTGCAGGGTACCGTAATTGACACCGAGAATCACCTGACCGAGATTGTCGTTGATGATATTGCCACCGGAATTAATTGTGATTGCACCACCGTTTGGTCCGTTGACAGTGACGATCCAATCGAAATTCAAGACTGCAATTGCCGGCACGGTAATGAATACGTTACCGCCGGAATCATTGGCGACATCCAAGCTTGCTGATGTAGCGTCAACTGTCAAAGCTGCTTGTTGCATCAAGTCTCCACCTGTGAGAACAAGATTGATGTTGCCGCCGGAAGCGCCGTTGCTGCTGGCAACAATATTGCCGCCGTTAAGCTCCAGTCCGCCGTTGCGCAGCTGACCGACAAAGACATTGATGTTGCCGGCATTGCCGAAGAAGCTGGATGCATCGAGGCTCGCTCCACCGGCGTTTGGATTCAAGGCAATGCGTCCAACTCCTGCCAACAAATTGATGTCGCCGGAGCCACCACCGCCTGCGTTGAAGCCACGGTTACCGGAAAGAATGGCACCGGACATTTCAATGTCCTGACCGGTTGCAACAGTGACATTGCCGTTAAGTCCGCCGCCGAATGAGCGAATTGAATTACCGCCGAATGTATCGCTCGATGTAGCACTGACGCTAATGCTACCGGCTGTTGCAACAAGATTTACATTGCCTCCGTTTGATTGTGAGGAACCTGTATTGGCACTGCTATCGATGTAACCGTCGACAGTAATTCCGCCTGCTGGTGAAACAACGAAGATGCTGTTGCCTTGACCTTGTGAATCAGTAAAGTTGGTCGAGCCGGATGCTGATGTGTTGGTTGTGGCAAAGCTTGTTACCAGGTTGCCTGTTAAGTGAATTCCTTGTGCGGCACCCAGAACAACCGGAGCTGCCGTATCGGCATTGGCTAAGTAATCCATCGACATCAATTGACCAATGGCATTAACAGCAGTCAGTTCACCGGTAAGGGCAACAATTGGCGCCAGCATATGGAAGTTGCCGTCTGTGTTGACCGTGATGCTGCCATTTGTAGTAGCCAGATCAAGTGAATCAAAACCACCAGCTGCCAGGTTGCTGCTGACACCTGTTAACGAAATGGTAAATGTCTGGTCACCAGTCAATACGAGATGCGCATCTTCGCCTACTCCCAACGGATTGGCATTTTGGAACCATTGAACAAGTGTATGTCCGTCTGGATTGTATACATGCTGAGTGATGTCATCCATGTAATTAACAGCACCGGCTATTACATTGCCGTTGGTGAGAATTACAACCGCACCGGCTGCTTCATCTCTTGTTTGTTGGTTCGCAATGTTGGCGTTGTCGGTTACAGGCAGACCGGTTACTAGATTGACTCCGCGTGTGCTGGAGATAAATACATCGCCACCAAAGCCGTCTGTTAATACATTTGGTGTGGCACTTATAAACGGATTGCTGGAAGTATTGCTCGTGGTGATAGTGCCTTCAACATTTATATAGCCAGGAGCGCTTATGGCAACCGAGCCGCCTTTGGCTGTCGAGCCGGAAGCAGTTGTGTTTATAGACTGGATTTGCATAATTCCTGGCTCTTTGGGCAGGCTCAAGGCAAGTGCCGGATCCATATTGATCATGACGACGTTACCACCGCCTGTGGCACCTGATGTATTGATATTGCCGATGAGCATGGCGTATCCGTCATCTCCGGATGTCACATTGCTCATTACGACATCGCCGCCGGCGCCATTTGCGCTTGACGTATTGACGTTGAAGTCACCATCGTTTTGTGCGCGAATGGTTGTTATTGCGCTAACAAATACGCGTCCACCACCTGCTGGACCTGAAGCATTAATTCCAGGATTGCTCGAGCCGACACGACCTATTTCAACTGCATTTTGTGAGTTGCCCGCAACAACAAGACCGCCTTTGGCACCGACCGTATCGAGAAGTCCGAAGTTACCACTGACATTGATGTCACCTGTTACAAACTGATCACCGGCTGCCGTCAACATGACGTTACCGCCGTAGTTACCTTCGCCTGTACCGTAAGCGACTATGTCGTTTGGAATATTGAAGCTGCCCTTCAGGGTGGAGATAATTACCAATCCGCCGTTACCACCAGTGGAAGAAGCGTCAATTGCAGCAAAGGCATTAGCTGCTAGTTGCGAATAGCTGCTGTCGACATATGGGCTGTCGATAACTAGCGATGTAACACCAAATGTGTTGGCATAGACAGAAACAATGCCGGCTCTTAGATTTTGGCTGCGGCTATTGAGTGATTCTGCCGTGACTGAACCACTCGAACCAATTACAATTGAACCGCCAAATGCGTTATCCAGACCACTGGCATCAATATGTCCAATGTTGCTTGTTGTAGCAGCACCGGCAGCATTAAGAATAAAGACGCCGCCGATATTCAACTGGTTACTGGTCTGACCATAGCCTATAAGATTAGCGCTGCCCATATCCAGTGAACCATTACCAAGTTGAATCGTGATGTGACCACCATTGGTACCACCGGATACATTGATATTGTGTGGATCAGTTACGTTGAAGTTGATGTCTTCAGTACCAATGCCGATGTCATTGCCGGATATCATCAGCGTGCCGCCACGACCTTGCTGCGAGGACAAGTCAATTGCCGTCTCATTGTCTGACAAGGTACCGACAACATTGACGCGACGACCGGACAAGGTGGCTGTGCCGCCCAGTCCAGCTGTTGTGTTAGCCGAGATGCTTGATACTGTGACTATGCCCAATGGCGCTCTTAGTTCGATGTCACCGCCTGGTTGAGAGACGGTACCATTAGCTGCCAATGTTGTAGCCGTTAGATTGGTAGCCATAGCTATTGCTACAAACGATCCGCCGCCGTTATTGCTGGCTAGACCAGATACATCGACAGCGCCACCAATGTTCACAGCGCCACCTAGCAATTGGACGGTGCCACCGTGCGAGCCTGGTTGCGCACGAGTTGTGCTCAGTATGTCGCCGCCGACGCTCAATGTTCCGAAGTTGAACATGTAAATTGGCGCGCCGTTAGCGATTAGCGATGATGTGGTGCTGCCCGTGCAACTTGGGAAGCAGTTGGTTACATCATTGGTAACGCTTACATTGTCGGCACTCAAGATTGCTACAGCAGAAGTGCCGTTGCCGGTAACTGAGTTAGCGCTGACAGAGCGTGGTGTAACAAGCGGTGCCAAGAAGCTTGATGTCGGTCCGACAAATGTCAGATCGTTGAAGGCAATGGTTGTTGGGAAATCAACCAACGGACCAGCCGGCATGCCGTAGGTCATGCTCGATGTTGAATCAAGAATGTATGGTTGAGCACTCGGTGTAACAGCAAATGTGTAATTGTGGCTCGAGTTGAGAACAGTAGCGTTAAACATTCCATTGACGCTGTTGTTGGAGTTGTAGATATTGTTCTCGACGAGATTCGGGAAGAGTCCGACATTTGGACCGGTGACAAAGTTGGAGACAACCGTGGCGCCACCTAAAGTGACGTTGTAATAGATATCGCCGTTGGACATTACAACTTCGGTACCCATCGAGCCTAAAGTACCACCGGATACATTGATACCGCTGACACCGTCAATTGCTGTGCCTGGGAGAATGAGAGGAGCATTCGAGCCGACGGAGATGTAGACGCCGCCACCGACACCGTTGCTGGCAGTGCCGTTAGCGGTAATATTGCCGGCAATTGTTGCCTGACCTGGCGTGGAGATGACAACCGAGCCGCCGAATGACGGAGCGGAAACATCGAGACTGCCGGAAATAGTCACTGTGGTGTTATCAATTGTGAGTGATGCGCCACTGCCGCTTACGGTGATATCAGCAGTCGGATTAAATGTAGCGAGCCAGATGGTGCCACCGACACCGACGTTCAAGGCAGAGACTGCATTTGCACCAATTGCTCCTTCAACATCGATACCGTTCTTGGCTAGAACCATAACGTTGCCGCCATTGTTATAACCACTGGCGACTATGTCGGCGTTGATGCTGACTTTATCTTCAATAGATTCAATAACAATTTGACCGCCTCTTTCCAGACCATAGGCATTTAAGACTGTGTCCGATCCGCCGTTGATTGTTACAGCACCACCGGCCTTGAGATAAATTTGACCACCGTTGAATAGAGTGCCGTGCGCATCGATACCGACATCACAGCCGACACAGCTTTCTTCTATCGTCAAGTTACGAGTAGCGCTCATGTAGACGCTGCCGCCGCTATAGCCTTGATCGTTGAATAGCCAGTTTGTTTCTATACTGCCCTGAACACTTATTTGCACTACACCAGGTGTGCCCTTGTCTGAAGATGTGTCGATTGTTGCCGGCGACAAACTATTGCTACCGAATGTGCCGAGATAACCTTTGTGCACGCCAATTGTCAGATTACCGGCAGCGCCAACTGTGGAGCTTGTGTCAACAAGTGCAGTTGGTGAGTCAGTAAGGATTAGACCAGCTGAGGATTGATAGGCAACGCTACCGGACAAGAGTGATTGCTGAATGAGCAATGTGAAGTTACCGCCACCGGCTGCCGCACCGGATGTATCAATTCCAGGAACAATCAAGTTGCCTATTCCGATGTTTACGGTCAGATTGCCACCTGTCGTATTGGCTGATGTATCGATTATGTTATCGAACATAACGTCGCTGCCGGCAAGAATTTCTACGTTGCCGCCAAGCACAGCTGCGCTTGTTATTAGATTCGAGGCATGCACTGTTCCATTCGGTGCAATTATCGTCACGTCACCACCGATTGTGGTACCGCCGGCACGAATGCCTGCTGAACCGGCAACAACACCGGAGCCGTCCAAGTCTATGGAAGAACCGGCTTGAATATTGATGTCGCCACCGACATTACCTTCGGTGAATATTGCCCACGGTGTGAGCGCAGCGCCGCCGGTGTAGATATTTACCGTGCCGCCTGTTTGAGCGCCGGTTGTTAGTTGCGTGCCATTTGTAGTGCCTGAATCATTCATGATATTCAGTCCGCCTGGTGGCACTAGTCCGAAGCTGCCCTGCGTGCCGGCTAGAACTGAAATGTTGATTGTACCGCCGTTGGATACTTGCGAACCGGCGTTGATGCTATTTTCCGGTGGAGGGATAGAGAAGACTGTGTTGTTGGTAGCAACAAGTCCTGTGTACAAGCCGGCACCGGACAAGCCTATAAGGATATTGACGACACCACCTGTACCGGCAGCGCCAGTAGCGTCGATGTAACGGCTATATGTTCCTTCCGGACTATTCAATGTGATATTGCCGGAAGCGGTTACCAAGTTAACTTCACCGGCATTTACTGGTGAGCTGACATTGATTTGACCATTGACGGCTATACCGGCTCCCGTTGTGACATTAACAATGCCGCCATTCAATCCACCGGTGGAAGTAAGATCACCAACTGTGGCAGAAGCGAACGGAGCAAAGGTATTAATGATGCCTCCGTATTGTGTACCGGATACATCAACACTGCCGGTATTAACTTGACCTAGCGCTGAAACAAATGTCACGGTGCCGCCGACGCCAGTGCCGGTATTGGTCACATCACCAGTTACATTCATAGTATCCAGCGATACCAATGTAATGTTGCCGGCACTACCTGAGGCAACTGTCAAATCACTAAGGATGTCAAATCCGGTTTGGGAAAGAACTGGAACTATCGCACGACTATTGCCACCGTTATCAATTGTCACTGTGTTGCCCGCACCGGAAGGTGTGCTGAATGAGAGATATCCAGCTGGATTGTAATTGTCCAGCGTCGATGGCGTAACGGTAATTGTTATGCCACCGGTGACATTGGTAGGTACATTGTAGACAACCGATGATGGGTTCACATCGGAGAAGACACCAAGTTGTCCGGCGGCTACGCTATTGGTACCGCTTTGATTGATGTCTTGACCGGCGACTAAAATAATTTGTCCAACTTGAGCGCTGCCTGATTGAGCAAGTGCATTGACATTGGTAAGTGTCAGATCATTGCCGCTGGACAAGAATACTGTTCCTGCAGCCGCTTGATTGCCGGCTCCGGCATTGCTGTTGCCGACATTTACATTACCCCCTAGTGTGACATTGCCCAGACCGGCAACTGCCACTGCGGCACCCAGACCTTGCGTGCCGGAAGCAACACCATTGATGCTGACACCGGCTGTCGCACCAATTGTTAGTGATCCAAAGCTGGCATCCATACTGTAGACCTGTACGGTGCCACCACCTTGACCGCTTACATTGATGGAGCCTATACCGATGGAGACTCCAGTACCTAAATTGCTGCCGCCTGATACAACCATTACGTCAGCGCCGGAACCGTTAAGTGATGTTCCTGTTAATCCATATGATGATGTGATGGCACCAGCCGATGAAGCAAATATTGAACCGGCATTAGCCGTTCCTGAAACATCGATGCCAAAGACATTGTTCTGGAGCGTACCTGTTGCATTGCCGTACGACAATGCTTGCTTGCCGCTGACATCAACGAATCCACCAGTTGCTCCACTTGTGCCTGTTGCATCAATGTTGCCTACAGTGACACTGTTGCTTGGTGAATAAAGAATTACTTTACCTGCGTTGTTGCCGGTGCCGGATGCATAAGCTTCAATATTGCCGGCATTTATGGCGCCTGTACCCTGAGTGACCATGAGTACAGTTCCGGCATCATTGCTTTGCGCGCCGACTGTTATATTACCGGTGGCGGTAATTTGTCCAGTGACTGCTTGCATAGCTACATTGCCGCCCTTTGCTTCGCTTGTGCCGGCAGCTAAGATGTCGTTGTTGCCGACATTGATATTGTTCCAGGCTTGTAATGAAACGGTACCTGCTTGATTGCCATTACCCAAGCCGCCTACATTTACATCATCACCCAGCGTGATGGAACCAACTAGAGCCTTGGCGTTCAAATAGCCACCGGAGCCGTGTGCGGATGAGGCATTGCCACTCAAATTGATTGCACCAGTCACGGTGATGTCACCAAAATAGCTGAACAGATTGACATTGCCGCCATCGGCATTTTGCGTGCCGCTAGCATTGATGCTGCCGCCGACAGTGATGTTGTCCTGAGCAAAGATGTTGACATAACCGCCGGTGAAGTCAGTGCCGTTGCCTTGAGCGGCAATCGAGCCAAGGTTTACTGAACCGGCTGTTGAGTTAATTAGTACCAATCCGCCAACTGCGAGCAGCGAACCACTGGCATTCAGTGCCCCTGTTACTGTGACGTCACCTACGGCATTGATGGCGATATTACCGCCTGGTGCATTTGGTCCAGTTGAAGATGTATCGACAGATGTCAGACTGACACCACCCAATGTGTTGATGCCGACATTACCGGCAGCAGCACCAGCTGAGCCCGTGGCAATCAGGTCTTCACCGACGACACTGCCTTGAGCGGCGATACCTATATTTCCGGCAAAACCAACTGGTCCGGTTCCGGAGGAATCAAGATCTTCATTGAGGGTGATTGCGCCCAATGGGTTAGCCAAGACTATTGAGCCGCCTTTGCCTACTGGAGAGCTGGTATCAATTGTGTTGACGTCAAATCCAAGAACTGCCGGGGCAACAATGTGTACTGAACCGGAAGCACCTAACAAATTGACTGTAATGATTTGATCCGGAGCGGAAAGTTCATCGGCTGATGGAGTATAAACGAGATTGACTGAATTGACGGAGAAGTCATTGGAGCCATCCGTCAAAACATTGCTGCCCGTAAGGAAGGTGGCATTACCCATAACGTTTAGACCACCGGATGTACCAAGACCGGTATCACCAGCAAAGTTCACCAGATTACTGAAGTTGGAATTTGTAGTTGAACGATTAGATAAGGTATTGACGGTGACGCTGGAGCCGGCGGCAATGGTAATACCGGCACCGTTGGCGTTGCTTATACCACCGGCAACAACCGAAGCAGCCATCACATCGTCAAAGCCCAGCAAGGTAATGTTACCGGCTGTGTTAGCTTCCTGGTTAAGCAGACCCTTAGCATAAGAATTGACATTGCCACCAGCAACTGTTGTTGGGTTGCTCCAGGTTCCAAGTATAAGGTCACCGGAAACAGCAGCAGCAAGGATATTTCCGCCATTGCCTGTGCCGTTGGCATTGGATGAATTGATGGTGACACCAGAAGAATTACCGACTACAGTTACCGATGATCCAAGTAGTGCAACGTTACCGCTTGAACCAGTTGTTGCAGCTGTCGATACATATCCGTTAATCGTCAAATTCTCTTGGGCAAGAGCAGCAACATTGCCGGCTGTTCCTGAGACATTCGTCAAATTACCGGATAAGGTAATGTCACCGGAAGCAACTACTGCTGCCAATCCGCTACCAGAGCCGGTTACACTGCCTGCGCTCAAGTCACCAAGAACAACAACCGGCAGAGCCAATCTGCCTGTCGAGCCGACCGTCAAATTGCCGATGGTCAGCTGATCGTTGGTTGCACTTGTAGAAATTGCACCGGCAGGCAATAGATAGGTGTTCACACCATTGGACAAGACCGGTCTGCTTTGAGCATTCAAGGACAATGTGTAATTGCCGGAAGCAACAGAGCTGTCAAATACGTTTGGTTGCGATGATACATTTGCAAACAAGCAGGCACCGCCACATGAGGAAGTGACCGTGCCGGCTGTAATTGAGCCGTTAGCCAGCACAACCACCTGACCAAGACTAGCAGAACCCGATGTCGTCAAATTGCCGAGAGTCAAAGCGTTTGTCGAACCGGTTGAAACGAATATGCCGCCGCCTTGACCGGATGCTCCAGTGCCGGATGCAGTGAGTGTACCTACAGAGTCAATTGAAGCACCGCTGACAATCGTGATTGTGCCGCCTCTGGAAACACCATCGGCGTTAACTGAAGGATAAGCACCTTGATAGAGACTGATGTCATTGAACGGCAAGAAGCTGACGAGCATTACATTGCCACCGGTCGTGCCGCCTGCTGCATCAATTTGGCTGAGGACATCAATACCATTGGCGGCAAGCATGGTCACCGTGCCACCTTGCTTGGTGCCCTGAACATTTACCGAAACCGGAACAGTGTTGCCGTTAACGAGGATATTATTGAAGCCGTTGACGGTTACTGAATCCTTTAACGATTCAAGAACAACATTGCCGCCGAGTCCAACTACATCACCGGCAGAGCCACCTTGAGCTCTCAGATATCCGTTGACTCTCAAGTCGCCGTAGCTGCTCATCACGACATTGCCGCCGTTAGCAACAAGACCATTGGCTGAGAAGTCGCCATTTAGTGTAGCGTAGCCACCGCCACGTACAAGGATGGTGCCGCCATTTTGACCGGACGTGCTGGCTGACCAAGATGTCGACAATTGACCTCCGACAAAGGCTGTGAAGTTGCCGCCGTTGCCGTATTGCGAATCAGCAGTGAAGAGAAGCGGTAAGTCATGAGCCGTCAGCATATCTTGCTGGACGTTACCGGTGAACTTACCTTGTGGTCCGTTCTCAATTGAGATATTGATGTTGCCGGCATTGCCGAAGCGTGATGAGGTAACTACTTCAGCGCCTTCATTGCTGCCGGATACAATGATACCGGAAGCGTTGTTTACATCAGCCTTGGACTGGAATATGGACAGGTTGAACGAACCACCTGCTCCTTCATCACCAGAGGTGTCCACTCTCACTGCATATGTGTTGCTTCCACTACCGGCGCCGGCTGTCAGATAGAAGTTGCCGAAGTGAATGGAAGCATTCACGTTGCCACCATTACCGGCCGATGATGTATTGATATTTCTTTCAACGCTTATGTCACCGAAGGACAGGAGGTTGATGTCGCCGGCTTGGACAAGTCCTGTCGTGGAAAGAACTGTGCTATTAGCGTTGCCTGTAATAGCAATTTCTCCACGAGGAGCAACCAGGTTAATGTCTCCACCGAATGTCAGACCGAATGTATTGATTGCACCGAACGGCAATGCTCCAACGACTGAGCCATCAGATGTAATTTCCAAGTCACTGCCGGAGAAGATTCTTACGTCGCCGCCGTTTTGTCCGGTTGCCACAATGCCCATGTTAACAACGAAGTCTCCGTTAACCATCATTGTCACATCGCCGGCATTGCCACTGGCAGAAGAGGTGATGATGTTGGCACCGCCGGACGAAGCAGCAGCACCAACTTGACCTTGGGAGCCACGGAATATGCTCAAGGAGAAGTTACCGCCATTGCCGTAGGTAGAGCTTGTGTTGATAGACAATTCGCAATTCGAGCAAAGCAATGGATTATTGGCAAATACCAATCCGGTGTTGCCGGTTGCGCCACCGGTATCCGGTGTGCTCTGTGAGATGTTGATGCGTACATTACCACCGGCTGCATTGACGGATGACGTATCCATGTAGCGGTAGTTGTCGAATGTATTGCTATTGAGCAAATACAGACTACCTTGTCCAATACCGATATTTACATCGCCGGCATAGCCGCTGGTGCTGGTGTTAATTGGGTTTTCATAGAATTGCGAGAATCCTGATGTGGTCTTCACGTGACCAGAGGCAAGTGTGCCGCTGGTGACTATCGTGCTGCCGTTGCCATAACCAGGTCCGGCAACACCGACAAGTTCGATAGCGCCATTTGGTGAATTCAAGATGACATTGCCGCCGAAGCTACCACCGGCTGATTGCAGACCTTCGCCATCGACAAGGCGCAGGCTGCCGGCTGTGGTCATGTAGATGTCACCGGCACGATTGCCAAATGTCATTGCAGTCAAGTTGATGATTTCATCGCCGCCGACAAAGGTTAGGATATTGCCGCCGACACGCCCGGCACCCAGACTACCGGAAGATGTATCAAGCGTAAAGTCGCCGTTATTAACTCCTGTCGGTCCGATGAAGCCGAGATCACCGGATAGTACTTCCAGCAAGATATTGCCGCCTGCATCAGATGTCGATCCTGTTTTCACATTCGATCCGCTAACAACACCAACATTGCCGGCAACTCCTGCAGCTCCAACAAGCATTACGACATTGCCGCCTTGTGAGCTTGCTGAAGTTGCATTCAAATCACCGTCAAAGGCGATGTTGTTTGTTGCAGTTATAAGATGAATGTTGCCGGCAGCTTGCGTTGAGTATGTATCAATACCGGATACGAGATCAACTCCTAGTTCAGCAGAAGCAATTACTTGTCCACCGGCATTGGCACCATTGGCGTAGATGCTTTGTGAACCTAAAGCTCCGTCACCAATAGATATCGTTTCACCGGCTTGGATAAATACATTACCGCCGACGCCTGTGCCATTTACAGCGATATTGTCGCCAACTGCCACATCGGCTCCGCTGAATAGGCTGGCAAAGCCGCCTGTTACACCGCCCTGCAAATCAATTGTCTTGTTGACTGTTAAGTCACCAACGGAAGCCATGGCGAATCCGTCATTACCGTTGACGCCGCTTACAAAGTCAACTGTTGCCGAACCACGAGAAAGAATTGGAGCAATCATCGATGAATTGCCGTCAGTATCAATCAACAGTCCGGCTGTATTGCCTGCGTTGTGGATGTTTATTGAAGTAAATCCTGACGGATCATAATTGCTTACATCGCCAACCTTGATAGTTACTGTTTGTGTGGTCGTTGCATTAGCGAAGAGGTTCGGGTTGACATTGATGTTCTGTTCGACATAAGTATGTCCGGCGACAGCAACCAAACCGGCAGCATCAACGGCACCAGAGGAAACTAGAATTGCATAACCGGCATCAGCATTATTCGTACCGGATATTTTGATTGTTCCATTTGTATCAATGTCAACACCGGAAGATAGGAACAAGTCACCGCCGCGAGCACCGGCACCTGTTAGTGTTGCTGTGCTGGAAAGATCAATATTGCCGTTGATTACAAGTTCGCCGAGTGTAGCAATACCAACCGAAGCACCTTGTCCATAAGAACCGGCTGCAGTACCTGTTATTTGATTGAGAACTACACTGCCTTCATCGGAATCAAGGCTTATCAACTGGAATGTGCCACCGGCTTGACCGGAAACATTGACATTATTCAATGTAATTGAATTGCCGGAAGCGCTGGCTAGAGCGGAGACAAATACATCGCCACCGCGTCCGGAATTCGAATTAGCTGTTAAGTTCAAGGTGCCGGCTTGAGCAATATTTTCGTCAGCCGTGAGCATAATGACACCACCGGCTGCGTCACCTGCGACAGATATTCCCTTCACACCGGTACCCGAGCCGGCTGTAATAGAAGTTGTGCTGGTCACAACAACTGTGCCGCCAAGTCCGCTGTTGCTGGCGGAAGCATCGATATTGCCTATTGCTACCGGCCCACCTGTGGCGTCAATAACAACACGTCCACCGAAGCTATTGAGACCGGCGCCGCTAGCAAGTATGTCACCGCTAACGGTAATGCCGTAGATGCCTGAAGCCTTCAAGAGAACTGCGCCAGCCGACGAACCGACCGATGAAACATCAATGGTGCCGCCGACGTCAATCATGCCGTTGGCAGAAAGCATGGCAACGTGTCCGCCCAGAGCAGAGTAGTTTTGCAAATCACTGAAGCCCTTGGCTGATATAGAACCAGTGCCGGTTACGATATCACCATCAGCTGTAAGAAGAACAATACCGGCTGAGGCGTCACGTCCCTTGCCGTTGACATTGATGTTGCCGGTGATATAGATGGAACCTTCCGATGTATTAGCGGAGAACATACCGCCATTACCAGGCGTGGCGCTGGTCGTTGAAGACAGATCAACACTGCCTATGACATTTATGTTGGTTGTTTCCGAACTTACAAGTACAACGCCGCCTGTCGCACCATTTAGTCCAGGAGCTGTAATGTTGTTGACTGTAACGTCACCAAAGGCTGAAAGAACAATGCGTCCACCAACTACATTTTCACCAGATGAATAGGAAGTGATGTTGTTAACCGTTAGGGTGCCTGCTTTGGAATTAAGTGTGACTGAGCCACCGGCAGCATAACCATATCCGGAGACATCGACATTGCCTGCTCCACCTAAAACAACATTACCTGAAGCGCTGGCAACAACTGTACCGCCGGCGGCAAATGTGCCTGTGGCACTTGTATCAATATTAGAGACGTTAATCTCGTTGAGTGAAATGAGGGTGACAGCATTACCGGAAGCACCATTGGAGCCGGACGCATCGATAGTTCCACCCGGTTGAGTATTAATGCTGCCTGACGAAGATATTGTAATTGAACCAGCTGATTGTGCAGGACCAAAGCCCGATGCATCAATTGTGCCGGCGATATCCACGGCTCCCAATGTGTTCAAGATGGTTATAGAGCCACCACTAGCTGAATCCGATGATGTATCGATGCTGCCGAGTTTCAGTCCACCCTGGCTGGCTGTGACAACTCTTGCTGAGCCTGATGTACCAAATGCGTTGCCTGTATAAATGTAGGTTGGGCCAACAGCAACTCCGTTATCGGCACCGACTGAACCGGCTATGTCTGTCGATTCAACCTGAGCACCAAGATCTGAGCCGCGCAAGACAACCAGCATAGAAGCAGTTGTGGCAACTTTATTTGTGGAGTCAGTTAAGACATAACTATCAGGCAAGAACATGAAGTTGCCCGACAGCGTCAAACCACCAGTTGAGCCGGAGCCGGTATTTGGCGAGCCTGGATTGAAGGTAGAAAGATCACTTGCATTTCCGGATGTAGTTGATCTGATTGAGAGGCTGCCTACAGTAACGTTATAGCCGGCAGTCAGTGTAAGCGAACCGCCATTGGCATTAGTCAGACCACCAGCCAGCACATCGCCCAATCTCATTTGACCAGCAGAAGCAATCATTACATCACCGGCAATGCCGCCTTTGCCAATTGCGTACGACTGAACAGATCCATTGTTAACGGAGTTAATTGAGTAACCATTCCAATCACCCAGAGTTATGTCACCGACACGGCTAACAACAAATATGGCACCGCCATCCTTGCCGGAAGCAGTGCTGGCAGCATTTATTGCCGTCTCATTAGCGGTGCAACCCTGACAGCCAACATCAATTGATAGACCAGCCAATGTAACTGCGCCTGCGTTGCCTTGTGCCGATGTGGTGCTGACGTTGCCGCCGATTGAAAGATCTCCACCAGCCAAAATTGCCACAGATGAGGAGTTGCCGGAAGCATTGATATTAGTTACATCACCCGTGATGTTCACATCGCGAGTGGAAACTATGGCAACGTTGCTTGTGCCGGCACCATTCACTGAAGCAAAGTTCAATGTGCTGTTCACTACTAAAGGCACAGTCAGTGAAGCTGCTTCATCAAATGTAAATTGACCAAAGTTTATTGGCTGACTGCCACTTATTACTCCTGCAGGAAGTCCAAGTTTTTGACTGCCTGGCTGACCGGTCAATTGGAAATAAGGCATGGCATTGGTCGGCACGAATAATGTGTAATTGCCACTAGAAACCATTGTCTCTTCACTGAAAAGTTGTCCATACTGGTTATTGCTGTTGACTAACGGGAAGAGTCCTTGCGTCGAACTTGTAACAGGCGTTGATTGACCATTAATGGTGCCGTTGTTGAGCATGAGCAGGAAGCCATCGCTACCATAGCCGGCACCGGCAACATTTATGCCGTTGGCACCCATAGATACTAGTTGATTGGTATTGCCGCCAAGCGAAATGAATACCTGACCACCATTGCCGCTTGGTCCTGTCACTGAAACATCAATGTCGTAATCAAGCGAGTTGATTGTATTGCCGGCAACGATAGAAACGGAACCACCTTGCGATGAGCCACTAGCCAGAATATTTGCCGGCAGTTCAACATTGCTCGTAATATATTGCGAGACAATCATGACGTTGCCGCCGACAGCAATGAGATTCGGAGCGGAAGCTGAAACATTTATATCTTGAGCAACACTCACGCCGCTGAAGCCGACTAGCGACACATTGCCACCATTATTCACGCCGGTTGCCATAATGCTATAGAGCTGTCCGCCGACATTCAGTGCGCCATTTACGTTCACGTCGCCGTCAACCGATTGCAGGAGGATACGACCACCGTTGGCTGCACCATTGGCTTGAATGTATCCAGCTATTTCAAGATCGCTTGTAGCACTGGCAACAATAGAACCACCGTTGACCAGTGTGCCGTTGGCAATTAGCGAACCACCAACCATCAACATGTCTCTGGAGTTGAGCACTATTGCACCGGCTTCAGCTCCGCTTACATCAACTGTCCAATTAACATTGACTGCACCGCGAGTATTTAAAGTTACGGCTCCTGCAGGACCCGAGTCGGATGATGCATCTAAAGTAAGTGCCAGTCCAGTGATACCGCCAAAGTCACCGAAGTTGCCTGATAGCGATGAAATTGTGATGTTGCCGGCTGCTTGCTGTTCGGATCCTGTGTAGATGGAACCATTAGCCGACGGACCACCGGCATTAAGAATGATGCCGGACATGCCGTTGATACCGGCACCTGTTGCCGAAACCATCTTGCTTATATTCATGTTGAAATTACCGCCAGGTCCAAGCTCACCGCTTGTGTTGACCCACGTTCCATCATTAGCACGGCTGCTGAATATCAAATTACCGGCGTGCATGGAGATGTTCACATCGCCGCCTGTTCCTAATGAATGCGTATCAATTGAGCCTGCTAATGTCACATCACCGGTGCTGACGATATTTACCTGACCGCCTTGGACTTGTGAGTTAGCTTGTAGAGAAGTGCCGTTGACGCTTCCCAAAATCGTTACTTCCCCATTCGGTGCAGCAAGAACAATATTGCCGGCATAGTTAATGCCGTCGGCATTTATTCCGTTCGGTCCGGACAGTGTCAAATTGCCGCCGGCAGTGACAGTAACGTTGCCGCCGATTAGGCTACCGGAACTGCCAGTGGAATATGTGTTGATATCAAACATGGAGTTGATAGCACCACCAGCATAGATAGAAACATTACCGGCAATGGATGCAGCAGCAGTGTCTATTAGCAAGTAACTTGGTGTTGGATTACCCATATCACCCTGCGTGCCTGCTAATACATCGAGACGGAAGCTGCCGCCAATTGCCGATGTCGAACCAGTGTAAATGGAATTGTCGGCAGAGCCTGTGCCGTTATTTAGAGTAATGAGACCTTGGCTTTCGCCGCCTTGAGCAAGACCAATAAGTATGTCAACGTTGCCGCCGCGACCGTTGCTCGAGCTGGTGTCGATATAACGACCGTCGACTCCAGCTGTCTGACTTAAGGTTACTGAACCAATTGCTGTGACCAGTGTGACATCACCGGCGGAGTTCAACGAGCTTGTGCTCAAGGCTCCGGCGTATACGCCTGTACCGGCAACTACTTGAATGTCACCGGAGGCGATTGTGCCGCCTGTTGTAACCGTTTCAACCGTTACTGATGCGCGGGGAGCAAATATAAGTACACTGCCTGCGTCATGAGCATTGGAAACAGGCGTTGCCGTATTGATATTACCGGAGATATCTACAAGTCCGGTCAGGGAAGTAACGCTTATCAAACCAGAATTATTGCTGCCTGCTGTGGTTATGCCATTGGCTAGTGTCAAATCACCCAGTGAAACAAGATTGACGCTGTCGGCACTTACACTATTGGCAGAAACAGCTGAGCCAAGATCAATTTCGCTCAAGGAAACAATTGGAGCGGACAAGCGATAGTTGCCGCCAGTGTTAATTGTCAGTACAGCATTAGATGCTGTGTCGATATCCGTATAGCCAAGCGGATTGTAGTTGACCGGTGCCGCATCAGGTCTGACAGTAACAGTCATTGACGATGTTATGGTGTCCGGTCCGCTAACGGATGTAAATGCACCAAATTGATTGGCTCCAGCCTGTACGGCGCCAGTTGTAATCGTGCCGGAGGCTCCAGCTGAAATGAGAACACCGGCACCGGAAGCGGCGGCATTACCGGAGTTCACCAAGGTAATTGTATCTACCGTCACTCCAACAGCTGACGAAATGAAGAGATCACCACCACGAGCTGCCGGCAATGCACCAGCATTGGTATTCGATAAATGAATATCACCGGATGTTACCTGACCTAAACTGAACATAGAAATGGAAGCGCCAACACCAAGTGCCGAAAACGCATTGCCTGTGATGTCGTCAGTAGCAATCACGCCACCGGAACTATTGAGTGCCAACAATTGAACGATGCCGCCATTGTGACCGGAAACATGTATGTCATCCAACTGAATCGAGTAACCTTGAGTGTTTACGCCAGTTGTCGACACATGAACAATACCTCCATCACCTTCCTGCGATGCAGCAAAGAGATTGAGGCTGGCTCCACTTGCCTTACCAATGCCACCTTGCGAAGCAAGGCTTATCGTGCCGGCGCCGGTTGTGCCGTTAACAGACAAGCCGGAAATTCCAGTTGCGCTGCCGGCTGTAATGTCACCAAAGCTTCTAACGAAGATTATGCCGCCATGAGCACCGTCCTTGCCGGAAGCATCAATATTGCCTATTGTGGTGCTGCCGTTTGGCGTATCAATTAAGACATGTCCACCAATGTTGTTGCGTGCTGCGCCAAAAGCATTGATGTCGCCGTCGACATTGACTCCCTCTTGAGCAAGTGTTTGCAGGAATACCGTACCGCCATTGCCGCCCATGGAGGATACATCAATATTGCCACCAATATCCACTTGACCGTAGACAGAACGTGCGGCAACATTGCCACCAGCAGAAACAATTGGTCCGGATGTCGTTGTGCCATTGGCAAGCAAGTCGCCACTAGTTATGATATTGCCGAATGCAGCTAAATTAATCGTACCGGCATGTTGGAGATCCGCAGCACCGGAGGCAAATACATCGCCGCCAAGAGTGATATTGCCGCTTATGTTGCTTATTCCAAAGTAACCGGCGTTACCCAAACCAAAGTTTTTATCGCCTGAAACATCTACATCGCCACCGACTGAAACATTGCCCTTGAGGTTGCTCAAGACAATGCGTCCGGCGTCAGCTCCGCTGGAACTATAACTGTTCAAATCACCGGTGATGGCAATACCGAGTGCAGCCACCATTGATGTGCGACCACCGGCAAAGTTCAATCCGGAACTATTATTGTTCAACTCACCGACAGTTATTGTTCCATTGAGTGACGTGAGTGAAATATCGCCACCGGCTGACAGCGCATAACCACTGGCATCAACCAGGTTCAGACTGACATTACCACCAGCTACAACCGAGATACTGCCGCCAACTCCAATCGGACCCCATGATGTGGCGCTTAAATTGTCAGCCGTCACAGCACCGGCTGCATTCAATGAAATGCTTCCCGTTTGCGATCCGTTATCGGAGGAAACCGAAATATCAACACCTGTTGCATTGATGCTGCCATCTCCTACATAGTGTCCGGCATAGATAGCGATATTGCCGCTCTTGTTGGCTAAACCACTGCCTATTGCAGAGAGGTCGTCATTGAGAATGACGGAGCCTAACGAGTTGGTTAATACAATAGAACCACCATTACCTGTTTCGGAACCGGCGATTATTTTGTTAACTTGCATACCGGCAGGATCATTGGCAAAGAGCTTAACGGAACCGGCATCACCATTGCTGTTGAACGTCATGATCAATTCAGGAGCAACAGCGACTTGAGCAAATCCACCAAGGGTCATATTTACTGATGGCGCATTCATGCCGTTGTCGCCATCAAGCAAGATTACTGAGTCAGCCAAGAATGTATAAGCACCAAGCGCTGTCAATGTGCCTGACGAACCGCTGCCCGTTTGTGTCGGCGCCAATGTTGCATTCAGGGCATTGGCTACGCTTGTAGCAGTTGTCGAGCCCGCAGCTATTGAGCCAATCGTTGCATCACCTGGCGTGGAAAGTAAAATGTTGCCGCCGGAAGCATTGTTAAGACCTTCAGCAAATACATTGTTAACCTGCATACCTGCAGAACCAAGAATTGCAATACTGCCGGAAGTAGATTGAGCAGCAGCAGCTTGCGTATAGATGTTTCCAGTGGTGAGATCCTGTAATTGGCCGTTGTCCCAATCACCTATTGAAACCATGCCGTCCATTGCCACCAATAGGGCACTGCCCGGAAGTTCCGTTGATGCGGATGAAGAATCAATATTGCCTGTGACGGACAGTCCACCGCTTATCAGTGAGATGTTGCCGCTTGCCAGACTACCGGATGCAGTTGAATTCACATCGCCGTCAACGGACATATTGCCACCGGCAATTAGGAGAATATTTTGACCGGATGACAGAACCGAATTGGCAATAGACATATCACCGGAAACAATGACCGTTGTTCCGGCGCTTACCGTGCCAATGTCAGCACTACCGGCAACAACAACAAATTGACCGGATGCTGTCGGAATATTGAGAGGAGTTCCGGCTGCCACTTGAACAAGCGCCGGGAGTCCGGTGACAGAACCATTTTGAACTGGACCTGTAACATTGATGTTTGGTCCGGAAATAATCGGATTCAAGATACTCGAGTTTAGAGCAGCTAGAACAACATCACCGCCGGTTCCAGCTGACGATGAAGCATTGATACTTACAATTGCCAATCCACCGCCGGAAAGTAAATCAACAGAGCCACCAAGTAAAGCACCGGTCGCAGTAATGGCTCCAACGTTAATTGAACTATTGGGGTTACTACCTACTAACGAGCTGTCAAAGTTGACGATTAGAACAGAACCGCCGACTCCGCCGTTGCCTGTTGCCGATACATTGATTGCACCAGTTGCGACACCCATGGCGCCTGTGACTATCACGTCACCACCGAAGGCATTGCCTGTTGCAAAAGTATTACCCAAAACTACACTCTCAAGTTGTGATTGAGCAATGACTGTGCCGCCGTTGCCTGTCACGGATGTGGCAGCCTGACTACCTGATACATTTATGTCACCGACGACAGTCAATGAACGCGAAGCCGACAGTGCTACAAGTCCACCATCGCCAATTTGGCTTCCTGCATCGAAGTAACCGCCCAGATCAGCAACGCCTGAAGCATGTAAGAAGATTGAACCGGCTGTTGAGCCGAGGTTTGCACCAGCCACAGTTACCGACATATTGCTCTGCATGTTGCCACCGGCATTCAATGCAAAGTTGCCGGATGTACCGGATGAAGATGTGAGATCAAATACTGGTGAATCAATTGTTGATGAAGCCGGCGCATCGAATGTGCCTTGTGGTCCACTCATCACATTGACTGAGACATTGCCGCCAACACCGCTTGTTGAACCGGTGTAAATGGTGTCGTAAAGACCTCTGGCAATGAAACCAGCCTGGTATTGCGTGTAAGTGTTTGGTCCGATTGTTACTTCATTAGCTTCCAATGTTGACTGCAGAACGGAAACTGTCAAATTACCGCCAGCGCCGTTTATGCCGGATGTATTTATCAAGCAACCACTGCCGCAACCGGCGCTAATGTCTGTACTGCTGCCATTGCTCAATATAACGTTGCCTGTGTAAACCGACAGATTAACGTTGCCACCTGAGGTTGTGGAAGAAGTATTGATTTCACCAGCAACGAGAATATCGCCCAGAGCACTTATATCGACTTGACCGGCTTGGGCGCCACCCATGGCTCCAATTGTCATGCCGCCAGTTGTTCCAGATAGACTGACTGTTCCATTCAGAGCTAGCGCTTGAACGTTACCACCAAAGTTAGAGTTGGCACTGCCTGTCTGGATGCCGCCCATTGTCGACATGTTGATGCTTTCACCGGAAGACAAGTAAACATTGCCGCCGTTAAGTCCTTGCGTGCTAATGCCCCAGGCAACATTGATGCCGCCGCCGGCGGAAACTTCAACGCGACCGGCATTGCCCAAAGAAGCTGTTGTAATCAAGTTAGCGCCGCCAACTTGATTTTGACTGAAGGCACCGATACCACCTTGTGCTACAGTGATTTCAATATTACCGCCATTACCTTGCAACGAGCCTGTGTTTATTGAAAGCTCAGTTGCCGGGAAGATGTTTTCAAATATGACACCGGACTGACCAACAGAACCACCAGCTCCAGTCTGCGGCAGACCACCGGCACCAATCGTTGCCGGTAATGATTGACCGATGAATACGCTAACGTTGCCGCCATTGCCAAATGTCGTTGAGGTATCAACATAACGGCCAATTGTGTTAACGGTGAAGTAGTTACCAAATACCAGGTCACCTTGAGCAATGCCGACAGTAACATTGCCGCCGAAGTTCGTCGATGCCGTGGAAATGCCGTAGTCGATAAATATGTTGCTGCCGGCCATCAAGGTAACATCACCGGATTGCAAGTTGCCTGCTGTGTTAATTGTCGGTCCGTTGCTAGCGCCAACAAAGGAAATGCTGCCGTTAAGCGCTTGAGCGGTGAAGCTGCCGCCGACATTGGAGCCAACTGCTTCAAAGCCGCCGTAATCACTAACTGTAATTGAGCCGCCTGACTGCAAGGTAATGTTGCCGCCCAGATTACCGTCTGTGGCAATTGACCAGACGCTGTTCAAGCTACCGCCGACGTAGGCGTTAAAGGCACCAGCTTGCTGACCGGTGAAGCCAACAGCATTTCCATTACCGGTGACGAAGTGTACGCCGCCAACCGATGTTGAATTGAAGTTGCCTTGGTTGCCCGCCATGATTGCAATATTGATAAAGCCGGAATTAGCAGCTGACGAACTTGTTAGTACTTGTTCGGATGTGCCAAGCACGGTGTTATTGAAGACCAAGCCGCTATTGCCATTGCTTGGAGCTTCACCAATAATGAATTGCACGTTGCCACCATTTAGATTAGCTGCGGTGGCATTGATGTAGTCATCTGCAGGCAGACCAAAGACAATGTTGCCGCCTGAAGTAATTAAGTTGACGTTGCCGGCTGTAGTCGAAGAGCTTGTGTCGATCTTAGAGTTGATGGTCACTCCGGAGCCGGCAGCAAGCATGACATTGCCGCTGGCAAGAGCGCCATTTGTAGCAAGCGCTGGACTATCACCATTTGCTACCGTCACTTGACCTTGTGGCGCAACTAAGTTGACGTTGTTACCATAGAAGCTGCCGGTTGCTGTTACAACATCACCAGTCGCTACGCTGCCGCCGATACTGTAGAGACCAAGGAAGCCGGCTTCTTTCGAGCCTGAAGTGGAAACACCTTGATTGATATTGATATCGCCACGACTGTAAACAACGAAGCTTGAGCCATTGCCTGATGTGGAATTGACATTCAATGTATCAACGTCGACAACGGATTTGGAAATAATCGGCACGATCAGGTTGTTGTAGCCCTTCGTATCCATCTTCACATCAACGTTGACGCCGGCGATAGTGTCGTAACCTGCCGGATTGAAGAAGCTAATATCTGTATTGCTGACTGTAATTGTTGTATCGGATACGATGCTGTCGCCACCACCGGAGCTGACTAAGTGCTCAGCAATATTCAAGTTGCCTGTTGGCACTCCAGCGGTCGAGCCAGTTGTAATTGTGGCAGTTGCAGCAAGCACAGCAATACCGCCAGGGGCAGTATTTCCGGATACTGTTCTCAAATCGCCGGTGACGATATCACGTCCTGATGAGATAAACAGATCACCACCAACAGCACCGGTAATTGCTTGGCTTGCGTTGTTGGAGAGATCAATGTGACCGACAGTTACATCTCCCAAGGCAGCAATACCGACAGCAGCACCGGCACCCAATGCACTTGTGGCGTTGCCTGTAATATTACCCAGCGTTGCTGCGCTATTTGCAAGATCAGCGCTGACGACAACCAAGTGACCACCGGATGTTCCACTCAAGTTGATATTGCCGATATTCATAGCAACGCCACCTTGACCGGAGGCATCGCTTTGTCCGGAAGCTGCTACAAAGATGTCTCCACCGATTCCGGAATCAGATCCAGCATGTAAGTTGAATTCAGCAGAAGCAACGGAAGATGTTAATACGGCAGCGTCCAAATTACCGTTGAACATTGGGCGAGCAAGAGTTGCACCGGAATCAACAATTGCCAGTTGAGCATCACTTGGTGAAGCATTGAGAATAATTGTGCCGCCATGTCCGTCGCCCTTAACTGACATACCTTTAACACCATAGGCACCGGCAATGTCTGCCGTGTCAGAACCAGCTGTGATTGAATTGGCGGCTGTAATTAATATTGTGCCGCCGAATCCCTTATTGCTGGCAGAAGCATTCACGTTGGTGACATCGACAGCTCCGTTTTCAGCTTCGATGATGACTTGACCGCCGACACTGTTAAGTCCGGAAGCACGTGCTGCGATATTACCGTCAACAGTGACGCCATCTGTTCCGGAAGCCTTCAGCAAGATGCCGCCGGCAGAACCACCTTGCGAGGAAACATTTACGTCTCCAGCCAAATCAATTGCACCGGAGCGAGAAATAAGCGATACATGTCCACCGGTTGCGGCGAAGCCGTAACTATCATTAACGCCATTGGCGAGCAGGTCACCACTGGTCGTCACTATGTCACCGGCTGTCTGAGCGTTGATTATTCCACCGGCAGCTAACTTGCCTTGACCTGTTACGTTAACATCTCCGTCAATCGTGAGCGAACCTTCAGCGGCTAATACACTGAGAACACCACCATTGCCGGTTCCTACTCCGTGATTACCAGAGAGATCAACACCGCCTGTCAGGCTGACATTTCCACTCTGCGAAACGATGTTGAGCACACCGCCATTGGCATTAGCCTGTCCTTGCGCGACTATTCCACCTGCTGTTATGTCGCCAGCAGCGTTCAATGTAATGTGCGTGCCTGTATAACCGGAGCCGTTAGTATTAGCTGTTAAGTCATTGAGTGTAATCGAACCACCGGAAGCAGCTAGATTGACAAAGCCTGCTGTTGCTTGAGACAGACCTGATACATTAATGTCGCTGGCGTTTATATTGCCTTGAGCAAACAACGAGAGATTGCCGCCGGCAGTTCCTGTTCCAGACGATGTAAGTGTGAGATTAGCAGCGGTCACATTTTCCAACGAGATCATCGTAGCTGCGCCACCGGCGCCGCCATTGGTGCCGGAAGCTATGATTTGAGCAGAGCCTGCAACGATTGCTCCACCGCTTGAAACAAACACATCACCGGCGCCCGTATTTTTGCCGGAAGCACTTGTTGTGATGTTGTCGCCAATTGTTACAGGTCCATAGGCGCTTTCAATGTTGACTCCGCCGCCGGAACCAAAACTACCTGTTGCAGAAATAGCATCTGTAATTAATCCGTACTGACTGTCTGTTGAAAGATGGACAGAACCAGCACTGCCATTTAAGTTGTTAGTGACAATTGAAGTTGGCGCATTGACAGCACTTGTGCCGTTAGCTGTCAAATCAATATCAAAGCCTGCAGTTGCATAAAGTGGTGATGTTGCATCTGACAACAATGAACTACCTGATAGGAAGCTCAAGGAAGAAGATATGCTGGCTGCACCGCTTCTACCCGAACCAGTGTCGTTAGAGTAAGTCGTCAGAGCTGCAAGGTTGGTGCCCGCTGCAGAACTTGAACGCAACGACATGCTGGCAACAAATGAAGCGTCATCAGCAACGAATCTAATGGCACCGCCTGAAGCGTTATCGAGACCGGCACTTAGGAGATCGTCAACGTAAATAGAGCCGTTAGCCGAAATCATCGATATTGCACCAGCTGCATTGCCGGATCCTGTTCCGTGAGCATCAATTACTCCACCGTCATTGAGAGTATTGCCTGTCCACGAGCCAACTATCAAGTTACCGAGATAAGTATTGAGATTGACAGCACCACCAGAGGAAACGGTAGATGACGTATCAATTGAACGCTCCGGATTAGCTCCTATCGTTCCTGCGATAGCAATTGACTCACCAAAGATATTGACCGAGCCACCGGCAGCACTTGTTGAGGCAGTAGATACTCCATTGAGGTTAACTTCGCCAAGAGCAAACAATTCAACTGCGCCACCTGAGTTGGTGACATTACCGCCGACTGCGATGTCACCGACAGCTGCCACGCTGAGCGGGCTTTGATTATTGCTTGTGGCATTGCCTGCCACTGTAAGCGAACCGTCAACCACAAATGGTGCGGTGAATGTTTCATTTACCGTATTGAAAGTGAGGCTGGCAACATTCACGTCACCAGCAAGTACGCCGGCGTTCAATCCATATTGTGTGGCGCCTACTTGAGCCAGAGGCTGCGCATCCGGTCCTACTGTAATAACCAAATTACCGGTAGCATTTGCCGCTGTAAGCACGCCTCCTGCGTATGTACTATTGGTTTCAAGCAGTGGGAAGTAACCGAAGTTGCCGTCTGCTCCTGAGCTTATAGTAAATGTTGTTAGAGTGGTCAATGACGGCAAGGTGAGTGTACCGTTGGACATCACTACTGCATTGCCGGCTAAAGAGCCTTCACCAGTTACGACCAGCGATGGCAGTGCCGAATTGGCGGAAGTGCCCAAGGAAATAAATACGTTGCCGCCTTCACCAAGCGGTGAATTGGAACCTACATCAATTGTGTTTCCAGAGCCATTAAGCTGTCCGGCAGAAATGATTGCCACGCTACCACCAACTTCAGGAGCCGTAGCAGTCAAATTGCCATTTAAGGTAATTACACTTTCAGTTGGATTAACGCCGAATGCAAATAATTCAATCAAACCACCCTTGCCGTATCTGGTAGATGAGTTAGATGAG
Organism: Candidatus Obscuribacterales bacterium; assembly: GCA_019744775.1. NCBI lineage: Bacteria > Bacillati > Candidatus Melainabacteria > Candidatus Obscuribacterales > Candidatus Obscuribacterales bacterium. Next base: position 204,593 of record JAIETZ010000002.1, read on the forward strand.
GCATCTACATCGCCATTAACTGTAATGTTTGATCCAGCTGCCAGTCGAAGTTGTCCGCCGTCACCTAGTCCGCCGGCATCGAGATTACCGACTGTGAGCGAGCCTTCAGCGGCAACCAGATTTGCAATACCACCCTTTGTATAACCGGAGACATCAACATCGCCTAGACTGACATCTTCCTTGGCAATAGCAGAGACAACGCCGCCTGTAGTCAGTGTTCCGCGTGCACTAATTGCTCCGCTTACAGTAACTGTGTCACCACCAAGAAGTACAACTGAACCACCGGACATGCCGTTGGCGGCAATGTCACCGGATAGGTTGACGACGTCGGCACGAACTCGGACAGCGCCTGCTTGCGATGGCGTTGAGAAGGCACCGCTGGACAATTCAACTGCGCCGGCATTGAGATCCGGTGTAACAACTGCCGAGGTTGACTTGTAGCCACCTAGGACACCACGTCTGACATCAACACTGATTGAGCCTGCCGTTCCTGAAGTAGCGCCTGTATCAATGCTGCCGGCGATAAACGACAACATACCGGAAGATCCGGAAGCAAGGTTGCTTAGTTGTCCAGCGCCGGTACTGAATGTGAAGCTGCCGCCCATAGCCGCACCTGTTGCATTTACAAAGCGCGAAGCATCCGCTGTATTGGCATTGCCAAATACAAGATTGCCGTTTCTCAGATCAACTGTGACGTCACCACCAAATCCGGATGAGCTTGTATTGATCTCATTAGCAACGAATGCGCCATGGTTGGCAATGATATTGACAGAGCCACCACGCTGAGCACTACTGGCGTTCACTGCAACATTCGATACACCCAGACTGAGATTTACAGCGCCGGCAGCGGAGCTGAATGTTGCCGAACCGGCAGCGGAAGTTCCAGCCGTTTGAATATTGAAGGATGATTCTGTTGTTCCATAAAGGTTCATGTCATAAAGACTGGAGACATTGATATTGCCACCCTTGGAAGCGCCTGTTGATGCGCTAATTGGTGAGTTAATCAAACCACCTACGTTCATATTTAGATTGCCGCCGGCAACAGCACCTGTGGTATCAAAGTGAATTGGCAATCCGGAAGTAACTTGATGACCGTCGGCAATATTCAATGTCATTGAACCGCCACTGCCAAGTGCGGATGCTGTTGTGAATGTTTGCTCGCCGCACAAGATGCAGTATGGAACAACCAGACCGGAGCTGAATACGCCATCGGTAACGCCAATAAACATATTTACTTTTCCGCCATCTGCTCTTGAAGCCGTAGCGTCGATATCACGCAAGCCGACAGCCGCATCAGTGAATGTAATGTTGCCGGCAATTGAGGAAAGATTGATATTTCCTGCAGCACCGTTGCTTGATGTATTAATCTGACCGCCCAGAGTAACTTCACGCGATACGACATTTACATCGCCTGAACGCATATCGGCGCTTGTGAAAATTGCTTGTCTTCCGGTTGCGCCTGATCCACCAGCTAGATTGACACTACCGAAGGCTGCCGATAGGTTGACTTCGCCGCCGAGGACAGCAGCAGATGTATCAAACAGTGAATCACCAAGACTACCTGAATCGATGCTGCCTTGAGCAGACATTAGTAAAATATCGCCGGCTATTGTTGGTTGTGAACCGGAGATGTTGGAAGTTGAAACACTGCCTACGGAGAGATCTTGAACTGCGACCAATGTTACTGTCGGTGTTGTGCCAACACCCACGCCTAATGCAGCACTGCCGGCAACGTCAGCTTCGCCAACAGCAGATGTGAGATCCATGTCCTTCAAGGCAACCAATGGAGCTATCAAATAACCATTGCCATTGGCATGGAAAGTGACATTGCCTGTTACGGATGAATAACCGGCTGTGCTGTAATTGCTAATGGCGCTTGGTGTAATTTCAACAGTTGAATTGCCCGACAAAGCAATTGGCTCATCGCTCAATTGGGCAAATACGCCTATATTGTGAACAGGCGCAAATATTGTTCCGGCAACATTATTCTGACTGTTAGCAAGAATAACCCAACCAGAATCCGCACCGTTCAATGAAACTACAGACATCAAGTCACCAAGAATTGAAGTATTCGACGAAATAAACAAATCGCCACCACGAGCATTTGCTGCCGGACTTGCTGCCGTGTTGGCTAAAGTGATATCGCCGGTTCTGACAGCGCCTAGTGCCCAGATTGCCACCGATGCACCGACGGCATTGACACCAGTTGCCGTACCGTTAATATCATCAACCAAAATACCCAATGAGGTTGCTGCGGTATCAATCATTACCACGCGTCCACCAGATGCACCGCTTACATTTATGTCTTGCAGCGATGCAGAATAATTACCGGTAGAAGCTGAACCACCAGCCATAACGTTTACAGTGCCACCGGCTCCGACATCTGAAGATGCGTTCACATTACCGGAAACTGCAAGCGCTCCTTGCGTATTCAATGTAACCGCACCGGCATCTGATCCTGCCGATGAAACATTTATTGCTCCGGCTACATTCATGTCGCCATATGAACGGGCAACTAGCGAACCACCGCCGGCGCCGCTTAAGCCCTGTGCGGAGACAGAACCTATATCCAGGGTGCCCAAACTGCTATCAAATACCACTTGGCCACCTGAATTTCCGGCACCTGTGGCGTTTGCAGTCACTGAATCGATGGCGATATTGCCGCCGTTTTGCGATCCTATATATATGGTTCCACCGTTGCCTCCGGCAGAACTTGCCGAAATTGCCGTGTCGCCCATATCAATAGAACCTTCAAAGCTGCGTATGGATACATTGCCTGCCGATCCGGTAAAGCTACCAGCCACACCTGCTGAAGTATTAACGGTAATTGCAGCGCCTTGATCAGCTACATCACCGCGGGCAAAGACATGTACTGATCCGGCTGTTTGTCTTGATGATGCACCGGAAGCATCGAGGTTGCCACCGATACTCACATCACCAGCGAATGCATCGATAGCAATTGAGCCGCCATTGCCGACGCCCGTGTGTTGATCGGCAGAAACATCAATTCCCTGAGCGCCAACTGTTACATTGCCGTTGTCGGACATGAGATTGACAAAGCCACCATTGGCTCCGCTTGCTCCATAAACATCAGCTTGACTGACACTCAAGTCACCAGCTGCTGATATGCGCAACGAACCTGCCCACATATTATTGCCGGAACCTGAAGCGGTTATGCTCTGCGCACTGACCTCACCATTGGCTGCGCTTAATATGACATTGCCACCACTAGCATTTGTACCGCTTGCATTTAGAGAACCGGTAGCAAGAACATCGCCGGCATTCGAGAACATATAAATATTGCCACTGGTAACTTGACCTCCTTGGCTTGTCGCTGTTACACCGGCTGAGGTAATGTCACCGCCGGCTACATAAGTTACGCTGCCCGACTGAGCATTTACCAGGGCAGATGTATCAACGGTGCCTGCTTGTACACTGCCTGAAGCTACAACTGCTACGTTGCCGGAATCATGGAAGTCACCAGCTCCAGAGAGAGAGAGGTTGCTTGACAGAGTAACATTGCCACCACTGTTTCTAACCAACAACGATCCGGCTGCATGCTCAGCGCTTGGATTGAAATCATTAACTGCTGAAGCAAGCACATTGCTCATCGACAAACCGGAAGCCGAAGAAGCCGACACACTGACAGAGCCACTTCCGGCGCTAGCATTTGTAACGGCAATATCACCTACATTAATCTGAGTATCGCTTGCGGCAAGTTCCAAACTAAATGAGTTTATTGCCGGACCATTCGTTGCACGGCTCAAGAATGTTGCATCATCAGCAATCAAGAAGGAGCCGGATAGTGATATGCCGTTGCTTGTGCCTGCGCCGATATCGGCTTGCGTGCTAGTTGCGAAGTTGAGATAAGAACCATAACTGACGTTGTATGTAGCATCCGTCGACCAGGCAGAAAGCGATCCGATGCGACCACCGGCTGCCGATTGGATTGCAATGCCTCCAGCGTTTGCATCTGCTTCACCGAAAGCAACTACATCATTCAACATTACTTGTCCAAATGAACTAATCGTGACATTACCGGAGACGCTGCCATTGGTAATGCTATTGCTGTAGATATTGCCACCGGAGACAAGCGCGCCATTGACGAAGTTGCCGACGACAGTTGAGCCGTTGAAGGACAGGAGATTGACGTCGCCGCCTTGTCCGCCGCTGCCGGAGCTATACGTATTAATCGAAGCATTACTGAACATCGATGAGTCTGAGCCGGTAATACTTACTTGACTGCCGAATACTGAAACAAATCCCGAACAACAAGCTGACGCGGTGCTAATGCTTCCGGCTACAGAAACAGCTTGTCTGGCTGCCAGTTGCACAGAAGACGAATCAGCTGGTGAAGCCGTTGTCACATTGCCTGTTACATTCAATTGACCGCCGGCAAATACAGAAACTGCAGCGCTGCCGGTTGCTGTATCTAGTTGACCAAGGGTGACATTACCTGTTGCTACAAGCGGAGCAACAAATCCAACTGCCGTGCCTCCTGAGAATGTCACATTACCCAGAGTGAGATTACCTGGCAGCACGCCTGGAGCAAGAGCGTAAGTAACGCCGCTATTTAGATTTTGGATGCTGGGCAAGGCATTTGGCGAAACTGTAATCATCCAGTTATCGCTTGTCGCTTGAGCTGTTGAGAATACACCGCCGGCATAAGTTGTATTAGCCGGTCCAACTGTGAATGTGCCGATATTACTTCCGGGGTTAGATGTGCCGGAACCGGATGCGACACCACCAAGGCTTACGGCATAACCCATAATTCCACCAGAGCCGCCATTTACATTGAAAGTTGCTCCACTAACTGTGGAGTTGGCAGATAAGAAGATATTTCCGCCTTCACCACCTTGACCGCTTGCTGAAGCGTTAATAGTGTACGTGCCACCAATTGTGCCGCCGGAAACAACAGCTACATTACCGCCAGTGTCAACACCTGTCGCATTGACATTGGCATTTAGAGTCACAGCGGAATTACCTAGATTTACAGCAACAAAAGTGCCACCCAAACCGGCATCTGTGCTGGCTGATGTTCCATTCAAATTAACAAGTCCATTTAGGGTAATGCCATTGCCTGCAAATATTGTCGCTTGACCGCCGGACATTGCACCAGTAGCGGACAGTGCGGCAACGCCGGCACCAGCTGATCCTACGGTGACCGATCCGTTGAGCGATGCGACGTATAAGTTACCGCCAGCATAGAGATTAGCGCCGCTGGTACTGCCCAAAGCGTCAGCATAGAGTTGAGCACCGTTATTGAGGATGACATTTCCGGAAGCTACAAGGTTAATTGCTCCGCCATCCATGCTTATGCCTGACGCAATGACGTCGGCTGACTGTGTGAGCGTACCGCCCGCCTTCATTGTTGCCACACCACCTGATTGACCGGACACATCAACTGTCCAGTTGGACGCAATATTGTCGCCGGCAGATATAAGCACCATGCCGCCTTTGCCGAACTCAGAAGAAGCATCAAAGGTGGCGGCGTTGCTTCCAAGATTACCGTCATAACTCAAGACTCTTATATTGCCGCCGGAACCATATGTTGTTGAAGCATCAATTGCTGTTGCTGCCGTGAAGCCTGTGGTTGCGGTTGTTTGCAAGGTCAAATTGACATTGCCTGCCGAACCTTCAAATCCGGATACATCAATTAAGTTGGCTGTCAGATCACCTTGCGCAACCACAATATCAACGTTGCCACCCAGTCCATGCGATGAAGCATCGATTGCTCTGTTGACAGACACGTCACCGGCAGAAGTCAGAGCAATATTACCACCGAAATCATATCCCTGGCTGGAGAGTGAAACTCCTGAATCAGTGTTGACCGTCAAGTCGCCGCCAAGACCGGATAAGCGGATGGAGCCTGCAACAGCTGCACCATTTGCATTCACACCACCATTGAGTGTTAAAGTGCCACCAGAGGCAATGTTTACATCACCACCAACTTGTCCTTGAGCGTTGACGGAAGTACGGACACCTAGATTGCCCTTGCTATAGATATTGACTGAGCCGGCCTTGCCATAGTTCGCGGATGTATCTATAGAATAGGCATTGAATGAATTGCAACAGCTGTAATCACCAAGCAATTGGAGATACGAATAATTGCCGCCATCTGCATGAGTTGAGCTTGCCTGCATACTGCCGGCATATAGTCCTGAGAGTCCACCTGTTTGCTCAAGTGATGAGCCAATTAGAATATTGATGTCACCGGCATTGCCGATACTGCCGGAAGTTGTAATGGCTGTGCCTGTATTGAGCGCGATATTGCCCCAGAGAGCGCTCAAGGAAACATTGCCGCCTTCTGTTGTTGATGAGGCATTTATTGTGTCGTTAATGGCAATTGATCGTGATGCAGCCAAGACAATGTCACCAGCTTTGACGTTGCCGTAAGAAACTGCCGTGCTGCCATTGCTCATTAAGGAAATAGAACCGTTGTCAGCAATGACACTAACATTGCCGCCATATGATGAACCTGAAGCATTCAAGTCACCACCAGTCAGCGTAATATTCGATTGTGAATACAACTTGATGTCGCCGGCTTGAACTCCGGTTGTTGTCGGCGACCAAGCAGCATTTATCTGACCACGAACCATCACATCCATGTCGCCGCCAACTACATCACCGTTCATGTACATATTTAGCGAAGCGCCACCGATTTGCGCAGCAGCATAAGCATTTATGGTCAACGAACCACCTTGTCCGCCAGTCGATGTCATATTAATGCTGTTCTCAACACAACAAGGAATGTTATTGAATACCAGGAAGCCACTGTTGCCGGCCGTGCCGCCAACACCTATCAGCTGTCCACCGCTTAACGGACCACGACCAATGAGCACGTTGATATCACCGGCGCGTCCGGCAGATGTCGTGTCCGCATATCTACCGTGTGCGCCTGTCGGATTATTCAAAGCAACATTGCCGGTAACAGTCATCCAGTCGATATTGCCTGCAGAGTAGAAGCCGGATGTTAGTGTGCCGGCGTTATTTAGTATTCCGCTGCCGGCCATCATTAACACATCGCCACCACGATCGGTTGCCGACGTGTCAACCGACATACCGCCATTGGTCAATGTAATAGCGTTGTTCAGAGCAGACAAAGTGACGCTGCCAGCGCGAGTAACAGCTGAAGTATCAATTCCAGTTGAACCCGGAGCAGCTGCATTTACTGAAACAGAACCGTTTACAGATGCAAGCGCTACATTTCCACCGACTAGCGAACCGCTGGTATTTATGTTGCTCGTTAGCAAAGTGCCTAGTGAGACGACTGTTACCGAATCAGCATTGTCTGAATTTGCCGAAGTTATTGTGCCTAGAGTTGCAGATGCTCCACGGAATATCAGAGGCACGATAAGTCTACTTTCGCCACCGGTATTCATCGTGAAGTTAGCAACGGTAGTAGCTGTGTAACCGCCTGGGTTGTAGCCGGAAATTCCGTTTATGGAAACTTCAGTTGCTGCAGTTGGTGCTGTTGGTCCGACAACACCTGTTTGATAAAGCATGTTGTTGACAAAGCTACCACCGGACAGTACCTGACCAGCAGTTAAGTTAGTGGCTGTCGAAACAGCACTTCCCTGAGCAATTATCAAAGCGCCGGATAATGCCGCGTTGCCGGCAACGTTGACACTTGTATCAAATACGCTGCCACCAGCACCAGCGAAGAAGCTGCCACCCATGGCACCCGATGCAGGTGTGGCATTGGAAACGCCCAATTGAACGGTTCCCACTGTAACATCACCAAGTCCGGCAATACCAACAGATGCTCCAACACCTGTGGCAGCGCCGGCTGTACCTGTTATGTTACCGAGTTGCACCATCGACGCAGCCGTGTCAACTCCGGCAATCAGAGCACGTCCACCGTTGGCACCGGATAGGTTGATATTGCCTTGCAAGATACTGGCATTAATTGTTCCATTGCTGGCTACATACTGGTAGTTGCCACCAGACAATAACGTAATTGTTCCACCATCGGAAGAATTGTCAGGGCTGGCAACCGAAATATTTGCTGCACTACCTGTAAGTGCTGAAAGCAGCTGAGAAACAGTCATGCTTGAGGCATTAGTCGGTGATGCAGGGCAGATGCAATCTGCAGCAGTAATATTGACCGTGCCGGAATTCGCACCATTCATTGCTTGAGCTGTAATATCGCCGGTGAATACTGAGCCAGTGTTGTTGGCAATTAATACACGTCCAACCTGGTTGCCTGCGCCCTGGGCACTAGTGGTTATGCTGCCTGTCGTAATGTCACCGCCAACATAAGCACCAAGGATCACATCACCTGAATGGTTATTAGCAGCCGATGTATTGACAATGCCAAGTTCCAATCCTGTAGTAGAACCAAGCAGAACAAGTGAACCGGCACGACCGGCACCAAGGTTGACCGTAACAATATCGCGCAAGACATTTGGTCCAACCATTGTTCCAGTCAGGCTGGATGTGTCATTGCTATTAGTACCATCTGTCAATACAGTTGAACCATTTTCAAATGTCAATGTAGGATTGAGCGAAACATAACCCGCGCCACCGGATAAGCTTCCTACTACTCTTCCGTTCGGGAAGAGTGCGTCGGTGTCTGGTGCGACACCGGAAGCTGATCCGGTAGCAAATGTTAGTCGACCGGCTGCGCCTGAGCCTGTGTCGTTAAGATACGTGCTACCCGTGCCACTGAAGTAAGCGGCAGCGCTTGTTGCTGTTGTTGAGCGAGTAACCAATGAGCCGACATTGAATACTTCGCGTCCCGAGTCAATGAAAATGTCGCCGCCATTAGCGTTGGATAGACCAGCAGCAACTAAATTACCGGTGGTCAATACTCCAAAGCGAGCATTGGCTTGTTGCAAGCCCCATTGCGTAATCTTGTCGGCTTGAACAATAATGTCGCCGGCTGTATTACCAGCAAATGATGTGCTTGTATTTACGTCACCAATAGTGACATTTGAGCCACCGACGGCCATTACACGTCCGCCATTGCTTGCCAGGCTGCCTATGGCAATGCTATTGGCAAACAAATTGCCGGTTGACAGAACAAGTGTTTCAGCGCTTGTCGACAGCGGCGCCAGTAAATTGATGTTGCCGGAGCGACCGGAACCGGTGCCGGATGTAACTACATCACCGTTGATGGCAACAATTGCGGTCTCGCCAATCACCGTTACGGAGCCGGCGTTGAAGTTAAGACTATTCAGTGCCGAGTAGAAACCTGTTGTAATAGCAGGCGTGCCGGCTGCGGCTGCACCTATTGTGATATTTGGAGCGTTGTTGCCGGCGCCAATGTAGATGCTACCGCTTGTGGCATTAGCAATTGCCGTTGTCGGCAATGTAGACACGCTCTTAGTTGAATTGAGCGTAGCTAACGACATAGAGCCTTTAGAGAAGAGTAACAATGGTGCCGATGAGCCATTGCTGCCTGTCAGTCCTGTTACCGAACCACCAACTGTCATCGTCGGCATTACCAATGGAACAAGCAATGAGGAATCGCCATTGGTGCTGACTGTCAAATCACCGGTTGTATTAATGGATTGATTGAGTGGTATGAATGTACCAGCCGGCAGCACCCACGAATTAGTAGTTACGCCGCCTACAACTTCAGATATTGTTGGCGCTGCATAAGAGGCTGCTGATCCAGGTAGAGATCCGGAAGCTGTTCCTTGCGGACTGACTGTAATTTGATAGCTTGATGTTGAGGACGTAAAGCCTGGGAACACATTTAGTCCCTGATAAGTTCCGCTTGTTGGAATATTCGGGAATATTCCAACGCCACCGTAGCTGGCAGACGATACTGACGGTACATTCAAAACGGCCGTGCCTAATTGAATATCACCGGCGGCCATCAACACTACCGAAGCATCAGATCCTGTTTGCAGAGGCTGTGCATTTGTTGAAGATCCTAAATGTATTGCTTGACCGGAACCACCAGACAGTCCGGAACCGGAGGATACCATTATGCTGCCGGAGCGACCATTTACGGCAACGGAGTTGATAACAGCTTGTCCGCTTATATTGGCTCCTACGTTAATATCTCTCGGTGCGGCAATTGACACAGAACCGGCATTGGTGCCCATGCCGCCGGAGGATGTATTGATGAGGCCGGCGGTGACAACACCTAACGCGCCACCGTTAACAAGAATTACATCGCCACCGGCGCTATTTCTAGAACTGGTATTGATATTACCGACAATCACGCCGCCACCGGCTAAGCCCTGTCCGTTTTCAGCAACTAAGAACACATGACCGGAGGCGCCGCCATTGCCTGTAGTAACAATGTCACCGCCAACACTAATGTTGTTTCTGGCAACTAAGTTAACATCGCCGCCGGAACCTGCTGTAACAACCGGGCTTGTATTAATGCCGCCGCCGATGGAAATGCCTCCGGCAGGAGTAGTAATCGTCAATGTGTTGCCCAGTGTATGAATGCTGCCGGCATATGTGAAGTTGGCTGAATCAACATAAATGGTGCCGCCACCGATATTCAATTGATTAACAACAAAGTCGCCTGAGTAGTTAGCAATATTAACTTCAGGAGCAGTAATGTTTAGTGTGCCCTGCATCAGTCCCTTGTTAGTAATGTTTTGCACTGACAAATTCAATGTGTTGGCTGAAAGCTGACCAAAGACATTGAGAGAGCCGGAACTCATGTTTACAGAGCCGTTGGCTGAAAGGACACCTGTGATATTAGCTGTGGCGTTGCTGGCCAGCTGAATAGAAGTAGCGCCTGTAAACTGATGTGTGCCAAGCAGCAACATATCTCCGGAAACAACAGAGACGTTGACTCCGCTGGCAGCCGACAGCGATCCATTGCCACTCATTGTCAAACCATTGAGAGCAAGAAGATTGATGACGCCGGCCGATGTTTGCACCGTGCCGAGATTACTTAGTTTGCCGGTCGACATATTGATATTGCTGTTGCCGCTCAGCACAGCACCGCTAGCTAAATTAATCGCGCCATTGACACCGGATGCTGACAGGCTTGCAATGCCGCTGAAGTTTTGCGTGCCACTCACGTTCAAAGCATTGGCCAATGCTTGAACACTTACTCCAAGGGCTCCTGATAGTGTTCCACCAACGCCGCTTAAGGCGAGTCCCTGATTTCCTGTAACTGACAAGTTTCTAGCGGCAGCGATAGTGCCGGTATTTTGCAAGTTAGGCGAGGTGATGGTAATGGAGCCAACGCTTGTAAGAGTACCGCCGACAGTCATTTGTCCAACGCCTGTATTGCGAATGTTGGCATTGACGGTTGTTGGATCAATTATTGGAGCAGTGAAGTTCCAGGTGCCGTTTACAACAATCGGGTTGGTCAAGCTGGAGTTAACTTTCAAAATATTCGATTGCGTGAAGTTGGTGGCGGTGACAACAACAGCATCACCAAATAAAGTTGTCGGGATATTAACGGAGCTAATGACATAGGGCGAAATATTGGATGGTCCAAATATCAATGTACCGTTATTCAAATCACCACCCAATCTTCCTAAGCCTTGTTGTGTGATGATGTAGTCCTGGATAGCCGTGTTGGTTAAATCCAAACTTGGCAATAGCGCGCCCTGGCTATTGCCTGTAAGCACAACGCCACCATTCATTTGAATGCGATTGGCAGCGTTGGCATTGAATATAACCATGCCGCCGTCAACATTGGCAGTGTTGCCAACCAATGATGTAATTGCATTTGGCCCATAGAATACCGTGCCACCGTTTAGCGAATTAACAGTGAAGTTAGCAGGAGCTGTACCTTCCAACACATCTTCCAGTTGTCCGATAGTGAGAATTATTGTGCCGCCGGCTACTCCTAGAGCAGCACTTACGGAAAGATTTGAATTGGCGCCGAGGGTAATTTGTCCCGATGCCAAATTGTTGGTCTGCAATACCAAGTTACCATTGGTAGCATTAATTGTTGCGCCACTGGCTACGGTGATATTGCCTGCTTCCGAAATGAAGCTGGCGGATCCATTGGTGGCATTGCCTGAGGCTATAGTAAGACTGGTACCTGATGTCAAATCAATACTCAGACCGCTAGCAGAAAGTGGTCCTGTAATAGAGCCTTGAACAACAGTCAGGGCTCCTGAACCACCGGCTAGTCCAACTGCTATGCCGGACAATGAGCCTAAGCCGTTGACCGTTAGACCACTCGCACCTGTCACATTTAACTGACCGCCGCTTGAGCTCAGTGTTCCGCCATTGACTAATGTCGGCGTGTTGATATTGAAATTACCCGTGGCTGTGACTGTAGCTCCGGACTGCACCGTCACTTGATTGGAGCCGGCATTAATTGTCACTGGCCCACTAAATGTTTGACCGCCTAAGAAGTTTACTGCAGCATTTATAGTAGTTGAACCCGACGGAGTGCTTATGCTGCCACCACCAGTTGCAGTGACATTGCCGGCAAATGTCCAATTGACATTACCTGTTTGACTGGTGAGGCTGCCGGCGTTATTAAGTGATGGTGTATTCAGAGATACGGTGCCACTGCTGACAAAGTTAGCACCATTTGCAATTTGCACGCCACCTGAAGCGCCACTAGCTGTTAAACTCGTCGGTCCGGTTGTCGATTGTGAGTTTAGTATTTGAATGATGCCGGCTGTTGCCTGATAAGCGACAGATGTACCTGAGACTTGTCCACCTAGTCCTGATACGGACAGTCCACTAGCGCCAAGAAGTGTTGTAGTGCCGCCTGTTGAACTAATAGTACCGGTATTGGATATCACGCCGATTTGCACTGACGTGTTGGCACCTGTTGCAGCTATCGCTCCACTGTTGGACAACTGATTGCCCAGCAATGTCAAAGCACCGTTAGCCGCTGTTATTGAGCCTGTGTTGGTAAGTATCGTGCCACCAAGGGTTAAGGCTCCGTCGCTTGTGACAATGCCGCCGACTGTCACAGCACCCGTGGCGAGCAATTTACCGAAAGCAGTGCCGCCTGTAAATTGGTATGTACCGTTAATTACAGCAGTAGCGGTGTTATGCAAAGGAATCGCGAAGCTGCCATCAAAGAATTGATTGAGAACTGTGACATTGGTCGGTACATTCAATGCGGTCAAACCAACTGGATTGATATTAGACGGATTGAGCAAGAGATAACCGCCACTGGCAACACCGCTTGTAGTTGTTAACGGTGAAAGTACGCCGCCATTGTTGAGAACAGGCAGCTTACCTTGGTTTTGTAGATTGATGATGTCCGCTGTCACAGATGAGTTAGTTAAGTCAAGACTCGAGAATGTGGGCACCGGCATATTAGCCGTAAGGACGACATTTCCATCAAGTGCAATCGCTGATGTCGGACGCGTGCCTGTGTTGAAGATAACAATGCCACCGTTAAGATTAGCTGTGTTGCCTGTATTGTTTACTGTGACGCTATTTGTTCCGTAGTAAACGGTTCCGTAATTGGTGGAATTAACAGTCCATGCAGCACAACTGGTGCATGGAGCAGTTCCTGGTGGCGGTGGAGTCGGTATGGCGCCAATTGCAGCAACGATGCGTCCACCTAAGCGAGCATCACTGGTATTGACGGTAACCGAGCTACCGGCTCCAAAGAATATTGTGCCGTTTGTTGTATTCAGGTTGTTGAGAATAACATCGCCACTTGTAGCATTTATCGTTCCTGCAGCATTAAGCTGTAATGCCCCCGAACCAACAGTCATCTGGGCATTGCCGTTTGCAGCAGTAATGCTTTGCAAATTCATTCCATTAGCAGTCGTCAGACTTACACTTGTGCCCTTTGCTGTAATTGGTCCACTAAGCGTACCTTGATTCAAATTGACCGAATAATAAGTCGTATTCAATCCGCTACCAGTACTTGCTTCAATATTGACACCAGCAGTGCTTGAAACAGTACCTGTGCCTGTAACCTCAAAATTGCTGCCGGATGTAAGTGAGACAATACCACCAGTGCTTGTAATAGTTCCGGCATTAGCCAAATGTCCACCCTGAATAGCAACGTTCAATGCATTGTTAGCAGTTAGTGTCACACCACTTCCCACAGTGCCGGAGTAGCCTGCGCCCAGTGTCGTTGCCGTGGCAGTAAATCCTTGATTGCCGGTGAAGTTGAAGCTTGTGCCGGCATTGAGAACGATATTGGCTGATGCAGCTAATTGACCACCACCGGTGAGAGTCATGAGTGAGCCGCTAATATTCAGGTTGCCGCCATTTGCGTTAATAGAGCCACTGTTATTCAAAGTACCGGCCGTCAAGCCAACTGATTGCGAGGAGGTCAGCGTGCCGGCATTTTGAATTGTGCCCGTCAAACCGCTGGTGACGGTCATAGCACCAGTTGAAGTTACTGAAACTGCACCAACTGAAACCAGCGCGTTTGTTCCAGTTGCTTGCAATGTAGCTGCACCTTGAATGGACTGGGCACCAGTTATTGAAAGCGTGCCGCTGCTTGAGGCATTTGGTGCAAGTCCTGCCAACAATACTTGTTTGCCGGCGGTAAGCGCCTGCAATGTACCGCCACCGGAAACAGTCAGTGTACCGTTATTAGTAACGCTCAAATTACCAGTTGTCGAAGCAAGAGTTCCTTGATTGACCATACCGGCAGTTGTTACAGACAAATTGCCGGAACTTGTAAGGTTAGCACTGGCAGCAACATTTACAGCAGTCGTTGCGCTGATGCTACCCAAGCCGGTAATACTGTGTAAACCGGAGATGTTCACAGATCCCGTGGTGGCACTAATATTGACACCGGCCGAACCGGACAATGTTGAAGCAGGATTGGAAGATGGTCCACTCAAGGCAAATCCAGTTGCACCAACCAAGTTAAGAGTTCCGTTTTGCGCAGATACGGAGCCAAGATTATTTAGTCCAGGCATGTTCAATGTCAGACTTCCTTGACCGACCAACAATCCAGTTGAAGCCACTTGACCAACAACGCTTGCTGTGACAACGCCCGCAGAAGTGCTACCGTTAAACGTCACTCCGCCGCCTACGATAAAGTCGCCACTGCTAATAACAATAATCGGCGTTAGGTTGATGAAGTCATTTAGTCCAAGAGAGACGTTGTTCGGAACGTTGAAGCCGGTTATGCCATTTGGATCAAGGTTGGCTGGCCCGATAATTACATTGCCGCCGATTGCCACACCGGAGCCGTTGACTATCAAAGTACCGCCGAAGTAGCCCTGCTGCTGATTGGCAATAATGGCAGATGTGACACTTTGTTGTGTCAGGTCTAAACTATCAACGAACGCAATTCCTTGCGAAACTTCAACATTAACGCCACCCTTGAAGGAGATAGCTGTGCTGTTGTTGCCATTAAAGGTTGCATCACCCTGGAATAATGTTAGCGTATTCGTGCTGGAGGATCCGGCAGTCGAAATGCCATTGTTTCCATAGTAGACATTGCTTTGCGTCGGACTGCCTTGGATTACAACTTGCCAGTTGCTGCCTGGTGGCGTACCGGCAGGAACTGATGGAGGCACCGGTCCCATGCTGACAAACAATGCGCCACTGAAATTCAACTGGCTTGTTACTGTTACCTGAGCATTTTGTTCGAAGGTGATACTACCATTCACCAGATCGTCATTCTCTAAGGTCAAATTGCCATTCAAGACATAAACATCTGCCGACTGAGCGATCGTCAACGCTCCGCTTGTTACCTTAACTGTGGCTGCATCACCATTTACATTCAAGCCGCCAGTTGTACGCAATCCCAGTAAGCTCAAGCTTGCGCCAGTAGTTAAATTAACCGAGCGACCAACCAAATTAGCATTACCTGTGATTTGTGATTGCGTAACACTTACATCACCGTTTAAGCCGGTTGGATTGAAGCTTTGCATATTGACAGTAGCGCCTTGCAAGAGACCACAAGTTGAACAACCGGTATTGTTGATTGTCAGATTGCCTGTGTTGGTAACAGTCAAGCTGGCACCCGAAACCATGCTACCCAAGTTAGTCAATGTAGCTGTCGTTACAGTCAAATTGCCACCTGTCGTAAAGCTGGAGCCTTGAGCCAGGCTGACGGATGCGCCTGATCCAGTTGCATTAAGTTGTGCAGCGCCTGTATAACTTGCGCCACCCAAAGTGCTCGGTGCCTTAAGAGATCCGGACAGTGTCAAATTGCCTGTTGTTGCTGTAAGTATCGTAGAGGTGCCGTTGGCGGCAGTCAGGAAATTACCTGTACCTTGCAATTGCAGACCGGTTGCGCCTGTAACATTTATGTTGCCGGCAGCCGCACTGATAGTGCCTGTGTTATTCATGTTTGCGACATTGAAGGCTAGCGAGCCATCAGATGTAACAGTGCCGCTTATAGTCAGTGGACCAGTGACGGTGAGCACGCCTTGCGAAGTTACTCCTGACTGGTTAGATACATAGTTTAGTGTGCCGGCAATTGTTCTTGTGCTTATGCCGCTTACACTGATTGCTTGACCGGTGAAGTTGAGTCCAGTCACGGTCACGCCATTTGTAATATTCAATCCGTTAATAGCAGCTACAAAGTTGGCCGGCTGAATTGTCAGTGTGCCGCCGGTTGCCACCCCTGATCCATTGACCGTCAAATTACCAACCAATCTTCCCTGATTGATATAAGTAGTCAACGCTGAAGTTACTGGAGCAGAAGTCAAATCTAAACTGGTCAGCTGAGGAGCGACGCCTGTGATTGTTACTTGAGTGTTGCCTTCCAGTGAAATGGCATTAGCTCTGTTGCTGTCGTTATTGAATATAAGCACGCCACCATTAACGGAAGCAGTGTTGCTGCCGGCATTAACTGTCGGCGTCAATTGACCGTAGAAGATATTGCCGCCATTGGTAGCATTTGCTGTGAAGCCTGTTAATGGAGCAGTGCCGACCGTCGGCGATGTTGGAGTAGCGCCCATGAGGACAAGCACGCGACCACCTGTGACAAATGAGTTGGATGTGACATTTATTTGCGCACCGGAGCCTAGTGAAATAGTGCCGGCAGCTGTGTCGGTATTTTGCAGAACAAAGTCGCCATTGGTTACATTCACTTGAGCACCACTGTTCAGGTTAAGTGCACCACCAGCAGTGACGAAATTGGCATTACCGCCTGTTGTCGTCACTTGAGACAAGGATAGCCCACTGGCAGTAGCAACCGTCGCGCTCAAACCGGTAACGGAAAGGGCGCCTTGAATGCTGCCTTGTGCGGCATTAATTGCATAGTATGTAGTCGGTCCACTCGATGTGGCAATGAGATTGACGCCTGTTGAGCCTGCAAGTGTTCCTGTGCCGCTGACGTTTAAGGCTGCCTGAGCACTTACTGTAAGTGCTCCACCTAATGCGCTGATATTGCCGGAATTTGTAAGGGCCGGAACACTTACGATCAAGCCACCACTGGAACTTAAGGTGCCTGTTACCTGCAACGTGTTGTTGGAGCTAAATGTTGGACTGCCGCTTGTCTGTGTAAAGGCAAAGACACCGGCAATAAGTGGATTAGCTATACCAACGATGTTTACGCTATTGTTAGTTGCAAATCCTGTGTTAGTTACAGTAACTGCAGTTGGAATATTGAACGCGACCAGCGTGCCGTAGTTTTCCGGAACAGCAATTATGTTGCCGCTGACAGCTTGACCAAATCCATTTAGATTCAATGAACCTAGCAAACGACCTTGATCCTGCCAGGTTCTTGCCTTTGTAGCAACAACGGAATTGGTCAAGTCTAAGTCATTGAATTGTGGTGCTTGCGCATTGGCAACAAAATCAACACCACCGTTGACGCGAATTGAATTGGAGTTGGCGCCATTAAAGATGAGCACGCCTCCATTTATGGATGCCGTATTTAGTCCGGAACCTCCAGATGGCGAGTTACTCGTGTCGAAACCAGAGCCATAGAAGATGTTGCCACCAACAGATGTGCTTGCTTGCCATTGATAGGTTGGCGCCAAGCCGTCAGCCGGCGGCTGCGGAACGGCACCGATAGTTAAAATGATGCGGGCAATTTCACCAGTTGATCCACCAGCGCCTGTCGTATTGACGGTCAGGTTGCTTGGATCAATTGTAATTGTGCCTGCTGCACTATTGTTTCTCAAAATGAGCGAGCCGTTGTTCACCGTCAAGTTGCTTGCTGTTTGAACATGCAAATCACCGGATGTGGCAGTTAAAAGTGCGCTACCGTTATAAGTTGTCACTTGTCCGATGGTGAGCGAAGCTGGTGAAGTTACAGTTACGGTGTTACCAAAAGCGTTTACTGTTTGCAGCAACTGATTTTGCGTTGAAGTAACTGAACCACCACTGCCTGGTAGTGGACCGGAACTTGGTCCGCCATAAAGTGAAATGCTGCCGTTAGCATTCAAGCTGCCGGCACCGGTTATAGTCAATCCACTTGCGCCGACTCCTTCAATACTTAGAACGCCACCTGTAGCAGGCGTTGTGAAAACAGCACCGGCATTAGAAAGAGTTGGTGTAAACAATGAAAGATCAGAACCGCTTTGTACGGAAATTCCATTATTGACAACGATGCTTCCAGCTACGGCCTTCAAGTCAGCAATGCCCGGCATATTGATGCTTACAGGGAATGTCAAGTTGCCATTCTGGGCTTCCAGGGTAACCTTCTGACCGCCGCCTGTTAGCAAGCTTCCCGGCAAGGTCATCGTCAATGCCGTCGGACTGTAGACTCTTACAGAATTCAAAGTACTCTGCAAGGTGCCTTCGTTATTTAGGCTGCGCGTGTTGACTGTCAGCAAGCCGCCGATGCTAAAAGTGACACCACTTGCCACATGCACGGAGCCTAGTGCCGACAATGCTTGCAATGTTGCCGCGCCGCTAATGGTGGCATCAGACAGGATATTCAATACACCTGTAGTGGCGGTAAATGAGACACCGCCGGCACCGGCGGCATCATAGACACCAGGACCATGGGTGCCGTCGACACCACTTACCGAAAGTCCACTTGCACCGATAACGGAAATGATACCAGTTGCGGCAATCATGCCCATATTACTTATTGATGGCACATTTAAGGTGACATCACCAAAATTGTTAACGATGTTCGTTCCTCTCGTACCACTTACATCCAGATAATTGATTTGCAATGTCTGGTTGGCTGTAATCGCAATAGTTCCCTGAGTGGAGTAATTCGTCACTACACCACTAACGATGGCATTGCCTGTGCTGTTAATTAAGAGCGGCGAGCCAACCGTGAAATCCTGATTGGTCAGAATTACACCAGGTGTGATGTTAAATGCAGAAACACCAATCCCCGGAATATTTGATGGTGTAATTGTTAGTGTGCCTGACGCTCCACCAGGGTTCCAGACTAATGTTCCACCGATGCGTCCTAAGGTTTGGTAACCAATTATCTCGTTAACAACTGTCTGATTCGTCAAATCCAAGCTGTTCAAAATAACTACAGGCGTTTCTGCTTCGACGAGCACGCCGCCGTCTAAAGTAATACTGCCGGCGTTGGTTCCGTAGAAGACTACAGTGGCGCCAATTGCATTTACAGTGTTGTTGCTTGTCTGCGACGGATTGGAAACAACTACTCCGGCTGGTCCCCAATAAATGGTACCGCCGGCTTGAGTGCTCTCATCAATTCCTGAAGGTGTTGGGCTTGTCGGCGGGCTTGGTGGTATAGTACCTATCGCAATTCGAATAGTTCCACCGGTACCTAAGCCAGTAACATCGGAGAGAATCTGCGAATTTGCACCAAGAGTGATTGTGCCTGAGGCATTGGTGTTGTAGAGATTTACATCACCCTGATTTCCTTGAATTATCTTATTGGCGTTAACCAACAAAGCACCACTGCCGGCAGTTGCGGTGAGATTGCCATTTGAAGCTGTCATATTGCCTAGCGTGAGAGCGCCGGCTGAAGTAACGGAAATAGAAGTGCCAATGGAATTTACTTCGCCTGAGATGCTTCCTTGTGTCACATTGACTTGACCAGCCGAACTGTTAAAGGCTACTTGCTGATTGCTCGATAATGCGCCTGCATTGCCGCCATTAGCGATTGTTACTCCACCAGCATTAGTGAATGTAAGATTACCGTTTTGGGCTGTGATTGATCCGCCGTTTGTAACTGATGGTGTATTGACGGCCATCGCACCGGTGCTGCCTAGTGTCTTGGTGTCTGAAACGACAACGCTGCCGGAGGCGGCATTAACCGTGAGCGCACCGCTTTGAACATTGAAGGTGTTGCTGGCTGTCACATTTACATTGCCAGTTTGCGAAGTCAGACTAATCTGTCCGTTTGATAAATCGGTGACAAAACTACCGGCTGCCGAAACTGTAAGATTTCCGGAATTAGTAATGATGATTTGACCATTTGTGCTCTTGACCAATCCGGAGTTAGCAATATTGCCGGTCGTTAGTGTGAGATTATTTGTGGCTTGCAATGTCGCTGTGGAGAATACTCCCAGTTGACCGTTGCCGCTGGTCGTCATATTGACGGTGCCAACGGTCATTGTTTCAACATTATTGGTATCGCCTACTTGAATTCCGGCATTGCTTCCAGTCATCGTCAAGTTATAAGAGTTAGCCGCATTGCTACCGACAAGAGTAACTCCGCTGCCGGTGTTGTTGATATAGACATCACCGTTGGCACCGGCATTAGCTGTGAGGAAGGCAGCATTAGTTTTGATATTCGATCCGTTAGAACCAATATTTGCGCCACTCGAGCCGCTTGTTGTCAGCGTCAAAGTATTGGTGTTAATTGTGCTTGAAGCGTTACCGCTGGCAATTGTTCCAGTACCTGCAGCTGTCAGCGACACAGAGCTTGCTCCTGTCAGTGTCAGAGCAGAACCTGCATCACCAAGTTGTATGGCACCATTTGCACCGGACATTGTGACGTTATAAGCATTCGCGCTGTTGGTTCCTTTTAGTAACAATGAGGCTGCTGTGCTAGCAACGAAGACATTTCCGGAATTACCGGCGTTGGCACTTAATTGACCAGCTGATGTACGGATGCTGCCGTTTGCACCTGCAGCACCAATGTCAGCGCCGGCGCCACCTGCTGTAGCAAGGTTCAAGACCGGTGTATTAACTATGCTGCTTGCGTTACCTTGAGTGATTGTGCCGTTGCCACTAGCTGTCAGACTAACGCTTGTTGTTGCTGCCAGCGTTTCTGCCGTGCCTGGATTTCCTAAACGAATGGAACCATTTGTAGAAGTCATCACCACTGTGAAAATATTAGCGGCATTGTCATATGAACCGTTGCCTACGAGATCCAAACTGGTTGCTTTTCCATTTATGTAAACATTGCCGTTAGCTCCGGCATTAGCAGTCAGCGTTGTTGCTGTCGTGATGATGCCGTTTCCGCTAGCGCCAATATCGGCACCGGCGCCACCACTTGTACGCATGCTGACATTGGTAGCGCTAATTTGGCTGGCGTTATTTCCGTTCAATATAGTGCCTGTGCCGGAGGCCAGTAAGTTAACCGTACCACCGGTTATATTCACTGAGCTTCCGGAATCACCCAATTGAATTGCGCCATTAGTTCCTGTCATTGCCAGACTGTAGGTGCTGCCGGCATTGGTTCCCTTCACTATAGTCAAAGCTGCCGAGCTTTCCACATAGGCGTTACCGTTGGCTCCGGCATTTGCGCTAAGTGTTCCGGCCGTCGTCTTAATGGCATTACCGTTAGCACCAATATTTGCTCCGGAGGCACCACTTGTTGCCAGATTAACAGTTGACGCTGATACAACACTGCCTGCGTTGCCTTGTGAAATTGTGCCGTTGCCGGAAGCCGTCAATGTCGCTGTAGTTGCCGTCAAGGTCTCAGCAGTTCCGGAATCTCCCAGTTGTATGCTGCCGTTTGTGCCGGTCATCGTCAAATTGAATGAAGCGGCTTGGTTATCATAAGTACCATTGCCGATAAGCTTGACTGATGATCCAGTATTAGCAATGTGGACATTGCCTGAAGCGCCGGCATTTGCAGTAAGTGTGGCAGCTGAAGTTCTAATGGCTGCTCCGCCTGCACCGATATCGGCACCTGCGCCACCGGCAGTTTTCATATTCAACGTTGAGGCATTGATAATGCTTGCGGCATTGCCGGATGTTATAGCACCCGTGCCTATTGCAGTAAGAGTAGCTGTACCAGCTGCTGTAACTGTCGCAGCTGTGCCGGAGTCACCTAATGCAATTGCCCCATTGGTACCTGTCATAGTTACGGTAAAGGCGTTACCGGCATTGTTTCCAAGTAATTTCAGAGATGCAGCCGAGCCTTTTATAAATACATTGCCGCTTGCTCCAGAGTTTGCTGTCAAAGTAGAAGCGTTGGTTGCAATACCATTAGCATCGTCACCTATGCCACCGGCGCCGGCAGTCATAGATACGGTTGCTGCATTCAATGAGCCCGTTGTTTGGGTAATGCCACCAGCTCCTGCAACCGACAAATTTGCTGAAGAGGCAGCCACACTATTTGCCAGAACTAGATTGGTGCCGCTATTGGTTAAATTGACCGTTAAGTTGCCGGAGTTAAATGCTTGTCCAGCGCTTCCAAGCGTAACCGTGCTTGTACTGCTGTTGGTAATGGATACATTACCTGTTAAGGCTGGCGATGTGTTGGAAAGCAAGGAAGTTGCTTTTGTCGAAACATTTAACGAGGCGACATTGCCACCTAAGGTCAATGACGTCGTATTGAGATTGTTATTGACATAGGCGGTGGCATTGCTGTTAACAGTCAATGTAGTTGTGCTTGCGCCAGTGCCAATATTACTGCCGGTTGTACCGATATCGCCTGAGTTGGAAACCATAGTAAGAGACGGAGTGACAATCTGACTGCCGTTGTCACCATTGGCGATTGTGCCTGAACCACTGGCAGTCAATGACACCGCCGACGTGCCCTGGACCGTAACAGGAGCGCCAGTATCGCCAAGTTGAATACCACCGCTTGCTCCAGTCATCGTTAGGCTGTAAGAATTTGCTTGGTTGGTACCGACTAACTTCACAGAGCTTGCTGTGTTGTTAATTACTACGTCACCTGTTGAGCCGGCATTTGCTGAAAGTATTGTGGCGTTTGTTGCAATTACATTGCCACCTGTACCAATGCCGCCGCTTCCCGATTGCATATTCAAGGTAGTAGCGCTTATTGAACCTGAGGTTTGAGTAATTGAAGCTGTGCCGGATGTCGTCAAACCAGCTGTTGTTGTTGCCGACAGGTTGTTGGCTACAACGAGATTAGTGCCGGCATTGCTCAGCGTAATGGAAACCGAATTCGATTTGAAATCGAAAGAGCCATTGCCGACTGCAACGGACGAAGCGGTACTACTGTTGACAATGGAAGCATTACCGGTAAACGATGGCGCCAACATAGTTGTTGCTTTAGTAGTTAGGTTCAAGCTTTGTGCGTTGCCACCCAAGGTGAGGCTTGTCAGATTGTTGGTGTTGTCTACGAAAGCTGTCGCGTTAGTTGTGACACTTAAGGCAGTGGTTGTGGCACCTGTAGTTAAGTAGCTACCAACGGCACCTATATTGCCAGTGTTGGAAACAAGACTAAGTATCGGCGTCAAGATACTGCCAACGGAGACTCCATTGGCGATAGTACCGCTGCCTGTTGCAGTTAGTGTTGCCGAAACACCAGCTGAGAATGTTCCTGAATTTTGAATACCAGCGCCTGTCAGAGCAAGTGTTGTAGTCGCCTGCACAAGTCCAGAGTTCTGGATACCGGAGGCAGTAACATTCAACGAACCATCCGATGTGAAATTACCTGTCGTACCAACCAAGAGCAATCCACCGCCGGGATTCTGTGAACTGATAGTAAGCACCGCCTGCGATTGCGAAGCTTGCGTTGTAAATTGATAAGTGCCGTCAACGATAGCATTTGTAGAACCTGTCAGGGTCAAAGCTAAAGGATTGGCACCAGTGAAGTTCAAGTTACCTACAGTCACAGTGGATGGAATGTTCAGTGCCGTCAAGCCGGCGCTCAAGTTAGCAGGTGTGAGGAAAACATCACCCATAACTTGTCCGCTTTGGATGTAGAGTGTGCCGCCTAATAAGTGCTGTTGCTGGTAATTGATGATGTTTGTTACATCAGTATTGTTCGGATTGCTCAAATCAAGGCTACCTATAATCGGTGTATTGCCTTGGGCTGTAATGGTGACTCCATCATTGAGCAATATTGCATTAGCTCCCTGCGGTCCTGGGTTATTGAATATAACCGTACCTGGTTGAATGTTGACTATGTTGCTGCCATTCGCAGCAACAAGTTGTGGACCAAAGAACAATGCACCGGCGCCGCCTAAATTATTGACAGTAATACCTGAAACTTGGCTGCCCGGATACGGATTGGTTGGCGAGCCAGGCACACCGCCAATAACAATATTTACTTGTCCACCACCACTACCGCTATTGGAATAAGCGTTGATGGTGCTGCCTGTGTCAAGCAGAATAGTGCCACTATTAACATCAGCGTTATTGAGAGTAATGTTACCTTGACCCGCTGTCAGCGCAGCCGCTGCTGCAACCTTCAATACGCCTGTACCGGCCGTTACGGAAATTGAGCCGTCAGGAACAGAACCTAACTGGTTGGTCGTAATAGTGCCTAATGTGACACCACTATTAACGGTTGTCACCGAGAACGAGGCAACAGACGTACCGGCAATCTTACCGGTAATGCTGCCTTGAGCAATTGAAACAGCACCATTGCTGCTGGTTAATGTTATTGTGCCAAGAGCACCTGCCGAAACCTGACCGGAGCTACCTGTTTGCGTGATTATCAAATTACCGGCACCGGTATTGGAAATGTTTACAGCACCTGTGCCGCTCATAGTTCCGTCATTAGTTAAGCTAACGGTATTGACTGTAAGTGTTGTGCCCGTCGCTGAAACGGTGCCTGCATTCGTAATTGAACTGCCTGTCAAACTGACACCATTAGCACTTACATTGGCGCCATTATCCACCGCCAATGTCGAGCTGCCGCCGGCGGTTATCACGGCCGAACTTGAACCGCCAGTTAATTGAATTCCCGAACCGGATACGGTTACGCCTGCTGTACCTTGAACATTTACTGTACTTGTGCCGGTCACGTTACCCGTGTTGACTGTTCCTGTAGCAGTAATTGCCAGTGTCTTACCACCCAATGTAATTGTCTGTCCAGCGCCCGTGTAATTGCCACCGTTGTTGAGAGATAAGTTAAAGGCACCAGCTCCTGTGCCGGATACATTTACGCCACCGGCAACTGTCATACCACCGGCTACTGAAGTTGAACCAATTATTACCGTGCCGGCAGTTATTGCACTCAAGTTGGCGGAAGTGACATTGAAGGTTGCACCAGATCCACCAACTGCAATCGATTTGGCTCCGTTAGCCAAGAGACTGACTGTTGCGTTTCCGGCATTCACCGAACCGGCAAAGTTGACATTGTTGGCTGTAATTGAAATTGGAGCATTAGTTGTGCTGATGCTTGTAGAAACAGCATTGCTGACATTACCGCTACCATCGGTGACAATTGTCACGCCAGTCGGTCCAACTATGTTGGCATTTGCTGTTATTGCTCCGTTTGAACTTGGGGCGCTCGTTATACTTGCAGTTGTGCCCGCAGTAATTGCGCCAGGCAATGTCAAATTAGCACCGGTTGTAATTCCTACCGAACCTGTCGTTGTAATTGTCGACAGGCTCATGCCAGCTCCGGCAACGCCTGCAGTAAATCCAAAACTACCTGATGTTATGTTACCGTTGTTGATATTGACGCAAGGAGCGCACACGCCACCACCGCTAATAGTCGGCTGCGCATTAGCTAAAGTCACCGTACCACCACTTGTGCCTGCATTGGCAGTGATAGCGCCCACCGTGATACCAGTACCGGAAGTAGCACCAGCTATTGCTGTTATGCTGCCGTTTGCTCCACTGCCACTACCATTAGAGGATACACCGACACCGGTCGGTAAAGTAATTGAACCAGTACCGGATCCGCCATATCCAATAAGCGTTATATTGCCGCCGGCAAAGCCTGTGCGTGTGCTGGCAGTGGTAAAGGAAGTGATTGCTGTTCCACTGGAAAGATTTATGTTACCGCCGGCAGCCTGACCGCCTGTAATTTCCAACGTAGAACCACTGAAGGCGACAGCAGCACCGGCAACCATTGTCAAACTACCGCCAGCTCCAAGAGAAGAAGCTGTGCTAATTGCACCAGCTCCTGATGCCGTTGATATATTTCCACCAGAAACCAAAGTCAAGGCGCCACCGCTTGTAGTCAATGGTCCTGATACGGTAATACCGCCACCACCATAGACCGTTGCCCAACCGCCCGAGCTTGAGATTGTTCCTGTGTTAGCAGTGCCTGCCGCATTCACATAGAGACTGCGTGTGCCGAGAGTCAATGTCTGACCACTGGCTGAATAATTACCGGTATTATTAAGGACTAAATTGTAGTATTGTCCAGCAGCAGCACCTGACACATTCAAACTGCCTAAAACTGTCAATCCACCTGCTTGGCTTGCGCTGCCGATAACCACCGTATCGGCACTAATTCTTGATAGTGCCGTGGACGACAATGTCAATGTGCCCGTTGCACCATTAACACCAATAGATTTTGCACCGTTAGGTTCAATGGTTACAGTGCCGCTACCAGCCATCACCGGACCATTGATGGTCAGGCTATTCACCGTCATTGTTATGGGCGCATTGAAAGCAGCCACCATTGATGCGCTGGTAGTTAAAACACCGGTACCGTTGGTAACTAACGAAACTCCATTAATACCAATAGCTGCTTGATTGAGAGTAAGGGCACCGTTGCCGACTGTTGTAGACAAGCCCACAATTCCACCGGCTACCATGGAGTTTGCTGTTAAAGCTCCAGCTGAAGTCACTTGCAGCACTCCGAGATCCGGACTTGCTACTGCATTCTGTAAAGTAGCGGCACCTGTAGTGTTTACATACACTGTGCCATTATTGAAGCTGGCTAAATTGAGAGACGATGCACTTGTCTGAATCTGATTGATAAATGTGCCGACATTTCCGGCTGAAAGTGCAGTCAGTGATGTTCCACTAATGGATCCTGCAGACTGACCGATACCGCCGCCGAATGTAACCAGTGAAATACTGCCTTGTGTGCCGCCGGATTGAGCAGCAGAAGTTACATTACCGGAGAGTGCAATTCCATTTGAACCGGCTGAAGTCAGATAAACGCCATAACCGTTCTTTTGATATTGCAGTGATCCGCCCACTGTATTGTCAGCGGTGAAGCCGGACAAGAACATATCGCCCAATGAAATTACAGGTACGATAGTACGGCTATCACCACCAAGATCAAGAGTTATAGTAACCGGCGTTCCGCTTGAACCGATGTCAGTTGTATAGACGCCGGGATAGATATTGACGCTTGTCGACTTGACGCTAAGAGTTGTGTTACTGCTAATTGAGGATGGACTACCATTGTAAAAAAGGAACGGATTAGGCGTTGTGCTCTGGCTGAAAGCGCTAGCTGTGGTGAAGTCGATATTGGCATTACCAAATGGCGAAGTGCCATTGGTTCCGGACACATTGGCGCCTAAATATGTTCTTCCTGCAGATCCGGCCGTAGACGATCCGGAACTTGTATCTAACGTTCCGACAATCACAGCTCCTACGCCATTGTATCCGGAGGACACAAAGATATTTCCTGCGGTGCTGCTGGAACTTGTGGTGCTAATTCCGTTACTTACATAAATAGCTCCGCTTGCAGCGAGAGCAACTGAACCTGCTGCATAGTGGAAACTGCCTGTATTGATAGAGCTGGTTATAGATGTCGAGCCAAGTACATTTGTATTTACGCCATTAACAGCAATATTGCCATTGGCTGAAACCACAACGACATTGCCACCTTGAGCATTGCTGGCGACATTAGTACTTACATTGGAACCGCTTGTATCTATATAGCCTACAGATGTATGAATATTTGAATAGATGCTGACGTTACCACCATTGCCAAATGTGCTTGCACTACTGTTTAGCATCAAGCTGGATGTATTTATGTAACCCAAGTTCGTATTGCTTCCGGAATAAACTGTAAGACCGCCACCACTCGAATTAAAGAAATTACTGGCATTTGATCCACGCAAGTCAACATAACCGCCGACCAGACTACCACCGCTTACAAGAGAAACGCTGCCGCCTGTCGCTGTCGTACCGTTGTAGCCTGTCGATCTAATATTACCGACAAAAGAGTCACCGCCGGAGTAGATGCTTACATTGCCGCCTGAAGAATTAGAGGAAAAATTGGAAATATTACGACCGGACGCATCGATATCGCCTACAAGTGAGAATGATCCGGAATAAATATTTATTCCGCCACCCATATTTGCAGTCGTAGAACCAGAGTTGACAGCAGTGGAACTTAGCGTACCAGCAATGGTGGAGCCAAGCGACATGATACTAATATTGCCACCGTTTTGAGTGGTACCACCATTGGAAAATGCTGCAGCATTGATATTGCCGGTCAGTGTATTTCCGCCTGAGACGATATTGACGGAACCGCCCGTTGTGCCCGTGGTACTTATACTGTTGATTACGGTATTACTACCGGCATACGTAGTAAAAGCTGTTCCCGACGTAGTGATGTCACCTGCGGACAAATTGCCCACGGACGTTATTCTCAAAGTTCCTGCTCCAGCATTTATATTACCCAGAAAAGCACTATCACCGGAGAATATATTGACCGTACTTGCCCAGGCAGAAGTATCCAATCCTTGCATAATTAGTTTATTGCCGGACTGGATTCCGAAAATGCCACCATTTGCCGGGCAGCAAGTTGTGCGCGGGCTCGTAATACTGCTCATCATAGTCAAATTTCGTCCAGCCAATATTGAGAAATTAGGCGTAACAGCATTGCCGTTTCCAAAAATCATGCTGGTGAACACAGACAAATTAACGTCGTTAGCAGCAATCGTTGCGCCATTTTGAGCATTCACGTTGAATACTCCCGGCGTTACCACCATGAAATAACGAGTGTTGCTATTTATTGAGAAGACGGTATTTGAATCTGTGTACTGGAATCCGCCGGCGCCGACAAAGACAATGTTATCCAGACCGTTTGAAGAACCTTGTACCAATCCGTCTTGCATCATAAGAGAAAGTGCATTTACACCGGAACCAAAGTTGAGAGGTGCAACTAATTGAGTATCGCCACCTGTATTGATGCTAAGGCTGCTGGAACTGTCATCAAATGTTTGGTAACCACCCGGTCGAATATTTATAGAAGCTGTTGGCGTCACATTTAGTGATGTGGGTAATGTAGCCGATGCTCCTGACAGACCATAAATGAGATTCGTGCCGGACGTACCGCCTGTTTGTGTGAAGTTGGAACTGGAGGCGGAAATATTGCTGGGATTGCTGCCGGACGAAGCAGTTTTGGACAAGAGAATTATGTTGCCAGCCTTATCTGCGGTGCCATTAATAGTAGCACTGGTATTAATCGTGCCAACAGAAACAGCCGCTGAATTTATAGAGCCGCTCGAGATAAAGACAGAGCCTCCGAGCGCTGAGGTGCTTGAACCATTAGCGTCAGCTCTTGCAGAAATTGCACCGGTTACAGAGATAGAACCAGTTGAAACCAGAGAAACAGGCCCGGCTATGCCATTCAATCCACTAGCATCCGTCGTCACTTGTCCCACGGTTAAACTCGAAGAGACAACATTTCCGCCGGAATTCACCAGCATTACCAGACCACCTGAAAGCGAGCCAGTTGTAACCACATTGCCGATAGACATGGTAGCGACATTAGTTGAATTACCTGTTGCTGCAACAAAGTAGCCGCCGGCTCCTGAACCGGTAGCGGCAAGGTTGATGTTACCTGTACTCATTCCATTTGCGGACAACAGAGTCACGTTGCCACCGGATGTACCTGTTGCCGAGACATTCAATGTCGAAATCGCACCAAGTGTTGCATGCAGAGTAATCGCACCCCCTTGCCCACTTGATCCATTGCTGAACAAATTATTGGTAAAGCTGATTGAAGGAGCCTGTACAAATAAGTTTGCTCCTGTTGTACTGTTACCACTCAAGGTGCCGGTTACATTAACTTGCGTAGCGCTACGCAAGCTGTAACTCGAAGTTATTTGATTAACACTAATGACGTTTAGTGGATTACTGGAAACACTTGTTATGTCGACTATATTGCCGGAAGTCGTCAAATTACTTGCAAGTACAGTCGCCTTTATTGTCGATGTGCCAATCAAATTGACTGTATTGGCCACAATTGGAGCTGTTGTCGTTAGAGTACCGCCATTGGCATTCAGCAAGTAAGTACCACCGGTAACCGCCGTTGATGTCGTCACACCAGCAAGGTAACTATTGCTTATATACGTATTGCCGTTTGGCGCAAATGAGGAAATACGAGCAACGGCAGAATCTAGAGTATTGGCTACTGTGCCTAAACTACCGCCGGCAGAAAACAGAGACAGAGAACTACCGGAAATGCAACCTGTGCAAAATGCGCTCTGACCAACTCCGGCAACTCCAAAGCCGATGAATGTCAGACTGCCGGCCGTAGCAGCACTACCAGTAGCAGCGTCCGCTCTAACAGGTCCGGAGAATGTTATTCCAGTTGAACCACTGGAACCAAGTATCGTTGTATAACCATTGCCTTGATATGGTTGGAATCCACCAACAAAATTAGTCGCCAAGAAACTGCTTAAGTACATATTGCCCGTTGTCAAAACTGGGACTATCGTTCTGCTGTCGCCGCCAAGCTCCAGCAAAATATCTACAGGTGTACCGCTTGATCCAATATCACTTGTGTAAATGCCAGGCGAAATATTTACATTGCCGTTGACCACGCTCAAGGTTGTGTTGCCTGTAA
This sequence comes from Candidatus Obscuribacterales bacterium, assembly GCA_019744775.1. NCBI lineage: Bacteria > Bacillati > Candidatus Melainabacteria > Candidatus Obscuribacterales > Candidatus Obscuribacterales bacterium. The sequence continues at coordinate 235,233 of JAIETZ010000002.1, forward strand.
TGGACGATGGGTTTGAGGATGGGTTGTTGTAGAAAAGATATGCAGACGGCGTCGTATTGGCATAAGCACTCTGCCTAGAGAAGGATATGAAGCTATTTCCTGAAGAAGCTGAGCCGTTTGTTCCTGAAGGATTATTGGCGGCACCAAGGAATATGTTGCCGGTATAGCCGCTGCCTGTTATTCCGGAGCTGGTATCGATTGTGCCTAGAGTAATAGCAGGCGTTAAAGCTGAACCTGAAGAAACGAAAATATTGCCGGCAACATCATTGATGCTTGATGTGGAAATACCGTTGACGTTAATAAGACCACTTGCAATAAGAGAAACAGATCCTGATTGCGAGCTGCGACCTGTTGTATTAATTGAACCGTTTACTAAAGTATTACCCGCATAAGAAACAATAACGGTATTACCGCCGCTGCCCCAATTGTTTGAACTTATCATTCCATTATCAACGGCATTATTGAAGCCGGACGTATTTACTGCTCCTAAAGATGTGGACGTGCCCGAATAAACATTCAAATTACCACCACTACCAAAAGTCGCGGTCATGAGACTGTTACCACAGCATGACGTGTAATTGTTACTACCGGAAGTATTGATAAAGGCTAGATCCGTTGATGTGCCGGCATAGACATTTACCGCACCACCGTTGCCGTATGAATATTGCCAACCGGCAGTCCGTCCGGATGTATTGATATAACTTCCTTGCACACTGGTTCCGGAATAAATATTCACACTTCCGCCGGAGCCGCTTGTAAAAGTCTGCGAGTTAGGATCGTAGCCGGAAGTGTTTATGTATCCAAAAGTAGAAGACGTGCCGGAATAAATATTGACATTGCCGCCGTTGCTTGATGTATTGCCGACAATTGAGTAACCATAACTATTGATATTACCCAAGTTAGAGAATGTCCCTGAAGAAACATTCACGCTGCCACCATTGTTTGATGTTCCTTGAGTGTTGAAAGCATACGAACGCAAGGAGCCGGTTATAGTAGAAGCACCAGAGTAAATGCTTATATTGCCTCCATTAGTATTGGAACCATTTTCTTGAAAGCCGCTGGTGTCAATGTTTCCGGTCAATGTGTAAGAACCTGAATAGATGCTTACATCACCACCAAAGGAATTACTGTCTGTCATCTTCACACTGCCTATAGAAGTGTAGGTACCTGAGTAAACAGAAAGAGCGCCACCTGAGGACGTTACGTTACCTATGGCCGAGTAAGACCCGGATTTTATTGTGGCGGCATTATCAAGTATGGTGATGTTTCCGATTGAACTGTAGCTATCGGCACTAGCATTGAACGCACCACTAAACCCTGTTGTATCAACAGAGCGCATAACAATCGAGCTACCGGCTTGCAAATTCAGGCTGCCACCATTTGCAGGACAGCAACTTACTCGACCCATGACTAGATTGCCGTCTATACGCATGCTATCGGAAGCGTTGAGAGTAAAGTTCGGTGTCTGAGCAGCAGCATTGGAGAAGGTCACGCCACCGAAAGCAGCCAAATCAATGTTCCGGGCACCTATCGCTGCATAGTAAGAAGATCTGCCTTCAAAGGTTGATGGCGTTACAACAATGAAGTGTGATGTTCCGCCTGAAGTCGTAAGAGGATCATTGCTGTCATTGTACTGAATAGCACCGGCTCCGATAAGGGCAATGCTATCTAAGCCGTTTGCCGAGCCTTGTCTTAATCCATTGTCTATAAACAATGAGTAAGTATTTACACCTGAACCGACGTTCAGTGGAGCGACAAGCTGGGTATCACCGTTAGTGTTAATCGTAATATCATCGAATGTTGTGTCAAGTGCCTGGTAGCCGCCCGGTCTTATGTTTATGGAAGCTGTCGGTGTTATGTTAACGGTTGTCGGTATTGTTGTTGATGCGCCACTTAAGCCATAAATAAGGAAGCTACCTGCGGTCCCTCCTGTTTGTGTGAAGTTGCCTGACGAAGCAGAGATATTAGATGGATTATTGCCGCTCGAGCCGGTTGCACTGAGGAGTATGATATTGCCGGCCTTGTTTCCAACGCCGTTATTTGTCGCTGACGTATTTATCGAACCAACAGATATAGAAGTGCTGTTCGATGAGCCGCTTGATATGAATACAGATCCGCCCAAAGCCGATGTGCTTGAGACGTTAGCAGTTGCCTGAGCTGAAATTGCACCACCAACTGTGATGGAAGCCGTTGCTACCAATGAAACTGGTCCGGCAATGCCATTCAGTCCGCTTGCGTCAGTTGTTATTGCACCAGTTGTGACGCTGGATCCGGCCATGCTACCGCCCGAACTTACAAGCATCACCAGTCCACCTGAGCGAGTACCGCTTGTGTTAACCGTACCAACAGAGACGCGTCCAAGCGTCAGAGTGTTACCGGCAGCAGCGACAACATAGCCACCGGCACCGGAACTTGCAGAAGTGTTCACATTCCCAAGAGTGATACTATCGGCAGCTACTGCATTAATGCTACCTCCGGATGCGCCCGTGGCAGTAATTCCGTTTGCGGTAATGCTGCCCATTGAAGCCAGCAAAGAAATGGCGCCTCCCAGTCCGGTGCCCATTCCATTGGATGTAAGAGCGTTGGTGAAGCTTAGAGTCGGTGCCGTCAGATAGATGTTACCGCCGCTTGTATTATTTACAGAGGCGTTGCCGGACAAAGTTCCCGTAACATTGACACTTGTGTTACTCGCCAGCGAGAAGCTGGTGACGCTGCCCGAGGTGCCGACAAGAGTCAATGGTCCCCCTGATGTATTGGTGATACTGACTTGATTGTTGGCGTTAGCAGTAAGGCTACTGGCGGCTATGGAGGCGTTTATGCTGCCGACATTGCTTTGCAGATTAACAGAATTGGCACTAACTACCGCTGAAAGACTGCGACTGCCATAGGGTGAAAGTATGCCCTGCCCATTATAGAAACCATAAGTGTTGATGGTGAATGATGTGTTAATGCTACCGTAGGACGACAATTGGAAAGTACCAGCGGCAAAAGCATCCTTAATGAGCACCGACGAATAGGAATTGGATAGATACGAACTTCCTTGAGGTGCGACTGCCGATATCATTGGCACACTTGTCGAAAGAGGATTAGACAACGATCCAATATTTCCACCAGCGACAAACACTGTCAGTGAGTTCCCGGAAATTGAACAAGTTGAACAAGAACCGACTTGACCCACCCCGGCTGCGCCTAGACCAAACATCGTAACACTACCTTGCGATAGTCCGCTGCCTTGCGTTGCACTTGCCGAAACCGGTCCCGATAAAGTAATCCCTGTTGAACCAGCCGAACCAGCGATTAATTGATAACCTGTTGATTGATAGTTTAAAGAACCACCAATGGTGTTATTTCCACTCAATGAGCTTAAGTACATATTTCCCTGAGTGACAAGTGGAACAATTGTGCGACTGTCACCGCCCAGATCAAATGTTATTGCAACCGGTGTGCCACTTGAACCGATATCGCCACTATAGATACCAGGCATTATATTGACGCTGCCGCTCTTAATAGATAGAGTGGTATTGCTTGTAATGCTTGCCGGATTCGAGGATGGATTGTTGTAGAAAAGGTAAGCTGAAGGAGTTGGATTTGTGGCGTTGCTGCTCTGTAGGCTGAAGGAAATGAAGCTATTGCCGGCAGCGGCAGTACCATTTGTTCCTGCTGGATTATTGGCGGCGCCAAGGAATAGATTTCCTGCATAGCCCGCTCCGGATACACCGGAACTGGTATCAAGAGCACCCAGACTTACTGCCGGTGTCAAGGCCGAACCGGAGGAGACAAAAATATTGCCGGCGACATTATTTGCGCTGCTGGTATTAACACCGAGCGCTGTTATTGTGCCGGCTGCAGTCAACGATACCGAACCGGATTGAGCATCTCGTCCAGCAGAAGCAATCGAGCCATTAACTAAAACATTGCCCGTCTGACCAAGAATAACAACATTGCCGCCGGCGCCAAAATTCGCAGTTGTGGCATTAGCATTGTTGTAACCCGTGGAATTAATCGCACCCATTGTCACCGACGAGCCCAGAATAGTGACATTTCCTCCATTGCCGTACGTGTTGGTCATGATGTTGAAGTTACAGCAAGACGTGTAGTTGTTCGCTCCGGAGGAGTTTATGTAAGCCATATCAACGGCCGCACCCGAATAAATACTCACATTACCGCCGTTACCGATGCCGTCAACCCAGGTCATGTTGAGGCCGCTTGTATTGATGTAGCCGGCTGACATCGCACCACCGGCGAAGATACTTACATTGCCGCCTTCTCCATGTGCCGCTGCCGTTGAGCGGATATTTCGGCCGTACGCACTGATATAACCAATTGACGCAGCCGTGCCTGAGTAGAGATTGACATTTCCTCCTCTGACAGTATCGGCGCCATAGGTACTGTAACCGTAGGACGTTATGTTGCCGGCCGTTGTGCTTGTGCCTGAATAGACATTCACATTGCCACCAAGTGAGTTAGTGCCGTTTGTGTTGTAACCGTAAGTAGAAAGATTTCCAACCAAGGTTGAAGTACCGGAGAAAATATTTATATTGCCACCATTACTGTTGGTCGAGTTTTCTCCGTAGCCGCTAGTATCAATGTTACCGGCGACAGTATAACTACCGGAATAAATACTGGCGTCAGCGCCAGAGCCACCATTATCAGTGGGTTTCAGATTTCCAAGGCTGGAATAAGTGCCTGAGTGAATGGTGAATGGCAGAGTTCCGTTGCCATTTAAATTACCCAAGGCACTGTAGCCTCCCGATTTGACAGTAATGCCGCCGTCACCGACAGTGAAGTTACCGGCGTTGGTGTCACCACCGGCATAGATGTTGACGGAGCCGGAAAAACCAGTGGTGTCAATTGAGCGCATGCGTACATTGTTTCCAGCCTGGAGGAAAACACCGCCGCCGTTGGCAGGACAACATGAACCACGCTGCATGAAGAGATTCGATTCAATATTCAGGTCGCGTCCGGCATTGAAGTTAAAGCTCGGCGTTGACGCAGCATTGTTCAAAAGATATGTGCCGCCAAAGGCTGCGATATCAATATTAGTTGCGGACACAGCAGTATAGTACGATGATCTAGCCGTAAATGTAGATGGTGTGACGACCATAAAATGCGATGTGCCGCCGCTTGTCTTAAGCGGAGTACTGGTGTCGTAGTAAATCGCACCGGCTCCAAGAATGGCTATATTATCCAATCCGTTAGCCGAGCCTTGAGTAAGTCCGGACAGCTGCACAGAATTTTCATTGACACCACTTCCAAAGTTAATCGGAGCAACTAGTTGAGTGTCACCATTTGTATTAATTGTCGTGCTGTAAGTAGTGTTTTGCACATACGTTTGATAGCCGCCTGGTCGAATATTGATGGATGCCGTTGGGGTGACATTTAAGGTCGAAGGCAGAGTGGTTGATGCTCCAGCTAAACCGTAGATAAGGAAGCTACCGGCTGTTCCACCAGTCTGAGTAAAGTTCGACGAGGATGCGGAGATATTCGCAGGATTATTGCCCGATGCTGCCGCTGTAGATAGAAGAATTATATTGCCGGCTTTGTCTCCTGTACCGTTATTGGTGACTGACGTGTTTATCGTTCCAACAGAGATTGCTGTTGAGTTGGACGAACCGCTGGATATAAATACCGATCCGCCAAGCGCCTGAGTGCTTGCCGCATTGCCCACCGCCTTCGCGGAAATTGCTCCACTTGCGGTGATACTGCCTGTTGCCACCAATGAAACAGGTCCGGCAACACTGTTCAAGCCGCTTGCATCGGTTGTTATGGCTCCCACACTAAGGCTTGACCCGGCTTTGCTGCCTCCGCTATTCACAAGCATGGTTAAACCACCAGCCTGCACGCCGCTTGTATTCACGGTTCCTACAGAAAGTCTGGCAGCATTCATTGAGTTACCGGTGAATCCAACAATATAACCACCTGCTCCAGAATTAGCAGATGTATCGACATTGCCAGTAGTCACGCCGTTGATGGAAACTAGATTGATATTCCCTCCGGAAGCACCAGTGGCAGACAAATCGCTTGTGACAATTGCTCCTCGCGTGGCATTCAGAGAAATGGATCCGCCACTACCCGTCCCGTTACCATTAGCCGTCAGTGCACCAGTCACTGTCACTGATGGAGCAGAAACATATAAATGCCCGGCATCGCTATTGGGCGCAACAGCATTACCGGTAAGAGTTCCTGTTACATTGACGTTCGATGTACTGGTAAGTGAAAACGATGTTGTACTGCCCGATGTGCCGATTACATTAAGAGTTGCGCCACCAGCATTAGTGACATTAACCTGATTCGCAGCATATGCTCTTAAATTTGTAGCAGCGGTGCTGGCTGTTATGCTGCCATTGCTGCTTTCCAAATCAACTGTGTTGGCAACGATAGAGGAAGAGGTGACAATGCTGCCAAATGCATTCAATCCGTAAGTGCCACCGAAACTAACAGCGGAATTGATGTTTGCCATGCTCGCAGTGCTACGCAGATAAGTATTGCCACCACTTGAATAACTTGTAATTGAACTGCTGGAAGTTTTCAACGGATCAGCTAATGTGCCCAGGCTTCCGGTTGCGGACATAAGCAACAAAGAAGTTCCAGCAATTGAGCATGTTGCGCATCCTACCGACTGACTAACTCCTGCTGCGCCAAAGCCGAGCATGGTGACATTGCCTATGGAAGCACCGCTACCTTGATAAGCAAGGTTAGTTACAGGACCGGAAAGTCTAATTCCCGTTGCACCACCAGCTGCCAACATTTGCGCATAGCCGGCTGTCTGATAGCCGAGGCTACCGCCATAGGTATTGTTGCCGGAGAAGTTATTCAAATAAATGTTGCCGGTAGAAGCAATTGGCACAAGGGTCCGGCTATCACCGCCGAAATCCAATGTAATACCAACAGGTGTGCCGCTCGAGCCTATATCACTTGTGTAAACACCTGGATAAATGTTAACAGAACCTGGTTTGACCGAAATTGTGGTGTTGCTGCTTATTGACGAAGGATTAGATGCGGGATTGTTGTAGAACAAATACGCCGAAGGCGTTGGACTATTGGCGTATGCACTTTGCAAGGAGAAGGAGATGAAACCGTTACCAGAGGCAGCAGAGCCATTTGTTCCCGTTGGATTATTTGCAGCGCCCAAGAAAATGTTACCGGCATATCCGGCAGTTGCAACACCCGAGCTTGTATCAAGCGTACCCAACGTAACAGCCGGCGTTGACGCCGAGCCTGATGAAACGAAAATATTGCCGGCAATATTATTAGTATTGCTTGTTGATATTCCAGATGCAGTTATTTGACCCTGAGCAACAAGCGATACCGAACCGGAGGGCGAAGTGCGACCGCTTGCATTGACGGCGCCAGTCAAATTGATATTGCCCGCCATGCTCAAGATCTTCACGTTGCCGCCACTACCATAATTGGTTTGTACATCGGTATTGTTATAACCGGAAGAATTCACGGCACCCAGTACTACACTATTTCCCGAGAAGATACTGACATTGCCACCACTGCCGTTGGTGTTATTCATGAAATTGATGTTGCAACAATAGGTGTAATCAAGACGACTAGACGAATTTATATACCCTAAATCTGTTGTGGTGCCCGAATAAACTGTTACGCTTCCACCGGTTCCCACACTACTGTCCCAGGATCTTACCTGTCCTGATGTATCGATATAACCACCACTAGTTGAAGATCCCGATGAAACGGACACATTTCCGCCATGCCCTGAGACAGCAACTGCATTTAAATTGGCAAGACCATAGGCATCTATATTGCCAAATGTGGAAGATGTGCCTGAGGCAATGCTGATGTTGCCGCCATTGGCTGCTGATCCGGACCAAGAGCGACCATAACTCTCTATATTGCCAACATTTGTAAATGTGCCTGATGAAATAGTAACAGTGCCACCGTTGGCAGTCGAACTACTCATGTTTCTTCCGTAAGCTGCGATAGCACCCGTGATAGTGGACGTACCAGACAAGATCGTGACATTTCCTCCATTAGCCGTGCCGCCGTCCCTGAATCCACGCGAATCGAGATTGCCGGCGACAGTATAGGTTCCAGAATAAATGCTGATATCAGCTCCGGAATCTATTGCATCGGTAGAAGCGAGATTACCAATTGAAGAATAGGTTCCTGATTGAACAGATAAGGCGAAGCCGAAATTATTCAAGTTGCCTATTGCCGATGAGCCGCCTGAAATTATATTGGCCGCGCCGCCGCTAAAGTTGCCTATAGACGTATTGCCTCCGGCGGTAGAACCCAACGTACTCCACCAGGTGAGAGCTTCGATATCACGAGTTACGATATTGCCACCAGCAGTTAAATAAATACCACCGCCGGTTCCCGGACAGCATGCAGTCTGCAACTGTGATATATTGCCCAGAACAGTCAAACTGTTGCCCGCGCTGAAGTTATATACCGGTGTAAGCCCTATATTGTTCCGCAACGACACGCCACCAAAGGCTGCCAGATCGATATTCTCTGCACCCATAGCAAGATAATTGCTTGAGCGCAGTACCAAATAGCTTGGTGTCTGGAAAATGACGTGACGCGTGCCACCATTTGTAGTAAATGGCGTGCTACTCTCATAATAGACACCGCCATTAGTCAGAAAAGCAATATTGTCGGCAGCGTTGCTCGATGCCTGGGTCAAACCATTCAATAAAATAGCGTGTGGTCCAACGCCTATATTTATTGGTGCCACCAATTGCGTATCATTGTTGGTGTTTATAGACAGACTGACAAAGCTATTGCTGGCTGCCTGGTAACCGCCCGGTCTTATGTTTATTGACGTAGTCGGTGTGACATTCAAAGAAGTCGGTACTGTAGTTGCCGCACCTGCCAATCCATAAATGAAATTCGTGCCAGCCGTTCCGCCAGTTTGTGTAAAGTTACCGGCAGATGCAGATATGTTGGCTGGATTAGTTGCCGACACCGCAGCAGCAGACAGCAGTATGATATTGCCCGCTTTGTCACCCAATCCATTGTTGGTAGCGCTTGTATTTATTGTGCCAACCGAAATGGCTGTACTGTTGGTCGAGCCACTGGATATGAATACTGAGCCACCCAAAGCGCTCGTGCTGGCTCCATTTGCAATTGCCTTGGCTGAGATTGCACTGGTTGCACTTATCGAACCGGAAGCCACTAACGACACGGGTCCGGCAATGCCGTTTAGTCCGCCGGCATCAGTTGTTATTGTGCCTGAAACCGTTATGCCGGCATTTGTTGTGTTACCGCCGGAATTGCCCAAAAGCACAAGTCCACCAGCAGTTGATCCCGATGTGTTCAAAGAACTAATAGTAATTGCATTTGACGTTGTGAGATTACCTGTGGAGGCGACAAAGTAACCACCGGCACCCGTTGTGGCCGAGGTATTTACATTACCCACCGTCATGCCGTCAATTGAAACGATATTGATATTGCCACCTGTTGATCCTGTGGCCGAAATATCGGCAGTAGTGACAGACCCATGAGAACCAAAAACACTAATTGAGCCACCTCGCCCCGTACCTAGACCGTTCGCACTTAGCGTGTTTGCAACAGTTATAGTCGGAGCACTTAAGTAAATATGTCCAGCGTCGCTATTGTTAACTGCAGTTGAACCGCTTAACGTGCCAGTCACCGTAACTGCTGAACTAGACGTCAGACTAAAAGAAGTTGTGCTACCGGAAGTGCCAATAAGAGCGAGTGGAGCTCCGCCTTGATTAGTAATATTTACTTGGTTATTGGCATACGCCATAAGATTGCTTGTCGACACACTGGCATTTACATATCCGTTTGTGCTTTGAAGACTGATGGAATTCGCCCGCAGTGTTGTCGCACTGTTGATATTGGCAAAAGCACTCAACTGATAAGTTCCAGCAGTGAAAGCACTGAGCATTGAGGTGGTTGCTGACGTTGCCAGATAAGTGCTGCCGCCGGCACTAAAAGTATTAAGCGAGCCGATACTTGTTTGCAATGGATTAGCCAGAGAGCCAAGACTGCCGGCAGCCGACAAAAGCGTTAGAGAACTTCCTGATATCAAACAGGAGCCACACGATCCTGCTTGGCTTACTCCGGCATTACCAAACCCAAACAACGTGACACTTCCTTTGGCACTGGCACTTCCCAGCATTGCATTAGCCGACACCGGTCCGGAAAGAGTAATTCCTGTGCCGCCCGATGAGCCCAACAAAACAGAATATCCTGGAGACTGATAAGCCAGGCTGCCACCGACATTGTTGTTGCCGCTGAAGCTGCTTAAATACATATTGCCCGTTGTAAGCACAGGCACAATTGTCCGGCTGTCTCCACCAAGATCAAGAGTAAGACTTACAGGACTTCCACTTGAACCAATGTCGCTTCCGTAGAGTCCCGGCAAAATATTTACGCTTCCTGATTTTACTGATAGCGTTGTGTTGGAACTAATGCCCGATGGGTTACTCGCCGGATTGTTGTAGAAAAGATAAGCTGCTGGAGTGGCTGTGCCGGTTTGACTGCTTGCTTGAGAAAACGATATGAAACTATTGCCTGTTGTAGCAGTGCCGTTGGTACCTGTCGGGTTATTGGCGGCACCCAAGAATATCTGACCGGCATAAGAAGCACCAGCCACCCCTGAGCTAGTATCAAGAGATCCCAGGGTAACTGCAGGCGTTGTTGCCGAACCGGAAGAAACAAAGATGTTGCCGGCATAACTGTTGGCGTTAAATGTGGAAATTCCGTTAGCTGTAATTGTTCCTGATGATAAGAGCGAAACTGAGCCTGAACCGGTAAAGCGACCTCCTGTATTAATAAGTCCAGTGACTGCAAGATTGCCACCGGCGCCCACAAGAACAACATTGCCCCCATTGCCATAATTAGTAGTATTTGTTCCGTTATTAAATCCTGTGGCAGTTATGGCGCCCACTGTGACTGATGTGCCGGACAAGACGGAGACATTACCGCCATTGCCGAAAGTGTTGCCCATAAGACCGCCGTTGCAACAGGCTGTGTAGTTGTTACTGCCGGCTGTGTTTATGGTATCGATAACGGTCGATGTACCGGAGTAGATGCTCACGTTACCGCCGCTGCCGTTGCTGCTGTCGTAACTCTTTGTAGAACCGGAAGTATTTATAGTGTTACCAGTTGTCGAAGTACCTGAGTAAATACTTACAGTGCCTCCCATACCATTGACGTTGATTGCATTGGCCTGATTAAAGCCGGAAGTATTGATTGTGCCAAACGTAGATGATGTCGCCGAATAAATACTGACATTGCCACCGCTTGCCGAGAGGAATGAGTTCGTGCCATTGGTAGTAAATCCGGAAGCATTTATATTACCCAAGAGTGAAAAGGTGCCGGATTGCACATTAATATTGCCACCGTCTGACTGCGCACCTTGGTTGTTTGTCGCATAAGAACTCAAGTTGCCTGTCGTCGTAGACGTACCGGAAATGACATTGATGTTGCCGCCTAGAGCAGTACCGTTGACGTTGGTTCCCGAAGCATCAATATTGCCTGCTGTTGTGTATGTGCCGGAATAGATGTTTATGTCACCGCCTGTCGTGCTGGCGGTGCTTATATTGCCTAAATATGAGTAGGTTCCGGAACTGATTGTCACGGCAGTGCCTGTCGTTGTTATATTGCCAACATTGGAATGCGCAACTGAACTAATTGAAACGGCACCGGCATTGGCGGTAATTTTACCCAGCGAAACCGAACCACCGGAATAAATATCCATTGGGGAGTTGAAGGTAACTGCGTCGATGTTTTTGGTGATAATCGAATTACCGGCGTTCATATACAAATAGCCGGTTGACGGACAGCAAGAATTTCTTGAAATGGACATGTTGCCCAAAACAGTCAAGTTGTCCGCGGCATTTAGGACCAACGCCGCGTCAAGATTGAGAGTGTTGGAATACGTAAAGCCGCCAAAAGAGGCGATGTCTATATTTCGTGCCCCGATATAGCTATAGAAGTACGAGTTGTCCGTAAAAGTCGATGGAGTAGCTGCTACAAAGTATTGCGTGCCACCGTTAACCACTAGAGGCGTATTGCTGGAATAGGAAATGGCACCAGCCGTAATAAGTGCAATGTTGTCCAGCTTGTTGGAAGAACCCTGGTTCAATGCTGTGAGTGTTAGTGAGGTACCACCGGCACCTGCACCAATGTTAATAGGCACAACCAATTGCGTATCGTTGTTTGTGTTGACGGTTATCGATCCACTAGTCGTTGCTTGATAGCCGCCCGGTCTTATGTTAATCGATGCCGTCGGAGTGACATTGAGATTTGTCGGCACTGTCGTTGAAGCACCGGCTAATCCATAGATGAGGAAGCTGCCGGCAGTGCCTCCTGTTTGCGTGAAGTTAGAACTGGATGCGGAAATATTGCTTGGATTGTTGCCTGACGAGCCCGTAGCAGACAAAAGAATGATATTGCCTGCGACATCGCCTGAACCGTTATTAGTTGCACTCGTGTCAATTGTGCCGGCCGTAATTGCCGTTGAGCCAGTGCCGCCGCTGGAAATAAAGACAGAACCGCCACGCGCCGAGGTGCTTGAACCGTTAGCCGTGGCTTTTGCTGAAATTGAAGAAGCGATATTGACCGCCCCCGAACCGACAATTGAAACAGGTCCCGCTCGTCCGTTAAATCCTGTTGCGTCAGTCGTAATTGCACCGGTTACAGAGACATTTGTACCGGAAGTGGTGGCAGCAGAATTAGCGAGAAGAACTAATCCACCATCACTGCCTGATGTGTTTATCGAGCCGACTGTCAGAGTGGCCGAATTAGTTGTGTTGCCTGTGGCCGCAACTAAATAACCTCCTTTGCCAGTAGTGCCCGACAAATTGATATTGCCTAAGCTAAGTCCATTTGTCGAGACAGCATTGACATTGCCACCTGTAACACCAGTAGCAGTGATACCAGTTGTTGTTATAGAACCATTGGTAGCAAGTAATGCAATTGAGCCGCCTTGTCCTGTGGCACCTCCGGTTGAACTAAGAGCGCCTAGAGAGACAGCGCCTCCTGTGGCACGGACATCGATGACTGCACTAGCAGCAGAAGAATTGGCACCACTTACTGTGATATCTGCCAAGGTGACGTTTCCAAATGATCCCGAGCCATTGGCAGTCACTGAAACTTGATTGTTGTTTGTCAGAAGGCTGACGGTAGACATGTTCACATTACCACCCGAGCCGCTCGTGCCTGTGATGTTGTAGTTGGCAGCACAATTCGTACAAGCTATTGGACTGGTACCGCCTGTTGTTGTAAAAGTTGCACCGGCTGCTAAGACAATTTTGCCGCCGGCAGCACTGCCACTGGAAGCATCAATCACAGCATTGCCCGGAGCCGTGCCGGCAGTAATACTGCCCGTGGCCAATCCGACAAAGTCGCCACCGGATGTGGAAAATGTCGAGCCGCCGGAAAATAATCCGCTCAAATCAAGATCGCCACCTTGAGCATAGTAAACAGGATCGCCTGTAAGATTCATCGAGGCAATAGATAAGTTGCCGACTTGCGAGCCAACGATGGCTGTTCCACCAGAAACGTTTACCGGTCCATCCAATTGACCGGCATGCACATTTACATGTCCATCCGGACTTACGAAGTGAAGAGAACTTCCTGAAACAACTCCACCGTCAAAAGAAATACTTGCCTTGGATAAATAACTGCCATCAGGATTTTTGATTGAGGCTAATGTTTCAAAGCTTACTTGATCATGAGCTCTTATTTGACCAAGGATATTACTAATTGCCAGATTAGTACCCATCATGTTTTTTACACTTAAGCTTCCTTGCATTGCTTGCAACAAACCGGAATTCATCAAGTTGCTCGTGGCTAATGAGATTGAGCCAAGTTGCGCGCTTATCTGTGCAGTATTGGCTAGAGTCGCTGCTGTTAAATTAACGTTATTCAAAGCAGACAAAATGCCTGTATTAGTTATGGAGCTAGCTTGCATGGACAGATTGCCGGCACTGGCAATTGTTCCGGCGTTAACGATGCTGTTTAATGCGTTGAAGTTGAGACTGAAGTTACTGACCAGCGAGCTCATGTCCAAATTCAATCCGGCAATACCGCCTTGCGGCAAGATTGATGTAATTAATGCGCCGGCATTGTTCAAAATGTTATTGGCGTTGAAGTTGCCGACGGTAATGTTTGGATTTGTCGAGTAGGCGTAGATATTGCCACTGTTGGTTAAGTCGCCTGCAAGATTTAAGTGCCCGCCCAGGTTGGCAAAGTCAATCACCAAAGTTTGGTTAGGATTGACGACAATGCTTGAAGCAGCAGCGGCACCTGCTGCATTTAATACAACCGGACTTGCCTGACTGGCGGCAGCGGCCGCAGTTGTTGCAGCGGCTTGGTCATTGGCAATCTGTACTTCGGGATTTGGAACGGCTTCCTGCGCCCAAAGTTGAACTGGGAAGACCAATTGAATTCCCAGAAGAAGACTTAGGATGCTGCCGCAATTAACCCTAATCATTTAGCTGATTTACCTGAAATCGGTTCCAAAATCAGAGGACCTTTGGTAGCTAGAACGTAAGCCAGTTACAAGACAAAGAAAGACGGGGCAACTTGCCCCCTCTACATGGCTTACCTTCGCTTCCGACTCAGGTAACGGCCGTCTCTAGCTCCAAACTTTTTATGCCCGTCAGAGGGAGAAATTAAACTTCAAGTGAAGAACAGGTTTTATTTATCTATTTATGCGGCTCAAAGATTTTTGCCGTCCTAAAACCCCACCCCTGTTTGCATTTCAAGTCTTTTCGCCAAGACAATTCATGTCGAGCAAGCCCAAGCTCAAAAAACAGCCGAAAAATTCAACTAGATGTTGAGAGACTCCTTATATATATCCCTCTGCCCATCGGCGTCTTAGCATTTTCAAGCAGTTAGAATTGAGCCACTGCCAAAGGCAATTTTTGGCGGTATTTCACGAGGAATTCAGAACGATGACCTGGATTAAGACCATCCCCATGACTGAGGCAACGCCTGAGCTGGGACAAGCAATTGAAGGACAGATGAAAATGTATCCTCCGGAATACATGACCCCTGTCGAAAGCTTGATGACTCACGAACAACAAGATGCGGGACCGGCAATTATCATGGCGCACAGCCTCTTGCCGAATACTCTGTATCACACGTTTGCTACATTCGGTACTCTCTTATCGCCGGATTTGCCACTTAGCCGTAAGCAACACGAGATGATTGCATCAACGGTTTCATCTCTTAATGCCTGTCATTATTGAATAGAGTCGCACGTAGAATTTCTACGTCGAGTGACTCTGGATGAGTCGCTATCAAACGCAATCAAGAAAGACTACAAAACCGCTGATCTCTCCAAAGAAGATCGCGCCATGCTCGAGTACGTCGAAAAGATTACCTTGAGCCCGGCCAAAATTCAGCGCGAGGATGTCGAGAAGCTGAGAAACTTTGGCTTTGATGACACAGCTATATTACAAATCAACCTCATTGCTTCCTGGTTTAACTACATAAACAGGGTTGCCGATGGGCTTGGTGTTGGTCGTCCTTAAGCTTTTCTTGACAAAACTACTATTGGCTAAAAGACCGGTTAAGATTGCCTTGATCGGTCCCAGAACTGGCACGCTCGTGCCTGGAGGAAACGTAAATGGCTGAAGTTGTAGTCACAAGCAAAGCGCAAAAATACCAACAAGAAATCAAAGTTGGCAAACATACATTCCAATCAGACATCACCGTTGAATCCGGCGGGCAAGATACGGCTCCTGGTCCGCATGAATTGCTTTTAGGCGCACTAGGTTCATGCACTTCCGTCACTGTGCAAATGTTTGCAGAGCGCCGCGGCTGGGATCTCAAATCCGTCTCGGTCAAACTGACAGAAGAGAAGATTGACGATCCAAATAATCCGGGAGTCAAAATCCCAAAAATCGTCCGCAATATTGAAGTGTCCGGCAACCTCACGGGCGAACAGCTGGACAGCTTGAAAGCAATTGCCGACAAGTGTCAGATTCACAAACTTCTGACTGGACCAAAAGAAATAATTACCGACTTGAAGAGCACTCAACCGGTTAGCTAATTTCTTCCGTTTTCAGCCACCTAGCTGTTTCAAACGCAACCTCAATTCATGTTCTTCCTGCAGGCGTTTCTTGCTTTGAGCGATTTCTGCCAGCAATTTCACACCGTCACGTGAATTGTAATTTTGCAAAACAGCTGTCGCAGCTTTTGCTTGGGCGTCATCTATCCGTCCGGCTTTAAAATCAATTTGCGCCTGAGACAGCAATGCTTCATTGTCTACTTTTGCCGGTTCTGTTTTTGTTACCAGAGCCAAAGTGTCTTCGTCGACAACACTAGATACAGTCCGCTCGATCGAACCCTTTTTACCGCACCAGACTCTGTGCAAGGCAATAATGAACTGTCCGTTGCTGTTTTCATCAGCAAAGCCTGCCAGATCAACGCTTATGTCATAGAACCTATCAAGCAATGCTTCAGCATCGGCATATTTACCTTTGTCGACTAGCACATTGACTAAATTAGCAACTTTGGCCGCGTCCGAATCGGGTTTAAATCCAAGGACATATTTGTCGTCTGGTCCAACCTTGGCGGAACGATCAACCAAAATCTTGAAAATGTGATCAGCTCTTGCTTCTAACGCATCAGACTGTGTTTGTTTGTTTTGCCGCGCCAAAAACGAGGAGTAGTCCCACATCAAATTAGCCTGATCAAAAAGCACTAGATCCGTTCTTTTGTCTTCAGGAATACTCTGCTGACCGGCATCAGCATCAATTGCCAATTGATAGAAGAGTTGCGCTTGTTCTTTATTGTTGAGTGATTCATACGCGCGAGCCAATTTGCGCAGACAATTAATGGTTGTGTCAGGCGACATGCTCTGTTGCATGACAGCAGCGCGCAATAGATAATCAATTGCTTCTTTGTATTTCTTTTGATCGATATAGCAATCGGCAATTTCAATTAGAACGTGCGCTAATTTCAAATGACGCTTCTTATCAATTGTTTCTTTGATTTCCAATAAAGTAGTTAGAGGGAAAATCGCCTTGTCCGCCTTGCCGTCATAGCGATATAGCTTCCCTAAAGCTGACAAACACCGGCTTTCCAGATACTGCTCATGTGATCCTGAGGAGGAATTTTCAATTCGCTTCAACTCTTCTTCAAGAAGACCCTCGGCTTTTTCTACATGACCTCCATCAAGCGACTGGCAAAGCCGCGCCTGGCATTCAAGCCATTGGCGCTCTTGAGAATCGTTAAATGTACAACTGGTGACGCTTGCAGTGACAAGCGCTATCATAACTGCTGAAGTCAGGTATTTCATTTTTACTCGTCTTTGTTCACTTGGCTTTTCTGCGACGCCTTGTATTCTACAAGCATTTTGGAAACAACCAATTGTCAACTATCAAGCTTGATCTAAGCAAAATAGAGTCTTACCTTACGACAAGCATTGTCGGACGGTCCAAAGCTAATGAACTTTGGCCGGAAATCGACTCAACCAATACTCGCGCTACACAGCTGGCGAAAGACAATGCGCCTTCAGGCACTATTGTGCTTGCCCGCAAACAAACGGCCGGTCGCGGGCGGCAAGGAAAAATCTGGCAATCGCCGCAAGATGCAGGCATTTACGCTAGTTTTCTACTTAGACCAACGTGCGCCAAAGAGGATATTCCGCTCTACACGTTAGCCCTGGGAGTAGCCGCCAGTCGCGCAATTTTGAGTGTTACCGGAGTGGAAGTCGGACTTAAATGGGTTAATGATTTGGTTGTCGGACAAAAAAAGCTCGGCGGCATATTGGCTGAACTTATAAGTTCCGATTCGCCGGCTCTAATTTTAGGCATTGGCGTCAATCTTGAATTGCAAAAAAAGGACATTCCTGAAGAACTTATAAATCACATAGAGTGGCTGACTAACATTACCGGATCACCTGTTGATCCAAATCACTTAATTGCGGAATTGGCGCAAAATTTAGAGGAAGTCTCCAACATTATTTCGGACGGAAACAAGTCACAAATCTTGGATGCTTGGCGGACGCACTCGGTGACGCTGGGCAAAGAGGTGCAAGTCATTTCTGCCGCCGGTAATAAAACAGGCACCGCTCTCGATATAGACGAAAGCGGCGCCTTAATTGTTCAAACTGTAAGCGGCGAGCGTTTAACTCTTCATGCCGGCGAGATAAGCATTCGCAATCTCGACGGCTCCTACTCGTAGGGGCGCATTGCATGCGCCCGTTAGTAGTGAATTATCGAGAATATCTCGACACCTTTTGGCAAATTATTTCTACCGCTGAGGAAATCCAATTCAACTAAGAAGCTCATGCCTGCTACTTTTGCGCCAATCTTTTCGACTAGCTGGCAAGCTGCATGCGCAGTGCCGCCGGTTGCGAGCAAGTCATCAATGATGAGCACCCGCTTGTCTTTTTCAGCAGCGTCAACATGTATTTCCAATGTGTTGGAGCCATACTCCAAATCATAGGAAATCTTCTCAACGGTGTGCGGAAGTTTGCCTGGTTTACGAATTGGAATAAAACCAATGCCCAATTTGTGTGCTACAGCCGGAGCCAGAATAAAGCCACGGGCCTCGATTCCGGCGATATAATCCGGCTTTAAGCCACGTGCATTTTCCGTCAACGCTTCAACGACAAAATTGAAAGCCTCGTGATCATTGAGCAGTGTCGTCAGATCCTTGAAGATAATTCCCTTTTTGGGGAAATCCGGAATGTCACGAATTTTGCTCTTGAGCCAATCTACTTTGTTCTGGTTGATCATAGTGCCCGAAGTCATCGGTCCTCCTCGCATTTTCTTTGTGTAGTTCTACTTTGTTTAGCGCAAGCGCTTGTTGAATCTCTTTAAATTCGCTGTCCTTCAGCCAGTTTCTAAATTCGTAGACTTCCTTTAGAGAACTAGCTAAATGGCGAAACTCCGCAATATTTTCCGGCTTTTCTTCCGGCTCACCGGTGATATCCAGATAGATAACGCCATCTTCGGCAAACCATTCAAGGACGCCCATCTTATTGAGCATCGTCAATCCCAAGGCAACGCACATTTTGGTTGTGCCTAAGGCGACAGCCAGCTTTTCACCCGGCACTTTGCCTTCCATTTTGTTTACAGCAAAGCGCACGAAGCCCAAAAGCTTCTTGAGAAAAGCTTTGGTGTCTTCAGACTCAATAGGTACGCCACCAACGATATAAACTTCACGAACAGATGAACCAATTAAATCGCGAAATACTTTTAGACTGGGCGGATATTGCCAGAGAAGTAAATTCTTTGCCGAACCAATTGCCGTTCTATCAGCAAAGTCGATGCCCGGAATTTTCAAGCAAGATTCGCCAAAGATTGCCACTGTCGAACCCAATTTGCGCGCGGCGGATTCGACCAATCCTGTCGGTGAATTATGATCACGTAAATCTTTGAAGTTCAATTTCACAGACCGCACTGAAGGCACTGCAGCCGAATCAGCTTGAGCATTGACGCTATCTGTAGTTTTCGCTTCAACAGGTTGTGCAACGGCGGCAACTTGTGATCTCTTAGCAGCATCAACTACGGTTGATACCGGCAAAAGTGTTGAACTGTCATCATCGTCGACGCTATCAGCTTCGCCGACTGGGCGCCAATCGACTAAAACCAGTTGCAAACGCTTGGTGCCGTTGTACTCGTTTATCTCCGGGATGAAAGCAACATCAATTTGCTGGCCGTCGGCAGGAATTCTGCCGCGACTATTCCACATTACAGCTTCAAATGGCAATGACTCTTTTGTATCGCGCAACATCAAGCGGCTATGCTTGCCTTCTTTACCCAGCGCGCGCACTCCAACGCATGTAAGTTCACGCATTACTAAAACAGGCTTTTTATTGGCCATGCCAAATGGAGCGATTTTCGCAACAAGGTTAGCCAAATCCATGGTTACATCTTTAGCCGCAACTTGTGCGTCAATATCGAGAGTGGCTGCGCGCAGTTTGCCATTGAGCATGCGATTGCAAGCTTCGGTAATTCCTGAGCGAAGCGCTTCAGCTTTACCTACTTCTACGGCGAAGCCTGCGGCCATCTTGTGCCCACCCCACTTCTGAAGCAGGTGCTCGTTTTCTTTCAGCACAGCGTAAAGATCGACTCCGTCGACACTGCGTGCCGACCCTTTCACCATACCGTCTTCTTTGTGCAATTCACCAATGAAAACAGGGCAGTTGTACTTTTCGACTAAACGCGAAGCAACAATACCAACAACACCGTGGTGCCAGCCTTCGTCGTAGATGACTATGGCTCTATCATTTGCCAAATTAACTGTTGAGGCAACCATTTGGTCAGCGGCGTAATTGATCTTTTCGCAAAGTTCCTGGCGACGCTCATTTTCACGTTCAAGTTGCTTGGCTAACTCTTCGGCTTTAGCTTCGTCGGCAGTCGTCATCAATTCCACAGCCAAATTGGCGTCAGCTAAACGACCTACTGCGTTAATGCGCGGGGCAATACCAAAGCCGACAATGTCCGTGCCGCTGCCCTTTGACTGAGACAAAAGCGCTTTTATGCCGGGACGTTTGGAAGCAACCAATTTAGGCAAGCCTATTTGCACCAGATAACGATTCTCGTCAATCAATGGCACCAAATCCGCAATCATGCCCAAGGTTACATAATCAAGCAGTTCATCAGCTTTTTCCGGCATGCCTTTTTTAATGAGCAGTGCTTCGCATAATTTGTAAGCCGCGCCCACACCGGGAAGGTTGTACAACGGGTGCTCTTCGCGCAGAAGTTTCGGATGAATTGTTGCTGAAGCCGGAGGCAAAAGCTCAGGCATTGTATGGTGATCAACAACAACTGTGTCCACACCTAGTGATTTGGCAAAGTTTATTTCGGCAAAGTTCGATACGCCACAGTCACAAGTGATAATGAGCTTAGTGCGATTCTTACTGGCAAGAATGCTGACTGCTTTTAGATTGAGTCCATAGCCTTCATTGGTGCGATGCGGGATATAGAAATCAACTTGCGCGCCGAGATCTTTCAAGACTGTTAGAAGCACTGATGTAGCAGTGACGCCATCTACATCATAGTCGCCATAGACGGTTATCTTTTCTTGTCCGTCGATAGCTTTTTCTATGCGCTCCAAGGCACGTTCAATGTTAGGCAATTCAAATGGACTGGTTGCCGTGTATTTTGCGGCATCAAGAAATGTTTTCGCTGTCTCTGCGGTTTTAAGCCCACGCCTTACCAAGAGCTTTGCTAAAAGCTCCGAGCCAAAAGCCGCCTCAATCAAAGATGCATCAACAGATATATCAGGTGGAAACTTCCAGGATTTCTTACTCACGACAAAACATCCTCACCTGACGATACAAAGGGGAAGAATTCAAGTGCGGATATTACAAGGACAATTGAGGAATATCCGGCACTTGCCAACAGACACCTTTTTAGGCATCATCCAAGAGAAAATTCCCACACCTCTTGCGACGCAACTAGCATACAAGAAAGGCATTATCGCAAGGCATTAAATCTAGACTGCACTGGCATCGACAGCGCTCCCACAATAATTAAAGATACTCAACTTTGTTTCGCATTGAGCTAGCTGATACTCTACTTGGACTTATCTATTTATACACTTGGCAGCAGCCATGCGGAGGCAACGTCATGAATTGGAAAAAACTAGGGCTCAGCTCTTTGGTTATTGCCGTTGCCGGAAGCACCACATTTAGTGTCGCTGCTAATGCTGTTGCTAAAGGCGTATCGAAGCCCCTTTCTTTTGAACAAGCAGGCACGGAAGCTACGCGATATTTAGTCGACTATTTGAGAATCGACACGAGCAATGGACCAGGCATTGCCGCCAATGAAAAAGCCGGTGCTGATTATCTTGCTTCGATTTTAAAGGCTAACGGTTTTGAACCACAAGTATTCGAATCAGCTCCTGGTCGGGCTTGTATTTATGCTCGGCTTAAAGGCAACGGCAAAAAGAAAGCAATAATTCTTTTGAGCCACATCGATGTTGTGCCGGCTAAAGCAGAAAACTGGCAACATGGCCCTTTTTCAGGAGAGATTCACGATAACGAACTCTGGGGACGCGGCTCTCTCGATATGAAAGGCATGGGCATTGCCGAATTGGAAACAATGCTTTTGCTCAAGCGCTCGGGACGCATACTCGACCGTGATGTAATTTTCCTCGGCACGGCCGATGAAGAACAAGGCGGAGCAATGGGTGCAAAGTGGTTTGTCGATCACCATCCAGAACTAATTAAAGATGCAGAATACCTTTTGACGGAAGGCTTCTACATTGATTCAACAGAAGACGGCAAAGCTCGTTATTGGGGCATTGACGTTGCCGAAAAGAATTTGCTGTGGCTAAAGCTAACTGCAAAAGGCGCTGCCGGACACGCTTCCATGCCTATTGCCAATTCAGCACCAAATAAATTAGCGCGTGCTTTGCAGAAGCTTGTTGATTCGCCAATGAAACCAATTGTTTTGCCTGAAGTGCGCGAATACTTCAAATCAATTAGCGTTGCTGAAAAAGGACAATTGAAAACAGCATTTGCCGACATCGATGCTGCAGTGAAAAACCCGGAGACACTAAAGACATTGCAGAAAGACAGCATGAAAGCTGCCATGCTGCAAAATACATTTTCATTGACCATAATTAAAGCCGGCTACAAGACAAATGTAATTCCATCGGAAGCAACTGCAGAATTAGATTGCCGCTTATTGCCTTCAATAAATCCGGATAACTTTGTGACCGAGATAAAATCAATCATCAATGATCCTCAAGTCGAAGTAACCAAACTTGATTGGATTAAGGCTGAGCCGTCCCCATTCAACACGGAATGCATTGAGACAATTAAGGCAGTAGCTGCCAAAGAAGCGCCTGGAGTGCCTGTTGTACCGGTAATTATCCCCTGGTTTACTGACAGTCATTGGTTTAGAGATTTAGGAATCACGTCATACGGCTTTTTGCCATTTCAAATAAATGAAAAGCAAATTGGTACCGTTCATGGCATAAACGAAAGGATACCGCTTGCCGAATTCAGCAATGGTATTCGTCGTATGTATCTAATGGTAGAAAAACTTTGTTCATCGAAATGAAACCATTTACATAATTTCGTAGGGGCGCATTGCATGCGCCCGAATCACCTTCCACAAATAAGGACATCTCATGAAATCACCAGTTGTAATAGCCTTAGCTTTCACCCTAGCCCTGTCTGTCCAGCCAATGCTTGCTGCACCAACCTGGCAAAGCGTTTTTAAAGATGCTCAAACTCAATACAGCATGGGCGATTTTAGAAGTGCCGAAAAGAGCTTTAGAGATGCAATAGGCAGAGCCCAATCAGCAGGAATTGGCGACAACACACAATTACAGATGATCCACGGCTTGGCTGACACATTAATGGCCGAAGGCAAATTGGCCGACGCTGAAGCTCAATACATACACTGCCTTCAGATGACCGAAAAAGCCCATGGAGCTGCCAACCCATCAATTGCTGAAATTTGCGAACGCATCTCCGGTATTTATTTTCTCAACTCACGCTACGCTGATGCCGATGGCTATTACATCCGTGCCGTAGATATTCGCCGCAAAGGCAAACCAGTAGACAACGTAGCAGTTGCCGCCGACTTGAATAACTTAGCTGCTTCGGCTATTTATCAAAACAAATATCCCGATGCAGAAAAATACATTACAGAAGCAACGACAGCGATGTCCACGGAAAGGAAAATAGGCGACCAGGGCGTCAATGTGCACATTCTGCGCACTAAAGCCATGCTTTTGGAAAAGCAAGGCAAAATGAAAGAAGCCGAAGAAGCCCTAAAAAAATCACTCTCAATTGCCGAGACCTGCACATTTGAAAATGATTCTTTGCTGGCTGCCAGCTTCAATGAACTCGGTCGCTTTTACATCAAGCAAAAGAACTACGCAGAAGCGCAATCGGCTCTAGAAAGCGCCGTGCAAATTGCTGATCAATTGAAGTTCGGCGCAGAACACCCAATTCTTGAAACAAGCCTTGCCAATTTGGCTGCCGCTTACATCGATGACAACAAATACGAGAAGGCTGAATCACCTCTTTTACGTGCCATTGCCATCAATGAAAAATTCGGTGACATGGGCAAGGATGCATTGAAGGGTAACCTCACCGACTACGCCAAAATTTTAGAAGCCACGCACCGCACAAAACAAGCAGGTGAAGTAATTGAGCGCTTAAACAAACTAACCGCTTCTCCAGCCAACGAACCAACAAAAATGTAGACTTAGACTATCAATCTGTTGATATCTATTCTAAAACGTTTCGCTAATCGCTTCGCCTGCTCTAGACTAAGACGTCTTTCGCCCGCCAAAAATTCACAGACGCGGCTAGGAGCACCAAACTCGCTTACTAAGTCCTTTTGTGATAAATCATTTTGATTCATGAGATATTCAATAAGGTTTCGAGGAGACATTTTTGGGAGGTCACTATCCCATTTCGATTCATACTTCAGTATTAAATCGCTAAGCACTTCCAAATAATCAAGCTCCGACTGACTTAGCTCGCCCATGCGATCGGTCAGGCTATCACAAATCTCCGCCGCAAGGTCATTTTGCTCGTCATTACGAATCGGGCGCAAAGGAAAGCGCTTGATCAACTTTTCGTATGTCTTGTCGTGTGCAGTTGCGGGCATTACCTTACTTACCTTTTCCAGTTACCTTTATCGTACTCCTCATGTGTCAGCACGTGCCGGATATAGAGTTTTCCATTTTCAAATTGAGCTATGGCGATCAGTCTAAAGTCATTTCCTTTGATATCAAATACGATTTTTCCTTCTACCCAATCGGCTGTTGTAAAACTCTTTCGTACATCTGCAAAGTTCTTCCACTCCAAGGACTGAACGGCTGTTTTCCATGATTTAAGCGGCGCTTCGGCTGCTCTGTGCTTTCGAAAGAATTGCCGGGCACGCCCCCAATGGATGACTTTCATTCCCACCTCTTGGCTCCCTATATATTCCCAAAATGGGAAGTTTTGTCAACATTATTTTCCCAATCCGGGAAGAATTAATGTGTTTTGGAGCAATTATTATTGAGAATCTAGACGGCGCGTCAAAACGTATCCAATTGGAGAAATAATCACACCGCCGCGAAAATCGCCCCCTGGTACATAATGTGCGACAGTGTAGAGGTAGACTAAACCGCTGTAAATACGGTTAGCACAATCGCGTACAAATAGCTGCAAGGACAGGGATGACCAACGTTTCCCCGATCGTCGTTTATTTCAATAAAAACTATATGATTCTGAATGCCAATCTCATTTATTCAGCTCTGGCGGTCTGACGTGAATGACTTTGCCGGGCTTGCCGTCTTTCATCCATTGCTGCAAATCGATTTCGATTATGGTTACGTCGACTGGTGACTTTGGCCAGGGAAGCATCCAACCGGATGCCCAAATTACTGGAAAGAATAAGACATGCAAAGAGGCGGCAACCCAAAAGGCTTCTATTAAAGGTATTTGATCGACTACCCATGAGCGGGCCAAGCCGCCAAGCCAATGCAGCCGGTTTATCTTCTTAGGCATGAAATCGGCGGTCTGGCTCACGTTACTCCCCGGCGGCATTGGTCTATAAGTGCTACTATTTGCCTAAGTCCAAGCATACACGATTATGACAAGCCCCCGAATCGCTACAAAATTTAGCTTAGCTTGTTTGATTGCAAGCCTTCTTGCCAGCGGAGCAAGCGCGCAAGATGTCACCAGTGACGATATCCTGCGCAAAACGGCAACACCATTCGGTCCACCCGTTGCGCACAGTAATGATGCCACGCATTTAGACGAAGTTCAGTTAGCAATGCCTGAAGGTTCTATGAGGTTGCCTATGGCAGGGGCAATTGGAGAGACTGAAAAGCCGGAACTAAAACCGATTGCAATAAGCAAATTAAGTTCACGACTTTCAGTATCAAGCTTGAGTGATCGACTGGTATCAGCCAAAGTTTACTTGCCCGATCATATGGTGTTGGGCAAAAATGCCGAATTTACCGTACGCGCTAAACCCGGACAGCAAGTAGCACTGGCAATGGCCGACAAAGATACAGGAGCATCGCCAATTTACGGTCACAAATTGCGTCTTGGTGCTGACCGCAAAGTGGTAGCAATTGGCACAATCGACAATGATGGATCGGCAAAGCTCGTTGTAACTACACCCATTCAAGGTGATTTGGTCGGACAGTATCTTTATTTTGAAGCGGCAGTTTGGACTAAGCCTGACTTTAGCGATGTTCTGCTGGCAGCACCAGTTGCGCTTTCAGAGAATCAGGAAGTAGTTAACGGCGTGCTTGTGCAAGCAGAGACCGGACAGAAGAAGCGCCTGCAATTTATGACTGCGCCGGCAGTGCCGATGGGACAGACTTCTGATCCAAGCAATTTGAATTCAGGACAGCCCTAGAAAGACGAATATGAAATTAGCTCTCATTCCCATAGATAATCGCCCGGTTACGTATCATTACCCGCAATTGGTAGCTCAGGTTGCCGGAATTGAACCGCTTGTGCCGCCGCGCGAGCTTCTTGGATCGCTCAATGAACCGGCCAAAATTGATGAGATTTATTCATGGCTTGATACGACAATCAAGAACGAAAAACCGGAAGCATTGATTATTTGCCTCGACACGCTTTTGCACGGCGGCTTAATTACTTCGCGGCGTAGCGAAGAAACACTTGATCAAATACTTGCCCGCCTGAACAAACTTATCGAATTGGGCAATGGCACTAAGTTGTCTATCCTTGCTCAATCCAGCATCATGCGCATATCAGACAATTACGACAACACGGAAGAAAAAACCTACTGGAAAGAATTTGGTCGGGAGCTTTTTGCCTGGTCTTCGGAATTGCACAAAGCAGAGCTTGAGAAAGAAGCGTCAAAAAATGTGGCTCTTCTAGAGAGCAAAATTCCCAATGACATAAGACAAGATTATCTAGCAACGCGCAAACGCAATCACGCCATTAATTTGCAATTAGTGGAGCAGACGGAGAAAGGACTGTTCTCCAGTCTTATATTTAGCCAAGACGATTCGGGCGAATTCGGATTAAACGTTTCAGAAAAACAACAGTTGCAAACACTTAGCCAGGAAAAAAACTTAGCAAATTCCATCTTTGCTTACGCTGGAGCTGACGAAGTTATTTGCACTCTCATTTCAAGATTTCTTGCAAGCAAATTGCCGACTCCGCCAAAAGCGCTTGTCCGCTTCAGTACAAGTGGCGTCGTCAATTGCAAGAGCCGTTACGAAGGTCAGACAATAGGCGAAAGTGTGACTAATCAATTAAATGCAGCCGGAATAAGCCGTGTCAGTGGCGCTGCCGACTTCTTTGTTATTGTGCACGGCAATGAAGATGAGCAAGGCGATCACATAACCCTTCCTAACCTTGCAGACAAGTCGCACTTAAATACAGCTCGCTCTGTCAAACAGACTCTCGATTACATCGCCACATCACAATATCCTTGCGTCATCTGCGACGTGGCTTATGCCAATGGCGCCGACCCGATGCTTATAGCGGAACTTTTAGAGCGACCGGATTTATTGAAAAAACTTTGGGCATACGGAGCATGGAACACATCCGGCAACACAATTGGCTCCGTATTAGCTACGGCTGCCGCACGTCATTATGCAAAAGCCTCAGAGGCTCAAACGGAGGAATTTGCCCAAAAAGCTTTGTTTGTAAGACTTATGGATGATTGGGCTTATCAAACACAAGTTCGTCCGCAACTTAAAGGACAAGCGTCAGCAGATAAGCTGGAAAAGCTAATGCGTCCTTACGCAAAACAACTTGCCAAAGCATTGGAATACGAACCTGGCGAACTCAAGTTCACATTTCCCTGGCAACGCACCTTTGAAGTCGAAGTATCTTCGTAAGTGCAACGCACTTTCAATCCGATGTATTTGTAGGGGCGCCTTAGCCTAACAACTAATCTGCGCCCTTTTACTGGCGCGTTATTTTAAGCAACTATTACAACGCGACGCCACATGTCTTGAAGCGCCCGATTCATCATCAGGATGTCCCATCTGGAATAGTCCGCCCTTGGATCTGACAAGGGACAAACTCGCTGCTGTCTTTTCCATTTGTGCGGACAATTTCTTTTCCTGTGGAGTATTTGCGTATGCACGGAAAGCAGTAACTAACGGCTCATGCACAACTATATCGCCGACGGAGACATCGCTTACAGTAACATGACCCAAAGCATCAACCTTTCTTATGCTGATACCGCGATGACCAACTTTGTGCACATCATAGACATCAACAACATCAGGCATTTTCTCCGTAATCATTAGTTCCTGCCCCGGAGCAATTCTCATTGTGTTTTTACCGGCAGTGACTCTTACTGATCTTCGGTGCATGTCGCCCAAGCTAATAATCTTCAGCCTGTTGTCATCGTTTTTGAAAAGAACCATTGCTCCGCCTTCAACAGTAGTGACTACGTTGTCAGCTTTAACTTTCAGAGGCTTTTTGGCGTAGACGAGCAATTTACCATTATAGAGTTCATAGGACGGCATACCTACTTTTGGCTTGTCTTGATTAAGTAGGCTTTGCCCATCGGTAATTACATAGTGCAACTTATCGAATGACATTACCTTGAAGGCTTGGTTGTCACCGATTTTGCTGGCAACCTTTTCAAACTTCATTGCTTGTTTGGTCTTGTTTGCAGTTGTCTTTACAGGAACACTGTGCGGGCCTCGCGCGAGCTGTGCAAACTCTGCCTGCTTAGCGGAGTAATCAAGTATATTGCCGTAAGTATATTTGAGCAGAGTCGTTGGATAATCACTGCCTTGGCTAATCTTCCGGCAACCAAGAGACAAATCGTAGTCAGCCATTTGCGCCAAGGAGAATTCCCACATGCGCATTTCCGGAGCTAGTTTTCCGTTGGCATCACTTACCAAGGGGCGTCTGGCTATACCATCGCTTGCTTCAAGTAGAGCAACCGATGCACCATTTGCAGCGACACCAACCTCTTGTCCAGGCTGGACATTAACAGCGTCAGCGCCACCAACCATAGACACAGTCATACCGGCGGCTTTAGCTGTTTTGTCAGCTGATAGACAATAAGCTCTGGTGATACCATCACCAGCTGTTTCTACAATTGCAGATGCGCCAGAGGCGACGAGAACCTTGGCACCACCGGCATTAACTTGAACAGGCACCCGGCTGGAGATTACAAGCATTCTTCCTTTATGTAAGGTCAAATGCGTATAAGTCTCAACGGAATAAAGACTTCCTCTTAGAGCAAATATGACAAAGCGTTTTTGACTGTCGGTTAAACCATAACAACTGCTGGTGCAAAGCGAAAAGGTTCCCGGACTTACCCGAATATAGCCGCCCGGACTTTCATAATCGTCGTTTGGTTTGTTGACGCGAGTGACATCTGTTGAAACGGGAATCTGCGGACCGGTTACACCTGGAGCCGAAAATGGCTCCCAGTCCGGCTGCAGAAACATGTTGTAGGCCCGCTCGTTGGCATCACCTGCCCAATTTACCGGCTTACGCGGTGGTGGTGGCAGTTGCGGAAAGAAGTATCTGCTTTTTGTCTGGTAGATCTGATTGAGCTGCATAAACGGAAGTGCCGCACTGGGATTTGCGTCATTTTGCTGGGCAAAAACCTGTGTTGACGAACTCAACATTGCACCTGTTGAAATTAATGCCACCAGTATGTGACGCTTCATCGTCGTTCCTCTTCCCGATTATTAGACATTGCGAGTTTACAAACCCGCCACCAGCGCCAGTTTATTCTTGCCAGATCAAAATGTCTACTTAAATTGTCCTGCCAAGATATCGATAATTGAGAGTAAGCTCTATAGAATTGAACGAATACGGATAACTTACCGCTATGGAGGGCGCATGAGCAAATCACGCAACACTTTGTTGATCTCACTGGTATCGCTTTTGGTGACAACCGGATGCGCGCAACAAAAAAGTGATCATGCATCAAGTTCTGTACAGCCATCTGGACAAGGTCAAAGCAACAGCGCCTTACCGCTTGTCAATCCACAATCTCCCGGACCGTACAAAACTGTGATGTTTGAAGATGCGGAAATTCGCGAAGGTCGTTTTCCCGTAGGTAAATTTGGTGGCTCCCTAATAAGACCACTTGTCGGACACGATCCCAAAACCTTTAACCCATGGGTAGCATCTGATGTCGATTCGTCGCAATTAGCCGGTTTAATGTTTTCATCGATGCTTGATATGGATGGCTACTCAGGAGCAGTCGTTCCAGGATTGGCCGCCGAGGTCAAGATGGAACCGGATGGTCTCACTTACACAACAAAACTACGCAAGGGACTTAAATGGTCGGATGGCAAACCGATTACATCCGAAGACGTTGCCTTTACTTGGAACACCATTATTGCTCAAGGGTACGGCAACAGCTCTTTGCGCGACATAACATCCATCGACGGAAAATCGCCGGTTGTTACCGTTGTTGACGAATTGACCAACAAGTACGTAACACCAAAACCTTTTGCTCCTTTTGAACGATTGCTGGGTATGGCAATCGCGCCAAAACATATTTTTGAACCAATTATCAAGGGAAAAGATGGTAGAGCCGCTTTTCAAAGATTCTGGTCGACCAATGTCGATCCAAAAACATTGGTCACCAACGGTCCATATGTTTTATCTCGCTACGTACCATCTCAGCGTGTAGAATTTGTCCCCACAAAAAATTACCCAATGGTCAGGGATGGCAAAAGACTTCCATATATTTCCAAACTAACGTATCTAATTATCCCTGATCCCAACACGACACTACTTAAGTTTCGTGCCAAGGAGCTTGATCTAACACATATCCGTCCGCGCGACGTTGTCGATCTCATTCCCAAGCAGAACGAGGAGAATTTCAAGCTCTACAACCTTGGTCCGGATCTGGCAACATCGTTCATTATGTTCAACATGAATCGCCGGAATAACCCCAAGACAAACAAGCCTTATGTTCCTACCTACAAGTCTGCCTGGTTCAACGATACAAATTTCCGCCAGGCAGTTAACCATGCACTCAATCGTCAAAACATGGTGGCTAATTACTTGAAGGGTGTCGGTTTTCCTTTATATACATCTGAATCGTCGGCAAGTTTGTTTTTTAACAACAACTTAAAAGGCTTTCCAGTCGACTTGGATTATTCCAAATCATTGCTTGAAAAATCCGGATTCAAAAAACATGATGATGGTTTTCTCTATGATTCCACCGGTCACAAAGTTGAATTTACCCTGATTGCCGGTTCCGGCAGCAGTTACAACGAAGCAGTTGGCGCGATGATCGCAGACGACCTCAAAAAATTAGGCATGAAGGTTAACCTGCAACTGATCAACTTCCATACGCTTGGCGATCGCGTTGAAAGCTCGCTTGACTGGGATGCCTGCATGCTAGGCTTCGGCGGTGGCGATCCTCTTGAGCCAAACAATGGCGGCAATGTCTGGAAATCGGACGGTCGTTTACATTTATTTGATTTGCGTAAAGCAGACGAGAAAGGCAAAGTGACCGTAACCGATGCCCGCCCATGGGAGAAACGCATTGACGAGCTTTATAGCTTGGGCGCCACCACCATGGACAAGGCAAAACGCAAAGAGTATTACCAGGAAGCACAAAAGGTCGTTTACGAAGAAGCGCCGTTTATTTATTTGGTTAGCCCGATGAATATAATGGCCGCCCGCAATACTCTAGGCAACTACGATCCAACACCACTTACGCAGACAAGCGATGGTTTGCACAACCTTGAGGAAATCTATAAGAAGTGAGAAATATCCTCGCTTTAAGTTGCGCCTCAGCGATGCTTCTAACTGCTTGCTCAACCGCAGGCAAAAAGGAAGTTTCATCGTCGTCCAGTTCCAAATCTCTGGCATTGGAATCAAAATATCCGGACCCAGGTCCGTTTAAATTGGTCACAAATTCAGATGGCGAAGAGCTATGGCAGTCGCGTGGCGAAACGGGAAAACGCGGCGGTACTTTTACAGTATCTACATTCGGTTCCGGACCCAAGACCTTTAATCCTTGGGCTGCAGCCGATGTAGAAAGTGACGGAATAGGCTATCTCATGTTTGAGCATTTGGTTGACACCGATGCCTGGACAGGAAAGCCTTACGGTCGACTAGCAAAATCAATCGAGATAAGTCCTGATAAAAAAGACTATGTGATTACCTTACGCAAAGGACTTACTTGGTCCGACGGCAAACCAATAACCGCCGATGATGTTGTCTTTACGATGAATACACTAATCGGCAAAGGCTTTGGTAACAGCAGCAGACGAGATGTCCTGTCTGTTTACGGAAAGTTTCCCACAACTACCAAAGTAGATGACCTGACAGTCAAGATCCACACCGATGTTCCATTCGTGCCGTTCTTAAATAGCTTGTCCGGTGTACCAATTGGTCCCAAGCACATTGTCGAGCCAATCACCAAGAAAAACATGAAAGAGTTTCAGTCCTTCTGGGATGTTAACTGTGATCCCAAAACACTAGTTACTAGTGGACGTTTCAAACTACTGCGTTATGTGCCTGGTCAAAGGGCAGAATTCTTACGCAACGAAAAATATGGCATGGTCGACAAAGAAGGGACAAGACTCCCCTATCTGGATAAATTCGTCTATGCGATTGTACCTGATCAAAATACGCAAATATTGAAATTCTACGCAGGCGAACTAGATTTGCTGGATATTCGCTCCGTCAAAGGTCCAGATGCAGCATTGATGAAACAGCGTGAGAAAACCGGCAATTTTACAATGCATGGTTTAGGTCCTGATGACGGCACGATGTTCATCATGTTCAATATGAACAGAAGAAAAGATCCGGAATCAGGAAAATACTATGTCGATCCTATAAAACAAAAATGGTTCAACAATCTCAATTTCCGTCAAGCAGTCAGTCATGCATTGAACCGCCAGCGCATAGTTAACAACGTACTGCGCGGAGTAGGACTCCCTCTATATACTGCCGAATCTGAAGCATCACCATTTCTCAATAAAGATCTCAAACAATACCCACAAGACTTAGATTTAGCAGCTAATTTGCTCAAACAAGGCGGTTTTGTCAAAAAAGCAGACGGACTTTATGACGCCGATGGACACAAGGTCGAGTTTTCACTTCTAACGAATTCAGGCAACATTATTCGCGATGCAGTCTGCATCATAATCATGGACGAATTGAAGAAGCTCGGCATCAAGGTCAACTATCAACCAATTGATTTCAATATCCTCATAAGTAAAGCCGACCACTCATTAGACTGGGAAGCCATCGTAATGGGGCTAACAGGTCCACGCATCGAGCCCTACGATGGAGCCAACGTCTGGAAATCTGATGGTCGCCTACACATGTTTGACCAACGCAAGCCAGACAGCACTGGAAAAGTTATCGTCCCTGATAGAAGAGACTGGGAGGCAAAAATAGATGAGCTTTTCGATAAGATGGCCACAACATTTGATGAAACCAAAAGACATGAATATTGCAACGAATACCAAGCAATTGTTTACGAACAGCAGCCATTCATATATTTGTATACGCCACTACTTTTAACTTCAATCAAAAACTCTGTCGGCAACTACAAGCCACTACCACTGGGAATTAACTACACGCCTCTGGGTTCCATGCACAACCTGGAAGAAATATATTTCTATAGCAATCAGCCAAAGGGAGCCAACTAACGATGTCCGTTCCCGTATATATTCTCAAAAGAATTCTGCAAGCGCTACCACTTCTTTTCATTATCTCGGTAATGAGTTTCACGATGTTGAAACTAGCTCCAATTGATCCGCTGGCGACACTTCGCGCCAATCCGGCAATTTCGGCAGCTGCCATTAAAGCTGAAGAAGAAAGACTGGGATTGAACAAGCCTCCAGTTATTCAATATGGAATTTGGTTGAGTAATCTACTGAGAGGCGATCTGGGAGTTTCCACGTCTGGAAGTTCGGTTTTTGTTCTTCTCATGCAAAGAGCAGGCAACACACTTTTACTTGGCGTGCTAACAATTTTCTTCACCTGGCTGATTGCCGTTCCACTTGGAGTATGGGCAGCAGTTCACCGAGGGCGATGGCAGGATAAGTTGTGCAGCATGATAAGCACTACAGGCATGTCCATGCCTACATTTCTTATGGCTCTTTTACTCCTCATGTTTGCGTTAGCAACACGAGTGCTGCCTATTGGTGGCTTAACCAGTCCTGACTTCTTTGAGCGCGACGCGCTAGGACAGGCACTGGATATGGCACAGCATTTGATAATCCCTGTGACTGTTTTGACTTTTGTCGGACTAGCCGGCATTCAAAGACAAATGCGCGCTAATTTGCTCGATGTGCTGCGCGCAGAATATGTGCGCACAGCTCGCGCCAAGGGACTACCGGAAAATTCCGTTATCTATCATCATGCTGTGCGCAATGCCATAAATCCACTTATTACTTTGCTCGGTTTTGAATTTGCCGCACTGTTAAGCGGAGCAGCGCTAACAGAAACCGTGCTTGCCTACCCAGGACTCGGGCGACTGACGCTTGAGGCTGTGCTAACCAAAGACATGAATCTCGTTATGGCATCAATAATGCTTGGTGGAGTCATGCTCATTATGGGTAATCTTATCGCCGACATCTTGCTTAAGGTTGTCGATCCCCGCATAACACTTCAGTAGGTGCACACAATGGAATCGACCTTACTAACAGCAGAAGCACCAACAGCATTGCCGCCAATTCGCAAGACGCCCTGGCAGCGACTCTGGAAAGACAAAGTTGCTCGGGCAGGACTTATTGTCTTGTGCGTATTGTACTTCTGCGCAGCTTTTGCTGACCCCTTAACACCATATAGCATGTATTTCAGTGACGCAGACCTGGCAAATGCGCCACCCACGCCGGTGCACTTTGAAGATTCAAACAACGAACTTACTTGGCCGTACGTTTACCAGGTGGAAAGAACATTTGATCCGGCAACTTTTCGCCAGACTTATCAAGAAAAAACAGACAAGAAGTTTCCACTGAAACTATTTGTTAAAGGTGAGTCTTACAAAATCTTCGGCATCATGCCAGGCGATATTCATTTGTTTGGCGTTGAAAGCCCAGCCCAGATTTTTCTTTTGGGTAGCGATATTAATGGTAGAGACAATTTCTCCCGATTATTTTTCGGCGCGCAAAAAAGTCTGACAATTGGATTTCTTGGTTTACTTGTAGCTTTTCCTCTCGGTATTCTTTACGGAGGCATTGCTGGCTTTGCCGGTGGCGTCGTCGACAATGTGATGATGCGCGTTGCCGAAGCGATTATGTCTATTCCTAGTTTTTACTTGTTGATAGGACTGGCGGCAATTCTGCCACCAGGTATGTCGAGCTCTGAAAGATTTGCCCTTATCACTGTCATTCTTTCCATGATTGGATGGGCAGGACTGGCAAGAATAATTCGCGGCATGGTTTTGTCTATTCGCGAAGAGGAATTTGTGCAAGCCGCCTTAGCAAGCGGCATGCCAGAATTTACAACAGTTGTGAAACACGTTTTGCCACAGACTGCAAGTTTTGTAATTGTCGCTGCCACTCAGGGTGTACCTGGATTTATTCTTTCCGAATCAGGTCTTAGTTTCATCGGACTGGGTATTCAGCAACCCGATGCAAGCTGGGGCAATATGCTCAAAGCAGCTTTGGATAACGTCAATGATTTGGTCAATCAACCATGGCTTATAGCGCCCGGCATTTTCATATTCATTACTATTCTCTGTTTCAACACAGTTGGCGATGTACTGCGTGACGTTTTGGATCCAAAGACTCAAGGGACTTAAGTTTTTGGCTTCGCATGATCAAGTACAATATGCCATTCTATATAAGGTAAGTGCATGTCGTTAATAATGCTCGCCATTATTGCAATAGCCGCGCTGGTGGTTACTTTCGTAGCCGTCAAGCAGTATCGCGGTGAGCGCTATCTTTGTGACGATTGTCAATTCAACAGCCCGGAAAAATGCCATAAGAAGGAACGTCCGCAAGCTGTTGAATGTTATGCCTATTTGCCAGAAGAAAAAGCTTCGTAGGGGCGCATTGCATGCGCCCGTTTAAAGTATCAACAAAAAACCAGGTCCCCTTGCCGGTTCACTCACCGGTCACAAAGGGACCTGCTCCTATATCCTTTTTTCGCCTTCCATTAAACGATCGTTGCCGCCTTAAACGCTTATCGTTGTGAGACTCAGTCGGGGTCCAACACTTGGTGTGCCCGCTCGTTACGAAGCCATCGTCGGTCGATCCTATTATCTACATACCCGGCTGCCAAGCACCTAAACCTATCGGACTCTTCTTTGGCAAATTGTAAAGAGATTGTGGTAATATAGTAATACAGTATTACCATATTACGGAAAACACCCAAGCCATGTACGCTTCCAGACTTACGGAAAAATATCAGGCAACGATTCCAGCGGAAATTCGCAAACGCCTCGGTCTAAAACGCGGAGATTTAATCGGCTTTTCAGAAGTAAAAGGACAAGTCATCTTGGTCAAAGCGACTCCGTTAGATTTGACCTACGCCAAAGCTGTTGAGACAACACTAGCTGAGTGGAATTCAGCAGCTGATGAAAAAGCCTATGGCAACTTATAAGCAAGCAGACGTAGTGGTGGTGCCTTTTCCCTTTGCCGACCGCAAAGCGCAAAAGCGCCGTCCGGCGCTCGTAGTATCAAAACCCGCATTCCAGGACAGCCACGGCCACATTATTCTGGCGATGGTGACAAGTGCAGAAAATAGCCCGTGGCCATCAGACATAACCATCACTGATTTAAAAACATCGGGATTGTCGGCACCTTCGGTTGTGCGCTTGAAACTATTTACTCTTGATGAACGACTAATCCTATCCAAGTTAGGCATTCTCGGACCTCACGATCAAAAA
Organism: Candidatus Obscuribacterales bacterium; assembly: GCA_019744775.1. Taxonomy (NCBI): domain Bacteria; kingdom Bacillati; phylum Candidatus Melainabacteria; order Candidatus Obscuribacterales; species Candidatus Obscuribacterales bacterium. Next base: position 271,940 of record JAIETZ010000002.1, read on the forward strand.
CGTGTTTGGCAAAAACTAACCGAAGTTATCTAGCGCGTTTTAAAAGCCTTTTCCCAATCTTAACCGCTGTCACTCTTTTGAGTTGCTTTCGTCGATTTTGCTTCCTTATTTACCATGCTCAAAAATAGTTTGACCAATCTTGGGTCCCATTTCTTGCCGGCGCCTTCTTCTATAGCCTTAACTGCTTCTTCGTGGCTCATAGCTTTGCGCCATGGACGATCGGAGGTCATCGCCACATAAGCATCAACAAGCGATATGACGCGCGATTCTAATGGGATGGATTCGCGGGCAACACCATTGGGATATCCTGTACCGTCCCAGTTTTCGTGATACGACTCAATAACGGAGGCTACTCTGTGCAAATGTTTAGCGGGCTCCAAAATCTTGGCCCCAATGACTGGACTTTGTTGCACGATTTTTCTTTCTTCATCAGTAAGTGGCCCCTGCTTCTGCAAAATCTCTTCGGGCAGAGCAATTTTTCCTACATTGTGAAGAATTGCCGCCAAAGATATAACAGTCGTTTGATCTTTTGACAGATGCAATGCTTGCGCCATCTTGCCGGCAAATTCCGCCGCACGCGGAGAGCGTTCATTAGTGTAAGCGTCACGCGCTTCAATTATTTTGATAATTGCGCCCAAAATTCCCAATATGCCGTGCTCAGCAATGAGATTTAAATCAATAGAAGCCATTTCTTGCGCTTTGTGCTTAATTGCTTCCTTTTGAATTTCCAGCGCTTCTTCACCACGTTCCTTTAAGCTGGGCATCAAGTCATCTGAAACGGAACAGACTCTATTACGTCCTCTGTGTTTGGCTAGATAAAGCGCTTGGTCGGCTAATTCCGTTAGCTGATCTCTGTCTTGCGCATCATCAGGAAAAGTTGCTACTCCCACGGAAGCTGTAACAATTCCAACGCCTTCTACTTCCTTAGCTCGAATGGCTGCGCATAATCTTTCAGCGGCAATTCTGGCAGCATATGTGTCGGTTGCCGGCAATAGAATTACAAATTCTTCTCCACCATAGCGTGCGGCAGTATCGACATCTCTCACATTGCGTTTCAAAACATTGGCAATATGCTTAATTGCTGCGTCACCGAACTGGTGACCCAATGTGTCATTTATCTTCTTCAAATAATCAAGGTCGATGATGATGTAAGAAAACGGTGTTGGTTGTCGTCCGAAACGATCCATTTCTTTGGAAAACTGCTCTTGAAAATGGCGCCTGTTAAATAAGCCCGTCATAGGATCGGTAATTGCCTGCAATTCAACTTGTTCAACAAGTTCTTTGTGGGTAATGGCTCCGGCAACCATGTAAGCCAGATCTCCTACCATCTTCATATCTTTGTCCGAATAAGGCACTTGCCTGAAACTGGATAACATACACAAAGCAGCCTTAAGTGAGCCGCCGTGCACCAAAGGAACAACAGTTGCGGACTTAACTCTTTCAGGAATCAGCGCGCCTTTTGCGGCAAGCAGTTCTTCAATTTCTTTTGCGCCCAAGAATACAATCTCATCTTTTTTGAGTCTGTCGATGAGACCCATCATCAATAATTCGCCTACATTTGGCGCTGTCTCGGCTGAAACAGAACCTTCAGGCGGTGCTAATTCACCGGCAAATTTAGATTTGGTGTAGTCTTGCGATTGACCATCAACCAGTGACACTGCGGAAAGCGACAAACTAAAGTATTCCTGCAGCGCCGCCACCAAGGTCTCAAGAATCTTGTCGACGTCCTTCCAATTCTGTCTTGTTTCCGTAGCCACCCTGTTGATTAGTGACTCGCGGGCTCTGTCGGCGCGAATTTGCGCAATGGCATTGTCTGCACGAATGAAACTGACTAACTGTGTCGCAATTGTCAAAGCCAGTGCGGCATCTTGCTCGGCTAATTGTCTCGGGTTAGGCAGTCTTGTCCAAAGACCAAGGACGCCTATAATTTCGCCTTCTGCTAAAAGTGGTATCACAAGAGCAGAGTCATGTCCAAAATACGGATCAGGCTTGGGATTCACTTCAGCATTGATTATCTTCGGACGCCCCGACTCGTAGACAATTACGAATGGATTATCCTTAACGGCAAGATTTACAGGCGAATGCTTCACATCAAGCATTTGCGGCTCAAGGAGACCTTCTTCCGGGTTGTAGAGATAAAGCTGAGCATTCACAAAGCCCATGTGATCGGCAACCAGTTTTACCGATTGGGCTAGTGTGTCTTTTTCCTTCTCTTTCTGTCCACCGGATGCTCTAAACAGAGTGGCAATTTCATTAATCAGTCTCTTCTCTTGAGCGTCAGCGGCAATTTTTGATTGGTCGGATGCTTCTTTCACTACAACCGACAACATTTCCGCCACACTTTGCATAATGGTTGCATCTTCTTGCGACCAGTAACGCGGCTTGCCACATTGCTGCAATTCAAGGAAGCCCAAGACCACGCTTTGACTGCGCAACTGGGCAACCAATCTTGCTCTCACTTCACCAAGCTCCAACAGCGACCAGAGAGTTTGCGATAATTTGTGCAACTTTGTATCGGTGCGAATGTCTGTGATGCTTATTACACCAAAACCTGTTTCATCCGGAAAGCGTGAAATGAATTCACTGGCAATTGCTGATGACTCTTGTGGGTTCAAGTGCGTTCCCACAAAAGGTGTGTTCTCATTTTGTGCGTATTCATTAGTAACAGCAAGCTCATCGCCGACAATTTGCCAAATCAATCCTCTATCTGCAAGACCAACATGGACCAACTTTTCAATTGCCGCCTGCAGAATTTCTGTTAAGTCACTTGATTGACGCAACTTGCCAATTATGTCTTTGATGATTTCTTGAGCCGCCAAAGGAACAAGAGACGGTCCTTCCGGTTCGGCAGACACTACATCCGCCATTGATGGTGATGGCGGCAGAGGCTGTTCGTCTTCGGGCTTCATCAAATTTGCTAATACGCTTTGATCCGGTTCGTGAACTTCAGATGTTCCTAAGTCTGATAGCTCCACCGGTTTATTTGCAACCGGCATGTCGCTTTTGATGATAGGTATTACCACCTTAGACTTCGGTGCCGTAGGTCGCACAAACGCCGGATTAACGGCACCAGTTACAGGGTCAACCGGCCCAGATGGTTTTAAAATTTGTCCATCAGCCGCAGGTGCAGTTTTTATCACCGGCCATTCGTTGCGGCAAATTTGTGCATTATCCGGTGTAGTTGTGCAAGTACCTAAATTTGTCAAAGCATCCTGAACAGCATTACTCTCAGCAAAATCTTTCTGTTGCCAAATGGGCAACATTCTGTCAAAAGCTTGACGGACAAGATCCGGATCCACCGTACCGACACATTGAAAGCGTCCCGGTTCATCCGTCTCTTGTGCATACACTATCGTACAGAGAAGCTGGCTCATAACTAAGAAGCACCACTCATCCGTAGCATCTTGCAGGTCTTCTGAAAAGAGCGATAAGTGAAAAGCTTCGCGCATCAGTTCGCGATATTTTTGCTCAGATGGCAAAAGCCGATTAGCATCACGACTGGACCAGTAGACAATTACAGGCGTCAACTTCTCATCCAGAGTTAGTTGCTCGATTTTCTGCAGGAATTCTTTAGCTTCAGCAAGCGTCGGATTGCTCAACGAAAGCAAGCCGGGACCGGCCTGCTTTAAGAGCATCATCTGCAGTTGTGTTCGGCTTACTCCGACCATCAGCCACCTTAATTTTCCTTGCTTTCTCCATACCACTCATTGAAGAGTATTAATCGTAGCCTTAGACTATTAGCATCATGCCAAGCGAAAATTCCAAATTGCCGTCCGAATTGACAAAGGATACGGACATTTACCGTGAAAACGTGGACTTCTGGGAAAAAGCCTGGAGTCCGGTCAAGACTGCTTATACGCAGATGCCCGATCTGCCCTATCTGGAAAGCATTCCAGCAGCTCTGAAAACACACGGCTGTCAAACAGTTCTGGATTTGGGCTGTGGCTCAGGATGGTTATCAATCTACTTAGCACGGCTAGGATTCTCAGTCACTGGGATTGATATCGCTCATCAAGCGATTCATCTAGCTCGCTCTTGGGCAAAGGACGAACACCTCAAGATAACTTTTGAAACTGGTGATATCACCGATATGAGTTACGTCGAGGACACCTTCGATGCAGTTGTCGCCAACTCTATCTTCGAGCATCTCACCTATCACCTAGCCGAGCAAACTATCAAAGAGCTCTATTCGTTCATTAAACCAGGTGGTGTATTTTTTGGTTGTTTTGACCTCGTCGGCACTGGGCCCGGTGAATTTTTCGAGCTGGCTGATAAGACTCATGTCTACACGGATAAAGGTCGCAAAGGCATGCTCTTGCGCTGCTTCAGCGATGAGGAATTGCAAGCTCTTTTTACCAATTGGGAAATTATCTCGCTCAAGACAATAGAAACCGGCAGCAGGCTGCTTTGGGCTAAGCGAATCTAGATTAAATCAGGGCTCAAAGAGTCCATTTTTGGGTATATTTCGAGCATCCAGGCGTCATTTAATCCGGATATGCTCGAAGGTTTTGTTATGCCATTACCAAAATCCTGCAAAGAATAGGAGATACACAATGGTCGAGAAGCACAGTCAACCAGAAAAAAGTGATGATCAACATGTGCAGGGTGAAGCAAGCAAAGCACACGCAAAACTGCTTGGTGAAGCTAGTCTCGGCAAACCAAAACCACCTGAAAAGGCTGATTCTAAAATATCCACGATTGAATGGCCGGGTGGTGGCAAACGTGCTATTCATCGCGAAAATGACGGACAGGTTGCAAAAGTTTTAGAAAATGACGGCACTCGTTACGAGCGAGAGACGCCAGGAGTTAATATTTTCAATCATATGAAAGGTGACACCGTCATTTCAAGCGGCTCAATTTCCGTAAACGAAAAAACTAAAGAAGTGCAATATACAAATACGGACAACTGGACAATTACGACATTGAAGAGCGACGGCTCATCCCTTGTGCAAAAACACATTGCCGGACAAGCTAATGACAAATGTCCTGTCCTTGAAATTCACAATCCGCCGAAAGCCGATGGCACCACTGGCGACATTCGGAAATTCACCTATGACAATGACGGGCACCTAACGGGCTATCAAGTTGTAAGCTCCAACAAGAATCTTTGCTCCAGCTGGAAAACAAATGATGGAGTTCACTGGCGCAAGGTCGATGAAAAAGGGAACTTCATCAAGGACGCAGACAAAGTAAAAGACGAAAAGAATGTCTTGGTCGGACGTATGTATATAAGTCCAGACGGCGTCTTTGCTTTTGACAATCAACGCAAAGCTCCTGATGAGACTCCTCATTGGACAGTCGTCTCAAAAGACGGTCATAGACACGAACGAATAACCAACTTGGATAAGCCGAAACTTGCTTCGGCTAAACCAGCCGAAACTGCGTCCATCAAAGAGACGCTTAAGGCAACAGACGAAGTGCGAGATCTTCAAGCAAATGTAGTGAAAGCGCACTTCGATGAAATTAAGCCCAACAATCCAGTCGGCTGGATGGGCTATATCGGCAAGGACGATTTGGATCTTGTTCTTAAGGACTCAAATAGATCTGCTGAGCAAAAACTAGCGGCGGCCATTTTGAAAAAATGCATGGACATTCACGGGATAGGACTCATACATTCAAATGAACTCAATGGCAAAGTCTTCCAAGAGACTCTCGCAAAAATGACCTTGGATGATATCGCTTATGACCAACACAAGAGTTAGATATTTAATATGACCGAAAACGATACTGAAAAGAAGCTGGACGCAACAGTTTCAAATACACCGGCCAAACCGGACAATCTTTCAACTAGCGGATTGCAGGAAATGCAGACGTTGTCTCAACAGGGGCAATTAAATACTGTCCTTGATGGGAAGACATCTCTCACTCCAGATACCCTTGTTACGGAAGACAGCTTGGTGATACCACACCTCGAGACGGCCAATGACGTCCAGACAAGCCTAAGCGATAAGCCGACTGCCGCCATTGAACAGCCAACTGAAAAGCAAAACAAACCGGAACCACATGAGGGAAAACCTCATACAGAAAAATATGGCAACGGCACTACTGCTGAGCTGGACAAGCATGGGCATCTGACAAAACTCACTTATTCAAACGATCAAGGTTACAACTACGAGTGGGTACAAGGCCAACTTGTTTCGATTGATTCATTCGATAAAGCTGGAAATGTCAAACCCTGGCTGGAAAAGAACAATGATGGTACGTGGACACAATTTGATGAAAAACAAGATCAAATTTGGAATTCGGAACTTACCGTCAATCCTCGAGGAGACCTCACTTGGACGCACAAGACAGGCGATGTCGAAATTCATCGCACGGACGGTTCACATACAACCATAAGCAAAGCTGATCACTCTTGGACAACAAAGTATCCCGATGGTGAAGAGCGCAAAGTTGTATACGATGAGAAGACAAACAACCCTTGCGAGTACTGGGCACCTAAGCCGCATAGTTCCCATTGGAAATCATCGGATGGCCTTACCTGGCATCAAATAGGCAAAGACGGCAAGCCACTCAGCAAACCACCGATGATTGGAAAGTTTATTACAGACAATGAATCTGGTGGATTTAGCTTTGTCAATCTTGGTGAGAAAAACAACCCGCACATAACAGCCTATGACAGCACCGGTTCCTCGGTAAAACAGAGCGAGCACGATACGGCAGCAAATATGGTTGCCGGCATGGTCGAAAGATACGCCGTCAAACATAGTACCGGCGGCAAGGTAATTCCCAAAGAGCAATTCGAGAAAGACAGCAAAGATGAATCTCTTAGCGTCGACGATCGAATAGCTGCACGAGTACTGCAAAAACTAGTTGAGGATTATAGAGCCAGCAATATAAAAGACAATGTCGCCAGTGCCGGTGACATTGTCTCTGCCTTCATTAATTTAGCCAACCAGGCCGAATCGGGAAATACAACCGTCAACGAACACATCTATCAAGCGATGCGCCATGAAGACGAAGAAGAGGCGAAAGAGAAAAAGGACATCAGCTAATTACGAACACTTCAATTCAGTCCACAAGCGATCGTAGAGAAAGAGCAGTTGTCCTACATCACCTATTTGATCGCAACGATCCAAAACCATGTCATCAGGGTATAAGTTCTTATCCCCTAAAAGTTCGGCTTCAATCATCGGCAAAGCTTTTTCATTGGGCGTTGAATAGCGAGTGTAATTGGAATTTGCGGCGGCAATTTCCGGCTCAAGCATGAAATTTATCCACAGATAGGCATTGTCCACATGCGGAGCCGCTTCAGGGATACTCAAATTATCCGTCCACAAGGACGTTCCTTTTGCCGGAATTACGTAGCGGATATCCTTGTTATCTCTTGCCGCCTGATAGGCATCACCGCTGTAGACAAGTGATAACAAACTGTCACCACTGGCTAACTGTACGATGACTTGATCGGATGTATAACTCATTGTTAGCGGCTTCTGAATTTTCAGATCGTCATAGGACTCACGAATTTCCTGCTCGTAAGTAGTGTTGTAGGAATCCCCTCTGCGTTTCAAAGCCATGCCAATTGTTTCGCGAGCATCATCCAACAAAGTCATGCGCCCTTTTAATTTCTTGTCCCAGAAGATGTCCGTACTATCAGGTAACTTCCCTCGATCAAAGGCTTTTTGATTGAACCCAATGCCCGTTGTACCCCATGTATATGGCACAGTGTGCTGACACTGCGGATCAAAAGGCGGATTGATAAACCTCTTGCTGATATTCTTGAAATTCGGCAAGCGTCCGTGATCCAGACTCTTGATCAAATTCATACGACTTAGGTGATGAATCACATAACTGGTCGGCACGATTACGTCATAATCGGAAGCGCCGGTTTGCAATTTGGCCAAAAGCGATTCGTTGGAAGCAAAAGTGTCATAGACGACTTTAATTCCGTATCGCTTTTCAAACTGAGGAATTACTTCCGGATTGATGTAATCGGCCCAGCTATAAATATTTACCTGCTTCTCACCATGCTTTTCAGCGCCGCCAATTTCTTTGGCGGCAGGCATACATCCTGTGAGCAATCCCGATGCTGCAGCTGCAGCACCAATCAAAAACTCTCGTCTGCCGATATTGCGCATTTATACAACAGCTAATTCTTTGGGCCGTGGATGAGCCGCACCATCAGCCAGGACATATGCCGAATCGGCTTCAATTACAACAGCGACCTCATCATCGAGTTGAAAATTGGATTCGGCCGATGTATTTACGGAAGTTCTCAAAGTGATTCCGCAATCAAGCTTTAGCCAATAGTCTGTGACATGACCTTGATAGCTCTTTTGATCAATTGTTGCCGTCAGACAGTTTGTATTGGCATCAGCAGCAGGCGCTTTTGCCAATGGCACAACTTTAGGCACTTGTGTTCGCAAGACTACATAGACAGGATCGCCTATTTTGCTCGGACCACCTTCAAGCAGGTCCCTAACCCAGAGAAAAACATTGTCGGCAATTTTTACTCGAATATGACTTGTTTGTCTTTCTACAACTTGCCCATCAAGTAAATTTGTCTGCCCTATGAAACTTGCCACAAAAGCGGTTTTAGGTTGTTCGTAAATTTCTTCAGGAGTGCCCACTTGCTCCAAATTGCCCTGGTAAAACACAGCAACTCTTGTAGATAAAGCAAGAGCTTCTCCCTGGTCATGAGTGACCATGATAAAAGTGATACCAAGTTCTCTTTGTAAACGGCTCAACTCTTCCTGCATCTGATGGCGAATCTTCAAGTCGAGTGCGGACAGTGGTTCATCGAGCAAAAGTACTTGCGGACGTTTTACTACAGCTCTGGCAAGAGCGACACGTTGTTGTTGTCCACCGGACAATTGCGATGGATAACGCTCACCATAATCGCCTAAATGCACCAATTGCAAGGCTTCCTTGACCTTGCCGGCAATATTGCCTGCCGCTTCTCCTGCTGCTTTTAATCCAAAGGCAACGTTTTCAGCAATAGTCAAATGAGGGAAAAGCGCATAGCTTTGAAAAACCATATTCACCGGCCGTTTATGCGGCGGCACTTTGGTCATGTCCTGATCTGAAACCAAAACACATCCTGTTGTCGGAGTTTCAAATCCGGCAATCATGCGCAAGAGAGTTGTCTTGCCGCATCCAGATGGTCCCAAGAGCGAGAAGAATTCTCCTGAGCCGATGGAAAGGTCTAATGGTTTTACTACTTGGAGGTTTCCGAAGCTCTTGCTTATATTGACAGCTTCGACTGCAGGTCGATTCAACTCTGTGATATCCCCTTCATGTCTTTAATCATGAGCGCGATCTGCAAGTTTAGCAAAACATCCTGTGAATCGATATCCACCTTAAGAATCTCAGCAATTTGCTCAAGGCGGTAACGCAGCGTGTGGCGGTGGATAAAGAGCGCTCTGGCAGCAGAGTTTAAATTCGCTCCATGTTTCAAATAAACGGAAATTGTCGGTACCAGCTCCGTTTCCCATTCGGCATCATACTCTTCCAGCGGCTGCAGAATTTCCTCACAAAACCTGTCGAACTCAGCGTGATCGATCATCAAATAGAGAAGACGTCTGACGCCAAGGTCACCGTATCCCATGAGGAATTCGTTATCGCCTTTGGTCATCGAGCCGATGATTAGAGCTTGTCTTGCTTCTCTGTAGGCATCAGCCAACTCGAGAGCATTTTCCACGACGCGACCTGCTCCAAACTGAATCGTCAGCTCGTCATTATCTTTGCGCAAATATTGCTTCAAGGCTTCGGCTTCTTGCTGCCAGGTCTTACTGGACTTCTTGCTTACTGGTATGACAAAAACACGAGTGCCTTCCACATCAACGGTGACGTAACGCTGTCCGACAAGTGCCTCAAGTTTTTCTCCAGGCAATTCGCCTGTTAGTACTTGCACTGCCAAGACAAGCAAGCCGTCGCAAATATCAAAGCCATAATGACGCTCCAGTCTATCCAAATCGGTCGAAGAAAGAGTTCGTCCAGACAAGAGATCTTTCAAAAGGTTTTGATAGGTAACAGCAAAAGCAGACACTTCCTTGCTGCGATGACTGAAATCAACCATAGCCGCCAATGCAACAGGAGAGAGAAATTCGAACATGGCTTCGACATCGTCATTTGGTCTGAGCATGGCTGAAAGATAACCGACAACAAATCCCTTATTCAAAATAGGAATTGCCAATCTTCTACCAACACGAACAGGCTGTCGAAATACAAGAGGCTCGTCTTTGGATTCTTCGTCGCTCAATTGCTTAGCTAAAAGTTGATTGACTTGATCAGTCAATGCACGTTGCTGATTAGCTGGTGTCGGTCCCATATTTTGCGCAGCTAAAACTCGAAAATCCGCAGTCTCAATTACCAAAGGGCGCGACAAATGCTCGGCCATTTCATCGACCAGTCCGGATAATCCTTTGTCGAGAACCAGAGCTAAAAGATGCGCGTGTTGGCGAGAGCTGGTACGCTTTATCTCGGATAAAAAAGCTTGCCTTATGTCTTCCGCCATCTGTGCGGCATCACCAAATCCCGGCATGAGCACCAGAGGAATTTCCACTTCCTCAGCTGCCTTAATAAGCTTTTTCAGCTCGGAGTCAACAGCAGCTAATGAGCCGGCCGCCGGAGCACGCGTGCCACCCATTCCGGAAGCTGCCGGCAAATCAGGAGAAACAACAAAGGGTTTAATGACGATGACACCGGCCAAACCGTCAAAGGCGGATAAGTCTTCCTTCGATAACGACCCGGCACGCACTACAAGCAGGCTGTTATCCCGCGGCGTCGGATTGAGGCTGGTGACTACCTGGCTTATCTCCCGGTCCAAGAAATCGTCACCAACCAGCACCTGCGCCTCTGAAAGGGCGTCGGATGCCAAAAGATGGCGGAGTGATGGTTGGGCTAAAGGATTCAACATGTGTTTTCAGCTCATGGACTTCCCTAATTATCTCAAGCCCAGCAAGCCAAGTGGTTGGTCATTAAATATTGGGTTGATCTCAAAAAATAATCACTTAGGGCCTTGAGGTTAAGAATAGTTTGAGACAGAATTAATTCACTCAAAAAACCAAATAACCCGTTACTAAAAACCCGCTAAAAACGTGGCTAGGGCTCGTTTTAGCTTATTTGCCTAAGGAGGCGCTTTATGAGAGAACTTATTGAAGCCTTTGACGAAAGACTCCGTGGTTTGTTCGAATCTAAAGCCGCCGAACTCATACGGTACGGCGAAGTTGAGCCAACCAAGGCGGGTGTGACCAATTACCTTGCTGACATTTATCGTGAGCTAGCCGAAGCAATCAGCCACTAACAGCATCTCTTTACCTGTCCACTCCTAACGAATCCAACCACACCTTCTGAGGGGCTGGTCTAATGACCGGCCCCTTAGATTTTGGTTTGGTTCGTGAAACCACCATGCCGGAAGTCAACAAGCAGTGGTATCCTACTTGCTGTTATAAGAACTTGACTTCCGGGCGGTGCAACTTTCATGGACGAGATAACCAATACGATCGGGTTGGTAATTGCACTAGCCACACTTATAGGTATTGCCTATCCGACAATCTTGTTGCCAAGACTTAGACCGCGCACGATTAAAGTCGGCTCGGCCTATTGGGGTGTATACAAGGGTCAGAGCACAAAGCAGCCGGAGCATTTGAAAACAGTCGAAGTCAACGTTGCCGATGAGGCAACTCACAAAGTCGTTGCCGGCAGCGCCATGTATGCATCCGGTAGAGCTGTTGGAGGCTAAAGCGTTAGAATTACCCTAGTAATAACGCGGGGACGCTTTAATGCCTGATGAACAAAACCGCGAGGAGCTGATAATTACTATCAACTCCTTGAATAAACTGATGCAAGAGTCGGTTGGACAACTGGCCGGGCGCATGGAGCGCCTTGAACAACAGATTCAAGAAAACACGATTGCGCCTGGATCAACTGTAAGTGCCGGTCAACCAGCAGATAGCGGCGACCTCTTAAAAGAATTGCAAAACCAGGTTCTCTATTTGGAAAGCCAAATTAACCGTACAACTAACGACATCAAGAGCAAACAAGACGAAAAACACAATCAAATTCGTGATCGACTAGATGCGCAAGTTAAGGTCTTGGAAAAATTGTTCGATGAGAACAAGAAAGAACTTAACAAGCACGCCTTCAATTTCGCATTGTTGGTACTTATCATTATCGTGATTGGTTCGTTCATTATGAAAAGCGGCCTGGATCACCTGACGAATTACGTAACCGTCCAGCTGGATCATATTCACATACAGATGGACAAGATTATGGAAACAGTGCAACCTCCCTCAGAAGCACCCGGATCAGAGCATTATAGATAATGACATCGCCGGCTAACTAACCAGAATCCCCTGCATGAATTCATTCACATTAAGGGCAAAGTCGCAACGGATCTCATCAGAGCTATAATTTTTCTGCTGAGACGCGAGTAGAAATATTGATTCGTTCCCGGACATGTTGGGAGACCATCCCCAAACGCGATTGCAAGTTCGCGCTGTCTTTACTTACGCTTTTGAGCCTTAGCTGTAATCCGGCAATGGCTGAATTAGATGTAATTGGGACGGAATCAGCCAAGACACATGAAAAGAATAAGACTCTGCCCATGAGCGCATTGCGACTGCACTCGTCTGTTTCACTCTATTCTTTTAAGTCCGTAAGACAAGAAGTCGGCTACGACGAGCCTATCACTCTTGAGCAGGCGCTCGATTACTCGCTGGACAACAATTTGGGAATCAAGATTTCCAAAGAAAGCGTCAACTATCAAAAATACGTTTTGCTCGGCAACCTGGCATCAGCCTTACCAAGCTTTTCCATGGCCTACAACGTCACTCGCACGGATATTCTTAATGAGAAAATCCGATCAATGGCGCGTGTCAATCTAGTTCGTATCAACTATCCTGTTTTCCAAGGCGGCAGCATCATGTATGGCGCACTTGGACAAGCCTTCAGAACAAAAGGCTGGTCTCATGCCTATCAAGCGACATTGAATGACACTATGTTGCAGGTTTACCAGAGCTACAATAATTTGCTTCTGGCAAGAATACTTCTGCAAATTCGTGCTAAAGCAGTAGAAGTTGACGAAGAGCAATTGCGTGTCAACCAGCAATTAGAAGCTCACGGCACCGGCACACGCTTTGCTGTAATGCAATCAGATGCGCAATTAGCAGCAGATAGACAAGCCTTAATTCAACAACAAGTCGGCGTAAGAATTGCCGCTCTTGGACTGAACTTTGTTTTGAACTATCCAATGCTGGCCAATTTAATTCCTGCTGAAGAAACAATCACAGAGCAGTCTCTCTGGCAGACTGACGCGAAGATAGGCGATATAGTAAATATAGCCATAAAGCGTCGTCCTGAACTTAGAGAATATGAAATGTTCAAATTTGGAGCGGCAAGAAACCTGCAAGTTGCAGCCGCTCCGCTCTACCCATCGCTGTCCTTTTTTACAGTTGCCTCGACAACCAATACAACAAGTCAATTCACGGATGCTGCAGCTGCTGCCGAAAGCACAGCAGCTGCAGGCGGCGAGACAGCCGGCGCAGGTGTGTTTAGTGGACTTTTCCGCACAGTGCAAAACGGCATGGGCCTTACCTGGAACCTGAACGGCATGGGCTTGGTAAACGCAGCCAATATTATGGGCGCGCAGTCACTTAATCGCCAAGCAGGAATTCAAGCCAACCAAGAATTGCAAACCGTATTTCAACAAGTACGCTCGGACTATCTCAATTGGCGAGCTGCCAGAGAACAAATTGACAATGCAGCTTATGGCTCTGCGGTGTCGGAAGAAGAATTAAGACTAGCTCTCATTCGTTTGCGCCAGGGCGTGGGCACCAACCTAGAAGTCATACAAGCGCAACGGGACTATATCAATGCGTTGACGACGCAAGCTCAAGCAATTGTCGGCTCCAACAATGCTCAAGCGCAACTGCTTCACGATACTGGACTAATAAGCAAAGAAACCCTACTTCATGGGTTTAAGGGAAGTTTGGATTGAAGATTGGCTCGCTAATTCTTATCCTTGCGTTTTTGGTTGCACAACCTGCTTTCTCCTATGAAGAATTATCAAAACACGAACTGGATGACTTAGCAGGCAAATTAGTTGCCAGCGAAGACACGGGTGACAAAAATTCCGACGACAAAAAACCTGATGACAGTGAAGTGCCTCCTGGACCTCCTGCCAGTACGACCACATCAATTGAAACCAAACCCGAATTTGAACAGACTAAATTAATTGAACCAATAACTCTAGCTGAAGAAACTCCGGCTAATCATGAAGCCAATAAGACTCTTGATCTCAATCCGCTTTATTTAACTACAGCTATCCAGATGAACTCATTTCGAGACTTACGATCAGAATCCAGTTACGATCAGTCAATCAGATTGCGTGACGCCATCAATTACGTGCTTGATCAAGGCATGCAAGTGAAACTCTCGCGCGAGGCTCTCATCTATCAACACTGGGCAACAATGTCTCTCATGGGTTCGATTCTGCCCAGTTTTGTAATGCAGTACAACTTGCGATCTGCCAATGTCTACAATCTGGATACAACATCCATTTCCAGGCAATTTTTTACCGGCGTTTTTATGCCGGTATTTGCCGGTGGCAGCGTTGCCTCCAATATACTTTCGCAGTACTACCGTGAAAAGGCTTGGCGCAGTGCTTACCGCGGAACCTTTCAAGACGTATTTCTGACTGTCTATCAAAAATACACAGACCTTTTATTGCAAAGAGTTCTATTGCAGATTTGGGCAAAGTCGGTAGAAGCCGATCAAGAACTAGTAAGAGTGGCCAACCTCCAGCTGCAAAACGGCACAGGGACCAAATTCGCCGTATTACAAGGAGAAGCGCAATTAGCAAGGGACAGACAACAATTTCTTAATCAACAAGTAAAAATGCGCCAGTCAGCGCTCACTCTTAACGCCACCTTGAATTATCCGATGGACGTCAATCTAATTCCCGTAGAAGAAACGCTCACGGAAGCAAATATGTTTTCTGATTCGGTCGGCGTCAAAACGCTCTTGCACGACGCCATGAATCACCACCCCGGACTTCGACAATATGAATACTTTAGACTGGTTGCTCGTCGTTACATGCAAGTGGTGGCATCAACCGTCTATCCTGCCGTGAATTTCTTTGTAGGCTATACGGCAAGCAACACGACCGTCGACCCGCCGACAAACGGCTTTGCCTTAGGCGGCGTAGCAACGACTTCAATCACTTCCTTTCTCAACTCAACATTTGCCGGACGAGTAAGCAATAACGCGCTTGGTCAGCAACAAGGCTTCAGCCCAACAGCCGGTACCACCGCATCACAGGGTGCCAACACCGCACCAATTGCCTTGCCGGCATCTTCAGGCGGCATTCCTTTATATGCTCTGCAATCAGGCTCTGCAGTTTCTTCCGGTGCTGTTGCTCCTTCTACTTTCGGCGGCGGCGCAGGCATATTCTCATCAGGACCCAACCAAAACGGTAGCTTCCAGGCACCAGCCGGAATTTTCCCTGGGGTATTTAGACAAGTTCAATTGGGCTTCCAACTCAACTGGTCCTTGCCCAACGGCGGAGCATCAACGGCCGCGCAAGTTCTACAAGCTAAGAGCCTTGCGCGACAGGCAATGATGCAATGCAATCAAGAACTTTCGCTTGTCGAACAAAACGTCCGCACAGATTTTCACAACATCAAGTCAGCCAAACAAGTAATTGATAAAGCAGCAGCTGCCGTTACCGCTTCACGGGAAGCTTTACGCCTGGCGCGCATTCGCTTGAGCGCCGGAGTAGGCACTAGCCTTGATGTGATTAATGCCCAAAAGGATTATGTGAGCAACTTATCCACCAAAGCGCAAGCAATTGTCGCATCGAATGTGGCACAAGCACAACTATTACACGACATCGGTATGATCAACGCCACAACACTTACACAGGGTTATAAGCCGGGAGTTTATATCGAACCTACTCCCAGCAAGAAAGTAAATTGGGTATTCCCGTAGCACGGCCCAGGAGGAACAAATGGGATTTCGTCCACAAATTGCAAATGCGCTGGCAGCACTAATTTCACTAAGTGCTTTCATTCAGCCGGCTTCCGGGCAGACGTTAAAGGGTCCAATTACAGAAACAAAAGGCACCACCGACATACCCGGCAGCAATCCGGATTCAATGGCCGGACTAGGAGCGCCAGGTGCTGATGCCGTCATGACGCAAGATATGCTCATGGTCAATCCAACGGATAAAAGCAAACCATCTTTGCCTGTAACAGGCTACATCGGTATGACACTCAAAATGGATGTCGATCGCCAAATAATCAAATTCAAAGATTTAAAAGGTCTTTCAGTGACCGTTTCCAACCAAACAAACAGACCGCTAGTTATAAGCGCCGATGAAGCGGTGGCAAAGCTTGGAGAGAAAGCTTATAAGTGCTCTACTCTCGTTGACGTGCAAATGACTGTCCGCCCGCCGACGACACTTAAGAAAGCAGCTGTCGATCTAGTTACTGAGGTTGCACCGGCAGCAGCATCCGTGGGATTGGTTCCCACAGTCGAAGATTTCTACAAATACAGCAAGCCGCCACTTACACGCTACGGCAAAGATCAAGAAAGACGAGTTGTTGAATCATCACGGTTTGCCAAACGTATTCTCTGGCCCGGTGAAAAGACTCAAGGCATAATTTACTTTGACAGCAAGGCTGCTATCGAGAAAGCAACAATTGAAATTCCTGTTGCCACTTTGTTCGATAAAAAAGACTCGGGGATTCTCGTTTCGAATCCCTAATGAATAAGCCTCTGCACTGCCTTGAATTTTTCGGTTCCGGCCTCAACGAGCATTTCCAGCAAAGCCATCTCAACGCAAGAGCGAACAACTCCTGAGTCAATCATTTTTTCAACTGCAATATCACGATTTTTCGGAAAGCGGCTGGAAATTGCATCGACAATGAGATGCACATCGTATCCGTTAGCTAATAGATCATGTGCAGTTTGACTAATACAAGCATGAGCTTCAATGCCGCAAAGTATTACCTGCTTACGCTTAGTTTCTTTGAGCGCATCCATAAATTTGTCGGCACCGCAGCAGCTAAAGCAAAGCTTGTCGAACAATTCGTGATCAGGCAAGCAAGCTGCAATTTCAGGAACAGTCTTACCCAGTCCCTGCGGGTATTGCTCAGTTACAAAAATAGGCAATTCAAGAATTTTGCCGGCTTCAACAAGAATGGAAATATTACGCGTCAGGTTAGGCACATCCGGAAGCTTTTTGCGAAACGCTTCTTGAACATCGACAATTAACAATACCGCTTGTTGACCGTTCAGTAATCGTTCGTGGCGCTTCATATAATTTGTATATCCTACTTGCTAGCATGTACCAGAATATCGTAAAGGGCTAATATACTCAAAAGCATGCCCCCATTTCTAGCTAATTACTACCTGACTTACAAGTGCAATTCCCGTTGCACCTACTGTGACATTCCGGTAAAAGCGGAAAATGTCGGTATTAAGGAAACGCCTGTAGAAATCGTCATCGAAAATTTGGCTGCGCTTAAGCGCCTGGGCGTCAAAGTTGTAGACTTCACCGGCGGTGAGCCGCTTATCTACAAAGAACTACCGAAAGTCCTCAAAGCTGCCAAGAAAATGGGTTTCTTTACCAGCTTGGCCAACACCGGCATTCTCTATCCAGCTAAAGCCAAAGAATTAACCGGGCTAGTGGACGATCTTAAATTCTCCCTCTCCACAACCGTCCAAGAAAGCTACAAGAAGGAAAGAGGAGTAGACGGGTATGAAAAGGTCGTTGAAAGCATAAAGCTAGCCAAAAAATTGGGCGAAAAGCCTTCCATTATTGCCACTGCTACACCGGAATCAATTTGGGGTATAGAAAGTGTAGTGAAGCTCGCACAGGAATTAGGCGTGGTCGTACTGCTGGGTCCTGTTTTTGATTATTGCGGCAATGATCTGCTTGATGAAGCAGGCATGAAAGAGTTAAACCGGCTGGCAAAAATGGACAATGTGACCATGAATGAGGCATTTACAAAATTTGCCGCCGACGGTGGCAATCAAATAGATGCGCCACGTTGCCGAGCAATAAGCTCGACAATCGTCATCTCACCGGATGATCATTTGCTTTTACCGTGCTATCACATGCATGATGAACGTTTGAAAATCACTCACGAAAACGGTGTCTCTAACCTGGATGAATTATGGAGAAGCCAACATGTCCAACAAAAACGCAAAGAAGAAGGCAGTTGGAGTTTTTGCCAGGGTTGTACTATCTGGTGTTATTTTGAATCATCTTTCCTTTGGCCGCCCGACGAGTATTTCTGGTTGAATATAAAAAGCAAAGTTCGCTGGGCAAGTCAGAAACTAAAAATGTCTACAAAATCGGACAAGGAGGTCCTTATATGAAACTCTCGGCAAGTGCCATGGGCTTGGCTCTCACAATTGCGTTGAGCACATGTTTGCCTATGTCAGCGCAAATGCCGGCCTTTGATGCCGCTCAATTCGCAGCTCGTCAGAAGAGCCTCTCCTTGCGTATCGATGATGCCGTTTTAGCCGGCCGCTTATCCAACAGCGAAGGCGATGATTTTCGCGCAAGACTCAAGAAAATTGCCGACACCGAAGCAAAATTCAAAGACGACGGACTGATGAGCAACTGGGAAAGTGTCGTCCTCAGTTTTCAAATGGACGGCTTAAGTAAAAAGCTCGAGGCGCAATTGCGGCAAAGACAAACTCCATCACAAAATGTCGACGGGCTTTCAGTTGATCTCAACCAACGTATTGATGACGCACAAGATGCCGGACAATTGACGGACAAAGAAGCGATGGCCTTCAAGGAAGACTTAGACAAAGTGGCCAGCAAAGAAGAAAAATTCCGCCGCTCTGAAGGAACTTTGTCTGAGGCAGAAAAACTTGAGCTTTCAGTTGATCTCGATCTATTGAGCAAAACAATTGAAGACAAATTGGCTAACCGATTAGTTGATTTGCCAAATATAGACAAAAGCAAAATGGATCTGCACAACCAACTTGTACAAGCAAAAGACGGTGGCAAAATCAATCAAGCGCAGTATCAACAATTGACTAATCAGCTTGATCGCATATACAAATTAGAAGCAGATTTAAAAGCATCCGAGAACAAATTGACCACAGAAGAAGCAGCGATATTGGCCCTGGAGTTTGAACAGGTGGGTAACAGCCTCAACCAGCTAACCAAGGGGAAATAAGGTTTAAATACCTTTAAATCCTTAAGGCCTAAACTCGAGACGCACCCTCATGGTATCCTGCAAAGTGAACTAGGGAAGAATTTCCTTATGGGGCGTTAGCGCAGTTGGTAGCGCGCTTCAATGGCATTGAAGAGGTCACCGGTTCGACCCCGGTACGCTCCAAATCTTACACCTTAAATATCAAACAGAGATGGGCTTTCCGCGTTTAGCCCAGACTCTAATCTGGGCTATCGGGAACCCCGAATAGCCTACTGACGTCTTTAAAATTAAACACCCAGCTTGGTAGGACTGACTATGCAACCCATTGCCTTAGCTACTACTTGCTTCATGCTTGTTGGACTTATTGTTTCATCAGTTCTACCGGCAGATGCTCAATTTAGACAACGCTCTTTCGAACGCTTCAGCACTGGCGACTACATGGCTCGCAACAAAGAACTGCAACGGAGAATTTCCGATGCTCGCAGACAAAGACTAATAACCGTTGACGAAGCTAATAGCCTTGAAAATGCTGTAAGACAACAAGCTCACAACTTCAGAATAATGAGACAGTCTGATGGTTTTCTCAGCGGTGATGAGTTAACCGCTCTAGAAACACTTTTGAGCAGAACCGCTGCTTCGCTAGACAATATGATCTCCACCAGACCGAGTCCAAGACGATTCTCTTACAGAAATACTTACTGGAGCTAAGCTCAACCAGCTAGTAGCCGTGAGAATTCTTGTCTAAGCCGATATCTTGGCTACTGATACGCTCAACGCCTGTCTCAATGACGCCATCATCATTGAGACGAAGCCATCTGTACCCGGGCATTGCCGAATCCACTGTAAATGATGAGCACTGTGGCTTGAATTGCACGCATGTCGAAGGTGAGGACATAAGCTTTACGGAATTGCGCTGACCCACAAATTCCTGATGCACATGACCGTAAGTAATTCCTCTGACTTGACTGTGTTTATCCACGACAGCAAAAAAGTCGTCGGGATTATCAAGAGCGATGCCATCCATCCAGGTCGAACCAACAGGCATAGGCTGATGGTGCATAGCAATTAACGCATGATGATTTGGATATTTAATTAGGCAATTGTCAAGCCAGTCCAATTCTTCTTTGCGCAAGTGTCCGGCGACGCGTTTAGGTTCAGCAGTGTTCAAAAGCACGATTTGCCAATTACCAACAATGAACGATCGCTCCAAGGAAAAGCCGGCTGTCTTCTCGGAAGCCACCTTTAAACCATCACCTTGATCGTGATTGCCCGGCAGGCAATAAGCCTTCGCCTGCAACTTCTGCAAGCCTTGCGACAAGCGCAAGTAGGACTCTACGCTTTCGTCTTGCGATAAGTCACCGGTGACAAGAACGGCATCATGCCGTCTACCGCTGTCCAAAACGGTACTTAATACCGTCTCGAATGTCCAGCCGGTGTTAATGCCCATCAATCGGCCCGTATCATCGGCAAAGAGATGGGTATCGGAAATCTGCAGTATCTTTACAGGTCCCTGGTTTTGCGACATTCATTCATTGTCGCTTATGATTGCGGTGGATACAATAAGGCAATCACCAAGCGAAACTCAAAAACTGCGTGTTAAACACAAAGAGAAACTGGAAAAAGCAAATATTGCCTCTGACGGTCATTATCATTGGCTTCCTCTTTATCCTCACGCAGGTGGTCACCAACTTCAGTACTTACTTGAAGGCAGCATTTACTCGGGTGGATTATCCATCTGAGTATCAATTTGCTACTTACAATCAAATTCTCAACAAATACGTTCATGATGGATTGGTCAACTACAAAGGCTTATCTGAGTCTGCTGAAATAAACAAAGCGGTTGATGAATTGGCCGGCGTAAGTCCCGAGCATTTTGCTGATAACAATCAAAAGCTTGCCTTTTGGATCAATACCTACAATTTGCTGATTCTCAAAAATGTTACTAGTCATTACCCACTTAAAGAACGCAGCTCGCTTATACGAGACTTGAGCCTGCGCAAATTCGTCATTGGCGGTCAAAGTATTGCCACAGATGACATTCGCACGATTAAGATTTACCCGCTTATAGATTTGCGAGATCCAAGAAGCATTTTCCTTACTTGTGGTGGGGCCTTGGGCTATCCAAAACTTTTAAGCCATGCAATTGCCAAAGAGACGATGGAAGCAGACATGGCGGAATCAACTAATGAATTTATCAGCAGACCAGACAATGTAATCTACCGCGAACGAAGCGGGACATTTTTCCTCTCTCAATTCTTCAAATGGAACGAGGCTCTCTTTAACCCAACGCCGTTTGTCTATGTAAATAATCTGCTTCCCAAGCAAAAGCGCGTTGATTTCGACGACTTTCACACGAAGACCAGTTACCTGGGACTATTTAACTGGACGCTAAACGAAGAGGTGAGCAAATGAAACGTGCACTATGGTTGGCCATTACACTTTCGCTTGTCTCCACCGCCTGCGTACGAACAAGTGCCGTGCAAACTCTAGCGCAGGCACAAAAACCCGCTGCTGTAGAAAGCCCTGAAGATAGAGTATTGAACGAAAACGGTATTATCGTCGCCTACCCCAGAGGCACAGCAGAAATAGACGCACCGTCAACTTTTCTCATTGGCACCTGCAAGTCAAAAACAGGCTTAACCGTCAATGGCTCGCCCGTTCACTTAAACGCGGACGGTTATTTTGCTCACGTTGTACCACTTGCTTATGGAGTCAATAAATTTGTTTTTTCCCGTGCAGACAATTCGGGGAAAGTCAGTTTAACGGTATTACGTAAATCACCGGCAAAAGCATTGCCGGAAAGCCCCTTAAAAATAGACAGGCAAAGTATCAAACCAGCAGAAAGCCTGGGCGTCTCAGCAGGCGATATGGTTGAGTTATCCGTGCGGGCAACACCAAAGTCGCAGGTTACCGCCCATCTAGCCAATCGCGCAATTAAACTAAACGCGCCCAATCCCAATATAAATAATGGACAGAATACGTCCTATGGGGTTGCTTACCAGAACCACAGCGCCAATGTCAGGGATCTCTATACAAGTTTCTATCGCATACAAGCCGAGGACCACTTTCACGATCTCCGACCGCGTATTGTTTTGGCAAAAGGCAACGCACACATAGAAGACACAAGCGAAAACAAAATAACCGTTGTTGATCAACCACGATTGGCTCATACATTGCATGACGACACTATCGTTCGCTTTGGCCCAAGCCTTGCTCGCTCAACGCCTTTAGCTCAAGGGGTACGATTGCTCGTGGATGGCTGGCAAGGCAAAAACATGCGTTGCCTGCTCTCGCCCGGCAAACATGTTTTCATCGCTTCAGATGATCTGGAATTCGAAGAAAGCAGCATGCCGCCTTATTCTGTAGTACGTACAGTAAATATAAGCAATGAACCAATGAGTTCACCAGATGCGCGAGTAGTGGTACCGCTTACTCAACGTTTGCCATATCAAATTGAGCAGTCACTTACACCAAACAAACTGACACTGAAAATATTTGGCGCCACAGCAGACACTGATTGGATTATTCCAACTCCCGGCTCGACAGTCGATGACCTAATTGACCGAGTCACTTGGAGCCAAAGAACAGACAAGCTCTACGAACTCACAGTGAATCTAAGACAAAAACGCCAATGGGGATTCTGGGTCTCTTACGAAGATAATAACCTTGTTCTCCACATAAAATCCGCTCCCAAAATCGGTCCCAACTTAAACGGACTAACAATTTGCATTGATCCCGGGCATGGTGGCAACGAATCAGGTTCGATCGGTCCCAATGGCGTCAAAGAAGGCGAAATAAACTTCGCCATTGCATCCAAGCTAATACCGTTGCTGCAAGAAGCCGGCGCCAAAGTAATTACAACAAGACCAACTGAAACAGACGGTCCGTCATTGCAAGAGCGCGTAGCAATTGCCATCAACAACAAATGCGATCTACTTCTGTCTATTCACAACAATGCTCTGCCGGATGGACGTGATCCCATTGCAGAACATGGCACATCGTCCTATTACTATCACCCACAATCGCAAGAGCTTGCTCGCGTATTGAAAGACAATGCCCTTAAGAAACTATCGTTTCCAGACCGCGGTGTCTTTTACCAAAACCTGGCACTTTGTCGTCCCAGTCAAATGCCTGCCGTACTCGTCGAAGTCGGCTTCATGATAAACCCCGATGAGTTCTCGCAGCTCAGCCGTCCTGAAATTCAAGACAAAGCAGCCCATGGCCTTCTAAACGGCATCAAGCAATATTTGCAGTCTGATTAGAACAGTTAGAACAAGATTCTTAGATCTGTCTTGCCGGCAATGGTCCTAATGGATCCTGACGGAACATCTTCTCGAGTTCAGACCGGTATTTTAAATTCGTTAGAGCTTCTTGAGAGTAAAGCTCATCTTCGATGTAACTTGTTTCGCGACCCTGTAGCTCTTCAATGCGCTTCATTAAGCTAACCGGCAGTTGCCCGGTAGCGCCGTTATCCCCTTGCATCCTATCCCCGATTCTAGCCAAATAACCACACCTAACACTCAAAGTGTAGTAAATACAGGCAAAAGAACAAGTATTGACTTTCGCTTGAAAGCCGCTCCATGCCGTA
Organism: Candidatus Obscuribacterales bacterium; assembly: GCA_019744775.1. Classification (NCBI taxonomy): domain Bacteria; kingdom Bacillati; phylum Candidatus Melainabacteria; order Candidatus Obscuribacterales; species Candidatus Obscuribacterales bacterium. The sequence continues at coordinate 295,649 of JAIETZ010000002.1, forward strand.
ATTATCGGCCTCTCGATCATAAAAAGATCACACAAGTCAAGCAGACTATTGCCGTCCCATATAAACCCGTATGCGAAAACGCTCGAATTGCATATATAATGAAGCCAAGAGATAAGGAGTTGAGCCATGCACCTGAAGATGCGACTCGAAGGACTTTGCGATACGCGGGCTTGGACCAAGTTGCACTTTGCCGACGGCACATCCCTTACAGGTCGCGTGCTACGGGTCGGACAAGACTATATTGAACTCGAGTGTTATGGCGACGCCGACAGGCCAGGCAACAGAGATTACGCAAAGCATTTAGTTCCTCTACAACTGGTTAAATTCATTACCGTTGAATCAACGAATTTTGCCGAAGCGGAACGTCGCAGGCTCAATTACCTTTCGGAAGCTGAAAGCGCACCGGAAAGCTTGCCCGATCTGGAAAAGTAATTACTTAGTTAGACTTGCGCAGCTTTGCGCTTCTTAAAGGCAACCCAGTCGGCTCTATTTTCTTGTCGAGCGCGGCCAACAGCAAGGCATTCATCAGGTACGTCTTTGGTAACCACAGTACCGGCTGCCACTACGGCATCTTTGCCGATAGTCGCTGGAGCAACAATCACCGAATTGCTGCCGGTTGAAGCACCGTCTTTAATAACAGTACGGTTTTTCGTTTTGGAAATATGGTCATAGTTAGCGGTAATTGTGCCGGCACCGATATTGGCATTGTGACCAATTTCAGCATCCCCCACATAACTCAAGTGCGAGACATTTGTTTTCTTGCCCACATTTGTCTTTTTCAATTCGACAAAATTACCAATGCGGGACATATCACCAACGGAGCTGTTAAATCGGATATGGGCAAATGGACCAACTCGGCAATCAGATCCAATTTCCGAATCCGTAATTAGAGATTGAATGACGGCTGTGTTGTCGCCAACTTTTACGATACCATTCATTGTTGTGTGTGGTCCGACACTGCAATTGTTTCCAATTTGAATGTCACCTTCGAGGAAACACCCAGGCAATATTGTTGTATCCGATCCAATTTTTACTTCAGGTGATATCCATGTAGAGTCAGGATCAACAATTGTCACACCGTGTTCTAGAGAAAGCTCGTTGAGTACTCTGTCGCGCAAAAGCGAGCCCGCTTCCTGCAACTCAATGCGTGAGTTGATTCCGCCTACTTCCTTCCAATCGGAAGCAATGGCTGACGCCATCTTTAATTTTTCCGAAACGGCCCAGCCGATTAGATCAGTCAGGTAATACTCGCCTTGTTTGTTGTCGTTTTTCAGCCCTGTTAGCCCTGGTTTTATTTCCGGCCACTGGAAGCAATAAATTGCCGGATTTATTTCCTTAATCTGTTTTTGCTCTTCGCTTGCATCTTTGTCTTCGACAATTTTTTGAATGCGCCCTTGTCCATCCCTGACAATGCGTCCATAACTTTTAGCATCGGGCACAACTGTTGTAAGCAAACTAACGACAGCTTTATCGTCTTTGTGCGCAGCTAATAAGTTGCCTAATGTCTTGCTTGTAAGAAGTGGTGTGTCGCCACAAGCAACAAGCACGGTGCCGTTGAATGTAGCCAACGCCGGTGCCACCATTGATAGTGCATGACCTGTGCCCAACTGCGGCTTTTGCAAATGAGTTGACCAAGGGGTTTTTGGTGGATTGCTTTCCAAATAGGCTTGTACGTCATCCGCTTTATGCCCGACGACGATATGAATGTGTTCCAGATTTAGTCCATCAAGAGCAGACAACACTCTTGCCAAAATGGTCTTGCCCAATACCTGGTGCAGCACCTTGGGAAGCTCCGACTTCATGCGCTTACCAAGTCCGGCCGCTAAGACCACTGCTCGAGTATTTTGACCGCCCTTTGTCATAAGGCTTTTTCCTTTGCTTTTCTCTGTCCAATTGACTTTACACTATTTGCATCGAGAACTTCAGCAATCTTTGATGACTTGGAAAGTTCAAGCACTAGTTCATCTAAAACCTTTTTGCCGCCGACAGGATTGACGTGCACTGTGTCTAGAAAGTCATCGGCAACAAAGAGGCTCTTGTTGGAAAGATCAACATAGGTGGCGCCGTATTTCTCAGCATAAAACGCCAGGTCTGACTGATAGCGCTTGAATAATGTCGTGGGAATTAGTTCTCTATTTGTCTCAGTGATAGGCATATTTACAACAACTACTGCAATATCCTTTTGCCTGGCTGCTTCCAGCAAATGCCCTAGTCTTTCCAATTCCTGCTCATAGCGCAAGTGATTGGGCGGATTATAGCGACGCTTGTAGTCTTCGATGTGCCAGGCTTCGTATCTGGCTTTCGTCGGACATATGTGTTCATTGGCATCTTTTACCACTGCAACCGGAATGCCTCCACTTGTATTAGTCTCGGCTTTTGAATTGGCAGCAACTGTCGGTCTAATCAAGTCCTTTGTCAGTTCAGAGAAATACAACGACCAATCTGCACGCTTGCGATAGCAATTGGACGATGATTCAAGCATAAGTTCGCGTATGGTATCAGTGGAAAAACTGTTTGGTAGATTTCCTGATAATGACGGCCAGTCAGCCAGCGCGTTGAAGGCAGGCGTGCGCCCAATCTCCGGCACCAGATTATCCATGAAGTCGCGCGGACCAAAACCAATCACCATTAGCTTTGGTTTCTTCTTCAGTTCAAGTACTTTGGAAAAAATCAAAGAGGCATCCGATGGCATGCAAGCGGCACTGGTGAAATTGAAAACGGATACTTTGTGATTAATGAGATCGCTCAGCTGTTTTTCTAGATAGACTCCGCGGCAATAAGCTTGAAAGGTACTGAGATGATGTTTGAGAGCATCATTATCGGCCTCTGTTTGCGGCTGCCACTGGTTATCACAATAGCGAATGGCGGCCATCGGCAAAGATGAGCCAAGCACTAAGACATCAGGAGCATTCGGCAGGCGGCGCAAACAGTCGGCTTTGTAGGCAAGCGCTTCTTGCGTTAGCTGATTGGGGCGCTGCTTTTCGTGGGCTATGTCGGCTAGAGGAACTAAGCCCTGAGCAAATATTTCCACTGCAGCAAGCAGCAGAAGCATCCAGAGAAGGGTGCTTTTGGCTAATCTCACACTCAGCTTGGCAACCACCCGACAACCGCTCCAGACGACGATATTCAGCCACTTAGTGACCTGATCTTATAACTCTCCCAATTCTCCACAACTACATAAAATAAGTCCTTAGAATTCGCATCCTAAGGGCTTAATTTCTACTTCAATTTAAGTGTCCGCAGTGTTGGTGCTGCCCCAACGAGCTCGATCCCTCGTGCTCCTCTACTGGAGTTTCTGCGATAACGGGCGTCCGACCTTCTTTGTACACTGGTTAAGTACTGGTAAGTCGAACATTTAATATTTCCTTTATATCTGCGCAGTGATGCTATGTTGGATGAAGGTGCTTCAAGGCAACTCAACCAACAAGTAATTGACAAGATGGGAAGAGGCTCAAATTTGTTCCGGCAGACTACTCTACTAACGCTAACACTGTCGACGGTGGCAGGTCTATTTTCTTTGAACAATGCAGCGCAAGCACAGTTTCGTTCTTACGCCACACAGCCGGCACCCTCGCGAGGACAAGCCGTTCAATATGGCGGTGGAGTTGTCTATCCGGAATTCAAAAATCGCATGGGCAGCATTCGCTGGATCAAAGATCAAATGCCATTGAAAGTCTATGTTTCCAACGGCAAAGCAATAGACGGTTTTATTGATCCGGAACTTGCCGCACCCTATGTAAATGTGAACAATCTCGATAACTGGCCAGATGTAGTTGCCTGGATATTGGAAGATCCGCAAAGAGTAGCTCAATTGCCTACAGCCGAGGGATTTGTTCCAGAGCACTATCAGGCAGCTTTACAAGGCATCAACATGTGGAAACCCTTTGAAAAAGAAGGACTTTTTTCCTATCAAATAACAAACGACCCAACTGATGCTGATATACACGTATTTTTCATCAATCATTTTGTCGACAAGCTAGGCCTTGGTCTTTTTGCCGGCGACATCCGCGGCTATACGGCAAAACGCTGTTTTCCCTTGAAGCAAATAATGGCCGGCGGGCATGCCAATTTCAAACCGGTGGTTGTTATTCTGAGAACTCTTGATACCACAGGTGTGCCTATGCCGTTTAACAAAATGAAAGCATCTGCCGGTCACGAGTTCGGTCATGCACTTGGAATTGACGGTCACTCAACTAATTCAAATGACTTGATGAGCGGGTATTATGGTCGAGGTGTTCTATCAACCAATGATGCCGCCACAATACGTTACCTCTATCATTTGACACCGGATCTAATACCATGAGCCAATCATTACGACGAGCAAATCTCGAGCCGGATAAGAAAGAATCAAATCCACTGGCGGCACTTAGTCAGTTATTACTTTTGGTCGTCACACTTGCCTGCGGCGGTCTAGCTTATTACTGGCTATCCAGCGATGCCAGCGGTGAATACATTGGACAAAGCTCCGAGCTTGGACAAGTGACAATTGCCATGACAAGAAAACCGGCCAATATCGTAGGCGATCTGACATATGGTCGCGAACAGCCGGTGCCGATAGTTGAAGGGCAAATAAAACCCGACGGGCAAATAGCTCTGAAATTTCAACAACCAGGTCAAGGATTTCAGGCAGCAAACTGTGTTTTTCAGGGCAAACTAAAAGACGAAGCCCTTAAAGGACAACTATATTTGGACGGCGCCGAATATCGCATCTCGCTAGAGCGCAATCCCTTAGCTACCCTGCACCGCCGTATTCAGGCGATACTTCCCTAACCGTTGCAAATAACTTCCAGAACTGTGGCATGTGGCGGGCAAAAGAGTCTGAAATTGGTGCGCGGATCAGCACCTACGCCACGCGATATATGAAAGGCTGTGTCGCCTCGATAGAAAAGTCCGGAGGCTTCTCTTCCCGGCAATTCTGAATCGGTGATTATTGCACCATAACCGGGGATGCGGATTTGTCCACCATGAGTATGCCCGCCAAAAGCCAGATGGACACCTGCTTTTGCATATGAATCCAAATTTTGCGGGACATGGAAAAGAGCCATCAAAAGATGCTCGGGATGAGCTTTAGCCGACATGTCCAGCAAATGTTGTTGAGACACACCAGGGTAGTCGACACCGATAAGATGCAGCCCTTCATCCGGAAAACTAACGGTGGCATTTTGCAATACTTTAAAGCCGCCTGATTCCAGCGCTTTCACAAGTGGTTTAACATCACGCTTTTCGGCAGGATGTCTAAACTTGCGCACGATGCGTCCGAATGTTTTGTGCCAGAGATTGTAGTCATAATAATCGTGATTGCCCAATACGGCATACGCGCCCAAACGTGGTTCTCGCGATAACAAGTCTCTCACGTAAGGAACACCCGTTTCGTTTTCAAAAATGTCACCAGTCAAAATGACGAGATCGTACTCGTCGTCAGTAACTCTTTTTAGAAACTCTATTTTGTGAGATTCAGGATGACACAGGTGCAGATCAGAGATGTGCAAAATTTTCAAAGGTCTCAAAAAGCGACGTTGCGCTCCACCGTTGATTGCCACCCTTACCTTTTCTAATTGATAGCGCCTGGCTTCGACATAGCTTGCATAAAGATAAGTGCCGACACCGGCACCAACGGCAGCTCCTGTCAGAAGTCCTAAAAGCTTCCAGGGGAAATTCTTCTTTTCATTTTCCGATTTCGACACTAGAGTAAATCCTTGAATTTTTCGCCCGCTTTCTGCTTAGAAGCAATATCGGGAGCAATAAGTGTTGCAACCAGCCATCGGAATGGAAAACCCAATCCAATTGCCACAACGGATAAAAGTATGTCATAGGGCAAAACATACCAGGTCAAATTACGCACTTCTTCGAAGATCCATGGCTGCCAGAAAAATTGCGCGCCGGCATCCCCCGGTTGAGCACCAAAAGAGGAAATCAAGGCAGCTATAAGCATGTAGCCGATGCCGAATAAATGCACCGACAAAAGTCCGCAAACTACAGCCAGACATTGTCTTTTACTGGTTCTATTCTGCACCGTCAGGCGTCCTGTCACCCAGCAAGCAACAACCATTCCCAGAAGATAACCGAAGCCTGGCTGTTTAAAATACTCGATACCACCACCTGACGAGAAGGCGAAAATGCCCAAGTGCGGTCCTAGAAAACCAATTACCAAAAAGACAATTGCCGATATAGGGGCAAGCAGAGGTCCTAATACATAGCCGACAAAAATTGCAACAGGGGCTTCCGGAACATAAATGCTCATGCGAATTGGCTCTGAGCCGTAAGCTAATTCCGGCACATTGTGCTTAAGTTCGCTGCCGATTTGTCCCGGCAGTCTCGCCACCAGATTTTCGGAAGCCTGGCGGACATAGCGAATTAAATTGCCTTCTGTCGCAGTCGGCAAATTCAAGCCAAGAAATGTCGCTAGGAACAAAAGCTGCGTACCGATTAAGACAACGACCAATTGTCCGATTCTCGATTTGCGGCGCATGTTCTGCGATTTACCAACTAGTGTCAGCGGCATGGCAAGCCCCCTTCACCGGACGACATATTGAATTTTCTCTCTTTATCGAGAAGTTCTTTTTCCTTTTCATCAACCAGTTTTTGATAAGAAGGGTTTTCTATATTTTCAGTCCAGAGCACAAGCGCATCTTCGCCATTATCTTGATAGTAACTGCGTCTTTGTCCCAGGTTTTTAAATCCATATTTGAAGTAGAGATTTTGCGCCCATTGATTGGACACTCTGACTTCTAAGGTTATCCAGCGCGCACCGAGCTTTTGAGCTGCGCGAATATCGTGTATAAGCAGTCTTTCACCAACCGATTGGCGTCTAAAATCCGGATGAACGGCAAGCGTAGTGATGTGTGCTTCCTCACCAATGAGCCAAAACCCTGAATAACCAATAAGTTGATTTGTGTCCGTATTCCATGCCGCAAAGTACTGTCCCGACATATTGTTCAATTCATTGACAAAAGATTGGTACGACCAGTGGTGATTGCCGAAGGCAACCGGCTCAATAGCCATTACTTGGTCAAGGTCCAGTAGTGTCAATTGCCTTATCTGTATTTCCACGACTTACCTACTTAGCTGTTTTAAGCGTAATGGAGGGACCGCGTAGATAAAGAGGCGCAACCTTAGCGAACGGAAACTCTTTAGCCATCTCAGCTCTTTTTTCAGCTGAAAGACCGCCGGACAAGTCGCCAAGTCCACCTAAAGATAACTTATCTTGTGCTATTTGCGCCTGGATTATGGCAATATTTTCAATCTGGGGCAATTGCACAAATTGACCGTCCATTTCTTCAATCAATGAACGGCAATCACTTTCGCCGAACCAGTCATTGAACTCACCAAGAACTGCGCTTAGTCTTTCTGCCGGCAAATAACAAGGCTCAACTTCGGTAATGACGCCTTTGTCCGATGTACCATAGCCTGCCACAAAGTAATGCATGATACCTCTATTGGTGCCGGCCTTAAGCACAACAGCCGCCGGCAACTCCGGCTCAAGAACTCTGCTCAGGCAATCTAATTTGCTCACACCGACAACAGGCAGATTCAATGCTTGTCCAATTGTGCGAGCTGTCACTATGCCTGAGCGAATGCCTGTAAAACTGCCGGGACCAATGCCCACCACCAAGACATCAATGCTATTTTTCTGCCAGCCGGCATTTTTCAAAGCACTATCAATGGCCGGCAGAAGACTGCTGGCAATAGCCTGACGACTTTCAGCACTTGCTTCTGCCTTAGTCTCAACTACCTGGGAATTCTCCATCAGGCATAAGCGAAGATCAGCGCTCGTGTCAAAAGATAAAAGACGCATTAGGTGGCTACCGGTGGTTTTGGATCCGTTGCACTTAAATCGACTTCCTGCCCCGTATCAGCCAACAGGTCCTCGTCAATGATTTCATTCAATTCGTCCAGGTCAACCATTACCGGTTGCGCTCTGAAGACCAACTGAATGGATTCTTGTTGAATGGAGCGGAGAAGCTGGTTGAACATATCAAAGGCTTCGCGCTTGTATTCCTGCAACGGATCACGCTGACCATAGCCACGCAAGCCGATGCCATCACGCAAGATGTCGATGTTGTGCAAGTAGTCAACCCACTTGCTGTCAATCGTGCGCAAGAGCACTTGTCTTTCCAATTCGCGCATGGTTTCTACGCCAATATGTTGTTCACGCACGTCATAGGCAAGACGCGCCGACTCGATAAGTTTGCTACGCAACTCATCGTATGAAAGTCCGGACAATTCTTCCAGACGAAGATCACTCAGCATGGGAATATCGGTTGCCAGAACATTCATCACTTCGGGAAGACCTGCTTCTTCCCACATTTCAGGTGGTGACTCAGGATCAATAAATGTTCCCAGAGCAATATCGATGTGCTCATCGAGCATATCCAAAATTGCCTCTTTCAATTGAGCACGCTCAAGGATACGTCTACGTTCGCGATAGATGACTTCACGTTGCGTGTTTAAAACATCGTCGTACTGCAAAACGTGTTTACGTGCATCAAAGTGATGCGCTTCCACTTTCTTTTGCGCGCCTTCGATAGAACGTGTGACCATGCCGGATTCAATCGGCATTTCCTCATCGACTTGAATGAGATCCATCAATCCGGCAATCTTGTCGCCGCCGAAGATGCGCATCAAATTATCTTCAAGGGAGAGGAAGAAGCGCGTTGTACCGGGGTCGCCTTGACGGCCGGCACGACCTCTTAACTGGTTATCGATACGACGAGATTCGTGGCGCTCGGTACCAATGATGTGCAAGCCGCCCAATTTGACGACCTCATCATGCTCGGCATCGGTTTCACCCTTAATGCGCTCGTGGAGTTCCTTAAAGCGTGCTTCCCATTGCGGGTCATCTTGGGCAAGTCCTTCTTTAGCAAGTTTTTCCTTAGCTAGGAATTCGGAATTTCCACCAAGCAATATGTCGGTACCACGACCAGCCATGTTGGTAGCAACCGTGACAGCACCTTTTCTGCCTGCTTGCGCCACAATCATCGCTTCTTTTTCGTGATGCTTAGCATTCAGCACATGGTGTGAGATGCCGCGGCGAATAACGGCAATTACGCGAGCTGTCTTAGCTACTGAATAAAAGCGTTCAATCAGCTCTTCTTGCTTGGGGTATTCCTTCTCAATTTGCTTGCAGACTTCTTCAAACTTCTCCGGATCAATAAGTCCCGGGCGCTCAAAATGCTTCTTAGCCGCTTCAATAGAAGCCCCTTCCAATTTGTGCTTCTTGATGAACTCCATCAGCTTGGTTATTTTGCGAATCAGGTATTCGCCCATTTTCTGCGGCTTGGACAATAGCTCATCAACAATTTCTGATTTTTCAATTGAGGTTGTACCAACAAGAGTAGGTCTTCCTTGCTCGTGCATTTCAACAATTTCTTCAACCACAGAATAAAATTTCTGCGCTTCAGTTTTGTAGATAACGTCAGCCGAATCCTTGCGGATGTTTTCTCTATTGGTTGGAATTGAAACAACATCCAGGTTATAGATCTTGTTAAATTCGGCAGCTTCCGTCATAGCGGTACCTGTCATACCGGAAAGTTTTGGATATAGGCGGAACAAATTCTGATAGGTAATAGAAGCATAGGTCAACGTCTCTTCCTGAATAGGAACGTTTTCCTTAGCTTCAATGGCTTGGTGCAAACCATCTCCCCAGCGCCTGCCGACCATCATACGACCGGTGAACTCATCAACGATGACGATTTCCAATTGCCCTTTCTCATTCGGGCGAATTACATAATCGGTATCAAGCTTGTAGAGCTCTTTAGCGCGCAACGATTGTGACAAGTGGTGGGCAAAATTGTATTTTACGTCATAGAGGTCGCTTACACCGAGCATCTTCTCTGCATTCATAATGCCGCGTTCGGTTAGAAGCACGCTCTTTGTCTTTTCATCAGCCCAGTAATCGCATTCCTCGTCATCCTTGTCCTTACCGCGCTCAAGATGCGGAGCCAATTGCGCCATACGCTTATAGAGTTCAACGAAGGACTCGGTTGGAAATCCGGAAATTATTAGAGGGGTTCTTGCTTCGTCGATGAGAATATTGTCCACTTCGTCGACAATGGCATAGTAGTAAGGACGCTGCACCAATTGATCCAAAGACGTGCGCATGTTGTCGCGCAAATAGTCAAAGCCGAATTCATGGTTAGTACCGTAAGCAATATCGGTTCTATAAGCTTGGTACTTCTCATGATCCGGTTGATGCGAATAGATAAGTCCCACAGAAAGTCCCAAGAACTTGTAAATCTGTCCCATCCACTCAGCGTCACGGCGAGCCAGGTAGTCATTTACCGTTACAACATGGACACCACGACCAGCCAAAGCATTGAGGTAAGCAGGCAAGGTTGCCACCAATGTCTTACCTTCACCTGTACGCATTTCAGAAATCTTGTTGAAGTGCAAAGCAGCGCCACCCAAAAGCTGCACATCGAAATGGCGCATTTTGAGAGTTCTCTTACCTGCTTCACGAACGGTTGCAAAAGCTTCCGGCAAGAGGTCTTCCAGAACCTCAGCCAGAACCTTGTCTTTTTGGTTACGAAATTGCCCCGGCATTTTAGGCGCGTCAGCCGGCATCAAGGCATAGTCCTCAACACCTGATAACGCATTGTCTATTTTTTGGCGGAATTCAGCTGTTTTGCCTCTTAATGCCTCGTCACTCAAAGCTTCCATCTGGGGCTCAAACTGGTTAGCTCTGACGACGTAGTCTTTGAGAACCTTAACTCTTTTTTCATTTGTGTCACCAAATAGTTGCTTCAACCATTGGCGCATGCGTTCATCAAAGCCGTCGGACATTTTACTTCCCCCAAGGAGGCAAGACTATGACAGCTGCCCCCGCAAGATTTAGATATACATATATTTGACCTATAATTTTAACATGGTAGGTAGCCAGATTTCCGCCCGCTGGGTGTGGTTTTCAGGTGTTTGCCGACAATTCTTGATATCATGGGCGCATGAAAACCCCGTTGTCTGGCAAGTCGCTTCCGGAGCTGACCGAGTTCGTCCTCGAACTTGGCTTGCCCGCCTATCGCGCCAAACAGCTCCATAGCTGGATTTATGCCAAGTGGGCAAAATCTTTTGAAGAAATGACCGACCTGCCTGCCGACTTGCGTGTCAAACTTGAAGAAGTTGCGCAAATTTCCCTGCTCAAACTTGCGCACATGCAGGTAAGCAAAGACGGCACGCGCAAATATTTGTTTGAATTGCCCGACGGCAAGTTCGTCGAATCAGTACTTATGTCATTCAACGATAGAGAAAGTTTGTCCGCTTGCGTGTCCACACAAGTCGGCTGCGCCGTTGGTTGCACATTTTGCGCCACCGGATTCCTAGGCTTTACGCGTAATTTGACTTCGCAAGAAATCGTCGATCAAATAATGTGCATTCAGAGAGAATCAGGCAAACGCGTAAGCAATGTTGTTTACATGGGGCAGGGCGAACCTCTTTTAAATGTCGAGGAAGTAATCACTTCCATTCATACAATTTCTCAATCAGTGGGTATAGGCTGCCGCCATCTGACAGTTTCCACATCAGGAATTATCCCGGGCATCAATCGCCTGGCTGAAGAAGGATTGCCCATTGTGCTTGCTCTTTCACTGCACACACCGGATAGAAAAACTCGTGAAGAAATTGTGCCAATAAGCAAAAAATACCCACTGCCTAAGTTAATGCAAGCACTTGCTGATTATGCAGAGGCAACTAAAAGACGCGTAACTATCGAGTATGTGCTTCTTGCCGGAGTTAACGACACTGATGAGCAAGGACGAGAATTAGCGCAACTAGTACGCAATGTGCCTTGCATGATCAATCTCATCCCGTACAATCCAACAGAAACACCTGATGGCGTAACCCCTTATCAGCGCCCATCAATAAGAGCGCAACAACGTTTCAAGCATTTAGCTGAATCGACAGGTAAGACTGTGACCATCCGCTTAGAGCGCGGCACAGACATTGACGCAGCCTGTGGGCAATTGCACAATACGTACAATCAGCGATAAGTCCGTTCTCAATGAACCAAGACCAACAAAAGCGCTATTTCTATTGTATACAAGGCTAAAATTATCGCAAATCCTTTTGCGTTGGCTGATACACCAGTCTCAGATGGATACAACCACTTGTCGAATTGTTTTACCGCAAACGGCATGAGGAACCAGGACATAATCATTACGCTTGCGAGATTACTTAAAAAAGTGACAATCTCGGAAGGCAATGCCTCCAGCAATGGCCTGACATATTTAAATTGCAAAACAGCCATCGGATATAAACATAAAAGAACAAGCATTGCTGTTTTCCAGCGAGCCGGCGGTCTGCCCTTCTTGTCGACAGGAAACCAACCGGGAAATGACGACACAGGCAGCGCATGATAGTCCGTTGACTTAACGTACTGCTGCCCTTCTAAAACCAATTCATTGCGCTCTTTTGAATTGAACCAATTATCGAGATTGGCGGGTGTATCGAAACGCAGAAGTGTCGTCCAATTGTCTATACGATTGTCCATCGGAGGCTGAAAATAAGTGCCGCGATAGCCGGGGAATTTAGACTGAGCAATTTTTATTCGCGAGGCCCATTCTTGATATTCTTTTTCCTTGCCCGGCTTTATAGCAGTGATAATCGCTGTTGCTACACTGCCTCTGGTACCTGCTTGCTCGGTAATTTCTTCTTTTAGGGTGAGACTTCCTTCGGCAAACAAAGTGGACAACTCTTCTTTCAGTTGAACTCTATCGGAAGATGCTTGCCAGTTGAACAAGTCCTCATTGGTGCGAAACCATTCCACCAAAAACCACTGCGGATCATTTTCGGAAATAGACGGAATAATTTCAGCACTTAGAAAACCGGGATATTTCGCTGCCCCCATCATCATTTTGACGAGCCACGCAGTTAACTTATCTGTGTCTCCTGAATGAATCTGCACCGTTAGTACTAAAGCAGACACCTTAGATATTTGTGCCGAGTCCATAAGCATCCACCTGAATTGACCATCACTACTTTACAAAGGCTGAGCCTATTATGCAATTGATTTATTATGCTATTGAATCGTTATAATTGTGACGGTATCAATTTATCAACATCTACCGGCAGCATTAACAACAATTGGCAAGATTCGATAAATGGCTATTTTTGCTGGCGATATTAGTCACCCTGGCTGGTGGCTTTTTTCGAACCTATAACTTGGACAGCAAAATTTGCTGGCTGGACGAATCCTATACGCTTTTGAGGATTTCCGGTTTCACCGTTGAAGAAATTCTGACTGAAGCAAAAAACGGACACATCTCAAGAGTTGGCGATCTGCTTAAGTTTCAGCAGTTAAACAAAGACCGACATGCCGGTAACACAATATACACAGCGGCAGTCGGAGATCCACATATTCCTCCGCTCTATTACTTACTTGAGAGATCTTGGTGCAGTTTCTTTGGTGACAGCTTAGCGGTTATCAGAGGATTATCTGCCGTTTTTAGCTTACTCTGCCTGCCTCTTGCTTGGCTTGCGGCAATCGAGATTTTTAGCAATAAACGAGTAGCGGCTGTTGCCACGATCCTTATGGCTTTGTCACCAATTCAAGTTTTGTATGCGCAGGAAGCACGTCCATATAGCCTCTGGTGCTTGGCTATTCTTGCCATGAGTATTTGTTGCCTGAAAGCAATGAAACTGGGCACAAAATGGTGGCTTATGTATGCGCTTGTTAGCGGCATCGCCCTCTGGATTCATCCCCTATCCATTTTTGTTTTGTCGGCACATGCGCTTTACGTAATCATTCTGGCTTTGAAAGACAACAGTTATGAAAACTTGCCGCCGCTGGCAATGTCCGGCGCGACCGCTCTAACAATTTTCAGTCCCTGGATTTACGTCATGATCACGCATATGGAAACCATCAAAGCTCGTACAAACTGGACCACCGCCTCGACAGACAATCAGGCTGACTGGCTATTTGATCTTAGTTATCCTTTCATTGATCTACCGACAACTGAATACTTTGCCATGTTAGCCATCGCTATTCCACTGCTGCAATTATTTGCGATTGCAGCGTTCTTGTATTCAAAGCAAGGCAAACCATTTTTATTCATTGCCTGCCTGGGATTAATTCCAACCTTATCCCTTTTAGCACCTGATCTTTTCTTAGGCGGAATGCGATCTTTTATTCCGCGTTACCTCTTCCCACTTTATCTAAGCTTGTTGCTTTCTCTAGCCTACTTAATTGCCACTTTGCTTTCGTCAAAACGCCTATTGAATGCCATCGGCATTGTGCTCTTATCTATATTCCTTTTTGTTGCCGGCCGATCCGACTGGTTGATGCTCCACGAAAAGACCTGGTGGAACAAAGAACACAGCAACTACCTAATTCCTATTGCAGAGACAATCAACAACACCGAAAACGCCTATTTATATTCAGCTGCTGGTGTCGGCACAATGCTCGTTATGAGCCATCTTTTGAAACCGGAAATACCAATTACCCTTTTATCTGTTCAGCCACTGAAACAGTTTTCCGCTGCAGCCAAAACCGCCGGCGACATTTTCTTGCTAAACCCGACACCTAAACTTCTGCTTGATCTAAAGTTAATTGGAAATTTGACACCTCAAGATCCGGCTGGGCATTTATGGAAGATTGAGCCTACAAAGTGAACCGCTTTGTGCGTGACTCTATTCTTTAAAGCATTTATCAAACAGAACCGCGGCAAAAGCAATAACTATCAAGACAAGCAAACCGACAAATGCAATGGCAAGCGCTGTTTTTAAACTTGTCGGCTCATAGAGAAACTCGACTGCGTGCTTGCCTTCCGGCACAAAGACACCTCTAAGCAAGCCGTTGGCACGAAAGATGGGGATTTGCTTCGAATCCACCTTTGCTATCCAGCCGGGATAAAAATGATCGGTTAAGACAAGCAGTCCGGGACTTGACGAGCTGACTTCCAATTGAACTCGATTAGCTGAGTTGTCCAGCCACTTAATGTCTTGCTTTGGAAGCTTTTTACTGGAAGGCAAGGGCATCGACTCGCTGTTATGCTTTTCCAGCAACGTTTCTTTTGCGGGATCAAAGAGTGTTGTCTCAGCATTTGTAATAGTCTTCAGAGCTTGGTCCTGAGAATTTAACCACTGCCACCTATAACTTAAGTAGGCGCGGGGCATAGGATCTTTGACTCTATAAACTCTTTCATTCCATGACGGATCTTCCACCAGCAACTCAAAATAGTTCGGATCGAGCAAACCTGTTTTGGAAAACTTGCCGAAGGTAAATTTATCTATAAGACCAAGAGCATATGCAGTTGATGTTATTTGGCAGAATCGATAAAAAGGCAAATCAGTTTTCATAGAGATGCCATCTTTGCTAATGAGTTTCTTGCCGCTTACGTGTGACTTGTTAATCGTATCGACATAGAGATTACGATAATCGTTGGTTTCAGCCAGAAGGTAACCCCATGAAGATGCATAGTGCTGGTGAAAATATGAACTCATATACAAAACTTGGCGGTTTGCTTGATAGTGAGCGATTGTTTTTTGCACGGCATCACCCGTCTCCAGTCCATTAGGTTGCAAAAGACCAGCGATGTACATTGTTATGAATCTCTCGCCATTTAAATTCTCCAATTTGGAAAGATCTCTTCCCTGTGCTTTCAATTGTCTTTCCAAATAGCACTTTTGCTCAAAATAATCGGGATTTGCAGGATGATAAGCAAAAGCAAACGCGTGATACAAAAACAAAGCACACGTGGATACCAGGACGGCTGCAGAAAATATGCCGGCACCTATTTTGTTAACTTGCTTCAACCAACAAATGAAGCAAGTAGTTAATCCTACGGCAGCCATGGTCAAAAAAGCCTTACCAATCAGTTGCTGTGCATCCAGAATAAGTTGTAGGGCAAATTTCAGGCGAAGAAAAGTAACGGCATTGGGCAACATATCTGCAATGAGCGGCACTTGTACAAACACAAGAAGTAGTCCGGTTATTAATAGAATTGCCCACATAAGAACGCTTGTTATCTGAACTGATTTGGGTACGGCCCCTTGAAAAACAACGAACAGCCCACGCACAGCAAAGAGAATCAAGCAGAAAACCGGAAAGAACAAAAGTTTTACCGGATATCTAAGCACGCCAACTCCCGGAACGGCATACAGCAGAAATTCACCCAAAGGAGTAAATCGACCGGCAGCAAATATCAGGAAACTTACTAAGAGGCAAAGCAAATACCAACGTGGTCTAAATTGTCTGTCGCACATGCCTACAAGAGCAAGGGTGATAACGATAGGTCCTATAAAGGCGGAAGCAAAATAAGGTTCTAATCCAGGATTAGCCAGAGCCAGGTTGGCAAATGGATTTGTACGCAAGTACAAATCCCCTAAAGGTTGTGGCAAAACCAAGCATAAAAAATCGTACCAATTGGCTGACCAGAACAATGTATCGGCAGGCACAAGCCCTTCAGCACGTGGCGACAAGGGCAACCACTCAACGGCCGGCAAGATGCCTGGTGCCGCCATTAAAACACCTATTGCCATAGAAGCTACTTGCAAGAACGCATCTACAAAAATACGTGTCTTGCTTTGCTGTGGAGACAATTTAATAGCAAAGGAGAAAACTACATACATACCAATAAGTATTAATGCTGGGCCAAAGATTTCCGGACGGCCTGTAAGAATCATGAGCGAAGTAGAAAAAGAAACCGCCGCCAGAGCAATCACTCTTAAAATGCCGACTTGAGTTTCTACGCAGCGCAGAGAAAAAAGAAGCAGAGGAATCCAGGCCGCAGCAGCCATTAATGTGTAATTAGTCTGCAAGGAAAACATATATCCGCACAGACCGGCAGTTAACCCGGCAAAACAAGCAGGCAATATGCCCCAGCCAAAACCAGCAACAAGGAGAAAACTCCCGACGCCGGCCAACAATTGATGAAAAATGAGACTAAATGCAAGCCCCTGATTAAATGAAAGGAAAGCGAACATCCAATTAGGGGGATAAAACAATCCCGGTTCAGTAACAGCAATCTGCGGCATTCCACAGTATGAATACGGATTCCAGAGCATAAACTGCCCCTGTCGCCAATTCTCAGCAAGAATTTTCAAAGTCGGCTCGTAGATATTGGTTATATCGAACAAGTAAAAAGAAGCTTGTCCTGTCAGCCATGGTAGATAGTAAATCACTAACACTAAAGCCAGGATGGCACCAAAAAAAACTGTTGCGGTAAATCGATTCTTCATGCTCGCCTTGTAAAAAACAGATAGACAATACTGCCAAGCAAAGCCAATGCAGCAATTGCCGACAGGAAACAACCGTACAAAAGAGTTTGCGGGCTATAGCGAAAGTCGATTATATGTTCGCCGGCATTAAGAAAGATTCCGCGCAGCACGCCATTCACTAGCACAATGCTTGCCCCTTTGCCATCGACAAGTGCATTCCAGCCAGGGTAATTGTGATCTGTTAAGACAAGCAGTCCCGGCTTGCTGGTTGTGATTTTTATGCGGACAACACAAGCCGAGTTTTCTATGAATTCGCACTGCCAGGCGCCCAAACCTCCTGTATGAGGCATTGGACTATCACTATTTACCAGAGTGATGGATTCGGGATCAATGTCTTCAACATCAGAATTGACAAATGCATATACCTGGTTATTTGCATCAAGCTTCTTCCAGTTGTAGGACATATAGACCCGCGGCAACGGGTCTGTTACTTTATAGGTGCGAATATTCCATGTCCTATCTTCATCCAATAACTGGAAATACCGCGGGTCCAATTTTGCGCTTTCCACAAATTGTCCATGAACTAGACGATCAATCATGCCAAAAACATACTTGGTGGATGTTATCTGGCAAAAGCGATAAAAGGGTTTATCAACATCACCTTGGGCATTAACGCCGGCAGCCAAGTGAGACTTATTGAATGATTCGACGAAGAGTTTTCTGTAGTCGGCAGTTTCTGCACCTTCATAACCGAAGGAGGAACAAAACTTCCTATCAAAGTGAGTGCTCGGCGTCAGAATTTGCCGCCCGTATTGATAATAGCTTGCCGGCCAAAAAGGATCACCGCCGGCAAGCAATTTATTAGGCATCAACAATCCGGAAAAATAAAGTGTGACAAAACGCAATTGACCATCGGTCAGCTTGCTTACGTCTTCATGGAGAGATGCCAATTTCCTCTCTAGATAAGTTGGTTTGTCATCAAAGAAATCCTTTTGAGCAAAATGATAGGTATAAGAATAGGCGTGAATAAGAAGCAGGCAGTAAATACTGCCAAGCACAATTACAGAAAAAAGCTTCTGGGAAATCTTTTCTTTCTGCTTAAGGTGCACCATCATCAATACAACCATGGCAAATGCAGCCATCAAAGCCAAAGAATGTCCTATCAACTGACCGGCTTTGAAATAGGCAGCTGACCCGGATTGCGCCAGCGCAATTCCCACGCTGTTTTGATATAGAGGAAGTCCAAGACCAATCAAAGCAAGAACCAGCCACAATCCCGAATTTAAGGCTAGACAACGCTTGCCTACCCTGTTTTGCATAACCAAATAGAATCCGCGGGCAGCAAATATGGATATGAACCAAACAGGAAAAAAGAGCAATTTAACCGGATACCTAAGTATCGCCAGTTTGGGGAATTGCGAAAGAAAATATGGGGCAACAGGCAAATTATCTCCTGCGGCAAAAACAACGAAAGCAATCATCAAGAGAGACATCACTATGCCGGCAGAAAAACTCATATCGAATATGCCAATAAGAGCTAGAGCAAATACTGCCGGTCCGACAAAAGCAAGTAAGTACGGTGGATACCCGGGTCTGGCAGCGGCAATATTGAGAAATTTATCCGGATGAACTAAAAGGTCGCCTAGAGGCTGAGGCAAAAGAATGCTCAAGAAGTCATACCAGTTAGCCGACCAGACAAGCACTTCCTTTGCCACAAGTCCGTGCGCACGGGGAGACAGCGCCTGCCATTCGAGGGTAGGCAGAATGAAGGGCAAGGCTAGTAGCACCGCCAAGGCAATTGCCACCACTTGCCATACGGAATTACAAAGATTGGCAGTATAGCTTTTTAAATCTCTTAGATAAGAGAGTCCAATATAGCCGGCAATGAGAACAAAGGCCGGTGCAAAAATTTCCGGACGACCAGTCAAGATCATCATAGCCATCGATAGGGTGGCAATCACCATATAGATGTAATTCTTAACCTGTGTTTTCATCGAACGAATAGACCAGATAGTTAACGGCAACCAAGCCGCACTAGCCATCAGTGTGTAATTAGTCGAAAGAGAAAACATGTACGCTGATAACGCCGCTATGACACCGGCTGTTGCGGCAGGCAGGAAGCCCCAACCAAGACTTGCCACAAGTAGGAAATTGCCCATACCAGCAAGAAACTGGTGAGTTATTAGGTTCGCCGCCAGAGCCGGACTGAAAGGCAG
This sequence comes from Candidatus Obscuribacterales bacterium, assembly GCA_019744775.1. Lineage (NCBI taxonomy): Bacteria > Bacillati > Candidatus Melainabacteria > Candidatus Obscuribacterales > Candidatus Obscuribacterales bacterium. Next base: position 315,013 of record JAIETZ010000002.1, read on the forward strand.
CCAGGCAAAAATCCAGTTAGGCGCGTAAAACAGATTCGGCTGCGGAATAGCTATCTGAGGCTCTCCGCAATGTGCATAAGGATTCCAAAGCTGAAACTGACCATTCCTCCAATATTCAGACAAAATTCGCATGGTCGGCTCAAAGTGATTTGTAATATCTGTCACATAGAAGGACTGCGCGCCGCATAACCATGGAAAATAGAAGATGATCAGCGTCGCTAATAGCCCCGCTGCAAATACGCTTGTAAAGTGGTATCTGGACACGTTGTTACCGGTCAAAAATAAGCTGACTGTAAGAATCCACCCTAGTTTACACTTTCAACCCAAGAAAAAATTCAAAATCACCGAGTGACCAAAATGGCAAACAAAGAAGATCAAAAGGCAGTAATCATAGGCGCAGGACCAGCTGGACTGACAGCAGCATATGAGCTCCTTCAGCGCAGCAAAATCAAACCGGTAGTTTTGGAAGCAAGTGATCAGGTCGGCGGACTAGCTCGCACGGTCAACTATAAGGGCAACCGCATTGACCTTGGCGGCCATCGATTCTTTTCCAAGTCAGACTGGGTAATGGACTGGTGGACAAATATTCTGCCAATTGAAGCAAGACATGACGGACAACAAATAGTTACGTATCAAGGAAAATCACGCGCGGTGGAAGGCTACACAACCGGTCCGACACCTGATGCGCAAGACAACATTATGCTTGTGAGAAACAGGCGCTCTCGTATTTATTTCCGACGACAATTCTTTGATTATCCAATTAGTTTGAGCGTAGACACGCTTATGAAAATGGGATTGATCAATACAATACTTACCGGATTCAGCTTTATCAAAAGCCAAGTAAGTCCTGTGCGCCCGGAAAAATCGCTGGAAGATTTTTTTACAAACCGTTTTGGCAAACATCTCTACAAAACATTTTTCCAGTCTTATACGGAAAAGGTCTGGGGCGTGCCTTGTTCTGTCATTGACGCTTCCTGGGGAGCGCAGCGTGTAAAAGGACTTGATGTCACAAAACTCATTAAGCATGCGCTCGGCAAAATATTTGTTCAAACAAAAGACGTCAAACAAAAAGGCACCGAAGTTTCCCTAATTGAAAGATTCCTCTATCCAAAGCATGGCCCGGGACAACTCTGGGAATATGTGACGGACAAGGTAAATGAGGAGGGCGGATCTGTCACCCTCCACAAAGAAGTTCAAGAAGTAATTACGGCCAACAATAAAGTAGAAGCCGTTGTCGTGAAGGACATGCAAACAGGACAAACCGAAACGATTAAGAGTGACTACTTCATCTCCTCTATGCCGGTTAGAGATCTCATGCAAGCCATGACACCAAAACCACCGGCTGCCGTTATGGAAATTGCCAACGGTCTTATCTACCGAGACTTCATCACGGTTGGACTTTTAATAGACAAGCTCAAAGTATCAGAAGGACATCCGCAATCCGGACAGCTAATTAAGGACAACTGGATTTATATTCAAGAGCCGGATGTGGCGCTCGGACGTCTGCAATTGTTCAACAATTGGTCTCCTTACCTTGTCTCTGATCCAAGCAAAGTCTGGCTTGGACTAGAGTACTTCTGCACGGAAGGCGATGAGCTGTGGAACAAATCCGACAAAGAGATGGAATTGTTTGCCATAGATGAGTTGGACAAGATTGGCATCATCGACAAAGCAGGCGTTTTAGATTACACGGTAATCCATGCAAAAAAAGCTTATCCGGCATACTTTGGCACTTACGATCGCTTTGATGAATTGCGCAATTACCTAGATAGTTTCAAGAACCTTTTCCTGATTGGGCGCAACGGCATGCACCGCTACAACAATCAGGATCACTCAATGTTGACAGCTTTAGCAGCCGTGGAAAATATTGTCTCCGGTGTCACTACCAAGGACAATATTTGGGAAGTGAATACGGAAGCCGAATATCACGAAGAAAAAACAGCGTCTGAACCCAAAGTTGCTGCCGGCAAAGCCTGAAAATCAAACTTGCCTTTTTCATCCAGACTAACGTGTCCCCACGGCACGCCCGTTTCGTGATCAAAGACAACCAGCCAATTTTCTTTCGCGGCTTTAGTCAGCCAGTTGGATTTAACATCGCAACTTTCCAGAGGGAAATGATCATAGCCCATTACCCAGGGTGGGCTTATGTGACTCTTGGTTGGAATTATATCGGCAAAGTAGACGCCTTTTTTCCCTGCCGATTCAAAATAAATAACCTGGTGATGGCTTGTATGTCCGCCTGTCACCTTGGCAAAAACTCCAGGCACAATTTCGGTGTCACCATCAATAATGGTCATCACACCATGCTCAACCAAAGGCATGAAGTCGTCTTTTCTATAACTGCCGATACCGCGCGCATTAACATTATGCGCCAAGTCAAATTCGCCTTTTTGCACATAGTATATTGCGTTTGGAAATGTCGGCACTAATTTGCCGTCAACAAGTCTGCACGCTCCACCGGCATGGTCAAAATGCAAATGCGAAATAATGACCGCATCCACATCGGCATTTGTCAGCCCCAGGGGCGCAAGAACATTTTCCGGTGATACAAGTGTCTCTACTTCATAGCGGTCTGCTTCTTTTTTATCCCAACGAGTGCCCATACCGGTTTCCACTAGAACCTTTTTACTTCCTGTATCAATAAGCAATAGATTGCAAGAAAGGGGGATACGGTTTAGCTCATCGGAAGGAGATACTTTGGACCACAAAGTCTTCGGTACAACGCCAAACATCGCACCGCCGTCCAATTTGAAATTGCATTCTCTAATTATTGATAGACGAAAGTTACCGAACTGCACTGCTATTCTTCTCCATAGCCACTGGACACTACACTCATTGAATCACGGTTTGGCGCCTAATTTCTTCAGTTGTTTTGCAACTTCCTGTTCGGAATGGGCATCGGGTGTGTGCCTATAAACAAATCTCCAGAGCCCAATTAGTTTGTTGCGCGCCGTACTTTTGACTAATCCGCTGGGATTGGATTCATAGATCGTCTCCCAAGTACGAATTTCCTTAAATATACGCGGCAAGCTTGTGTCTAATATTTGGGCTTGCTTGGCTAACCAAGGCGGTGCTTCAGGAAATTTCGCGGCCATTCTATAGTATTTGGCCGCCTTCTTATCGTCCTTGCAGTTAATGAAGGCATTTACTCCGGCGATATAAGGCAGGTTCCAGTCATTTTGATTTTCTGAAATTCCACGCGAAATAATTTTGTCGGCCAAATCCGGTCTTGCTTGTTCGGCGCCTACAGCAAAGGCAGCAAACCAATAGGCTTGTATAAAATGCGGGTCTAAGGCGGTAACCAGACTCAAATAGTCATAGCATCTAGCATAATGATCAGCCAAGCGACTGTTGGTATCACCGAAATACTGAATGAAATTGAGCCAGTAGATATCAGCTAATATCTGGTCATAGCCAAACGATACCAGATGCAAAACTTGCGGTCTAGGCAAAATCTCGCCGGAGCTTTTGGAAGGTATTTTGCTTACGCCGGCATCTACTTTGACTTGACAATAATGAACGGTCGTCGCCGCAGCAATGAGAATGCCAACCATACATAAAATGTCCAACTTCTTCGACATATTACAAGCCTAATATCGCCCCCAACAAAAAACAAGGATCAGCATTTGCTGATCCTCATTTGCCCATATTGTTGAAATATAGATTTGAATTACGGAGTCAAGGTGATGATTATACCGGTGTCTCCATATCCCGTTACGGTGTAAGCACCAGCAACTGGAACACCTGCTTCGTAACCAATTTCACCCTGCGAACCGGCTGCTCCACCTGTTGGGAAGCCTGCTACGCCTGTGAATGGGTTTTTCGGTGCTGTACCTGCGCCACCAGCTGGTCCTGTACCACCTGGGTAGTAGGCTTGCAATTGATCAACTGCTGTCGGATAGGCACCATTGTTGTCTGTTGCATACTGTTCAGCTGCGATTTGTGCTGTACGGGCATTACCCTTCACACCAGCTTCTTTAGCCTTAACTGTGGCATTGAAGAAGTTCGGCAAAGCAGTAGCTGCCAAAATACCAATAATAATAACCACGACCAATAGTTCCACCAATGTGAAACCTTCATTCTTGCGATAACGCTTTAGTGTTGCCTTCATTGTTTTAATTCCTTTCTCGCCAATAACCCAATCGTAAACAAAAAATTTAGTAGCCCTTTAAATATAATGCAGAATTCGAAAATTCTTTCTACTTACAACCCTTTGTGAAACAAAGCAATTACACATGGCAGAACAAGTAAGCCTCAGTCTCCGATAATTTTTCGGATTCATAAGCATCTTTGTAAAACCACGGTCCCAACTTGACCTCAAAGGGATATTGCCCGGGTCAACTTTCAAAATAACGGATTAAACGGCAAAGTTCCTAAATTCACCTTTTAGAGGGACAAATCCAACTTCGAAACTCCCACCTAATGGTGAGAATCCCCCTGAAAACGGCGAAAATGTGCCTGAATCGATTTATTAAACGGCGGCGAGTTCGCGCTCGGCGGCACCTTTACGGTGGCGGTCATGCACTACTTTGCGCGGTTTGCGCAGGTGCTCCATGAAACGACGATGAGCCAATGTATCTATTTGCGCTTGCGGCGTCTTATCAGGGACTGACAAAACGAACTCATCGGCGCTTTCCAATTTGGGTTTATTAGCGTGTTTACCCAACAAATATAAGTAGCCGCCGCGAGTCGCATATACATAATGGATCATCTATGTCGTCCCCTTCATTGCCAGCTGACGTGCCTGCGCACAAGCCTAATACTTTACCTCATGCCATCTTATGTGCAACGTCTCTGTCTTATATAAAACATAACATTGTCTAAACAATTAGATTATCTGTCAGCAGCAGTTTCGGAATCGGCTATAGGTTCCAGATCATCGCCGGCAACAATCGTCACTGAACTCAAGATGTCGCCAATCGATGCAGTTACTACTTCACCATTACCTTTAAGATCTGTTTTTACCAATTCAGCTTCTTGGGGATTGGCCCTTTGAGCGATGATTCTTGTTCTATCCGATAGACCAGCACCAGTGCTTTGACCGCGCAACATCATTTCCCGATCCGGCGAATCTTTAATAACAACGACGTTATATCCCTTAGCTCGCATCATGCGCGCGACTCGCCTTCCCAGTCCTTGATAGTGGCTATTGTTTTCAACTGCCAAGCGCACATCTGCAGATATCGGCTTTTGCCAATCTTGACCCAATAGACGTGCCACCACTTGTCGTATGTCCGATTCATCGGAAACCCAATCACCTGTTCCGGAAAAATTACCCGGCAACATAACTAACTGTTGATTCTTTCTGGGCACCACACGCACAAAATTGGCCAGACGAAGCAAGTCACCCTCGTTCATATCCGTGTAGACATATTGCCTGGACATCTCCAGGAGCTTCGGCAAATGAGACCACGACTCCGGCTTCAAAGCTTTATCCATAGCGGCGCGCATGAAGAGTTCTTGTCGCTGAACACGCCCGATATCACCCAAAGCATCATGCCTATAGCGTACAAAGCCCATGCTTTGATTGCCTGTAAGCGTATGCCAACCTGGCTCAAGATCAATTTTCAGCTTAGCTGTCCAGTCCATATATTGCATGCGCTTAGGAACTTGCACGGTGACACCGCCAACTTCATCGACCGCCTTAACCAAGCCTTGGACGTTCAAAACAACAAAGTGATCAATAGGAATACCAAGCAATTCAGACACGACATGACGAGCAGTAATTGGACCGCCAATGGCATTAGCTGCGTTTACCTTTTGAGTGCCGTAGCCGGAGATATGCACTTGCGTATCGCGAGGTATCTGGAGCACAGTGATGGAATTACGAATAGGATCCAGGCGCGCAACCAAGATAGTATCTGAGCGCCCACTGAAGGCAGCCGCATCAGCTTTCATATGACCTGGTTCATTGTTATAGACGACATCCGTGCCTAAAAGAAGCACGGTTGTCGGCTCAACCAGACCACCCAAGCGCAGAATAGGCGGCAAAAGCCCCGGTCTAAATAAAAGCGTCAAAACATAGCCGGCGACGACTCCAAGAATCGCCGCGACCACAAAATAAAATGACCAATTGATAGATCTCAATCAGTATCTCCTCAATCTACGATATTATACGAGCTTTGGGCGAAATTCTCTTGATGACCGGATGAAACAGCTCTTCACTTGAGAATGAGACGGCAAAAAGAAAACAGCCAGAGGGAAATGGAAATTCTTACGCAGAATGCGCCAAATACTGAGCGGAAGCGGCTTTTAGCCGTCAACTTCGGCGGGATAGGAGATGAGATTCTTTTCTTGCCGACCCTGGCAACCATTAAGAAATATTTTCCTTCATGGCACATAACCCTACTCGTGGAGCCACGTTCAGCCTCCATCAGGCAGGTAACCAACCTTGTTGATGACGTAATTACCTTCGATATAAAAAAGCGTCCGCTCATGGTTCAAGACCTTTTGGAATTGCTTGGACTTATGCGCAACGGTAATTTTGATCTGGTACTTTCATCAGGATCCTCGCCGTTAGTTTCCGTACTGCTTTTCCTGTCCGGCATAGGCAAACGCATTGGCTACAATTCCAATTTGCTCTCGCGTTTTCTTTTAACCAACCCTGTCCCATTGAACAAAGCCCAGTACGCAGCCGGCATGTATCACGATCTTGTAAAAGGACTGGGGATTCACGAAGATTTCCGCAATCCACAAATATGCTTAGACGCCGAAAGTCGCAAACAGATTAAAGGTCTAATTAGTCAAAAGGCAATTACACGAATTGTCATTCATCCGGGCACAAGCAAATTAGCCATCATCAAGGGCATCTTCAAAACCTGGCCGGCTAAGGACTGGGCGCATCTCATCGAACTCTTGCTCAACAAGAAAAATATTGAAGTGATACTGGCAGGCGGACCCGATGACAAAGAACCGGTTGAACAGATTGTCACAGCATTGAACGAGCGTGGTATCACCGACAGTGACAATTTAGTGATGGCTTATGGCAAGACCAAATCACTTGCAGAACTCGGTGCGCTCATTGAAGCGGCGGATTTATTGGTGTGCGTGGATTCTGCACCAATGCATATGGCAGTGGGACTAAATAAAAAAACAGTGGCACTGTTTGCCGTAACTGATCCGAAAAAATTATTGCCCGACGATAAATGCTTTGTAGCGCTTATGAATTCTTCTCACGCGCCCCTTGAGGCACCTTCTCGTGCCAGCCGGCAAGATCGCCTTCCACCTGGTGTTGTGCTTCCGGCCGAGCATGTTTTGCAGAGCGTTCTGGATCAATTGTCTCTATCTTCCAGTCAAGGACGCTCTCCGGAACGCTGTGGTTGATTTTCTCGCCTTTCTCGCCGACAACGGAAAGTAAAGCTTCTACGACCTTTTGATCGAACTGCTTGCCTGCATGTTTGCGCAACTCAACGCCAGCCTTTTCATGACCGATTGCTTTTCTATATGGTCTATCCGATGTCATCGCATCATAAGCATCGGCAACCAAAACTATGCGCGCACCTAAGGGAATATTGTCACCGGCTAAATGATCGGGGTAGCCTGAACCATCGAGATATTCATGATGATGCAAAACAAGTTCTTTAATGTTTTGCAAAGCAGGCAAATTACCAATTATTTGCGCACTGCGCACTGGATGCTGAGACATTATCTTTTGTTCTTCCGGTGTCAGCTTATCCGGCTTCCAGAGAATAGCTTCAGGAACACCGATTTTTCCAATGTCGTGAAGGATGCCGGCTACTTCCAGCTCCTTTTGTTTTTCCGTGCTCAGTCCCAAAGCTTTACCGATGAGAGCAGCATAGCGTCCCACTCTTAAACTATGTCCTGATGTGTAATCGCATTTAGCGTCTAAGGCATTGGCAAGAGCACGAATAACACCCATGGAAATTTCTTCCAATTGCGTTATCGCCTTTTTTAAATCCTTGACCAAAACATCATTCTGTCTGGATAAGTCATAAGCCTCCAAAGCGCGCTTTACGGTGAGGCGCAAATCATCGGCATCCCAGGGCTTAGGAATGTACTTGTAGATGTGTCCTTGATTGATTGCATCAATCAAAGCCTCCACATCGGTATAACCTGTCAAAAGAATCTTAATAGCGTGCGGACGAATACCAAGAGACTTTTCCAGTAACTCAACGCCTGTCATATGAGGCATTCTCTGGTCTGTAATTATCAGGCTCACCTCTTCAGCTTGCAGGATTTTCAGAGCCTCGGCTCCTGAGGCTGCCGAAAATGTCTGATAGTCATCGCCCAATACTCGCTGCAGAAGCCTCAGATTGGCCGGCTCATCGTCAACCACTAATATCTTGTGCTCAGAGGCCACTTAAACTCTCCTTTGCCTGACTTTCGCGCAAAGCCAATGTACGCTTAATCGCTCTTGCCTGAATAGGAATCTTGACTATAAACGTTGTTCCCTGATTGGGCTTGCATTCAAACCAGATTTTCCCGCCGTGTCGCTCAATTATGGAGTGGCAAATCGACAAACCCAGACCGGTGCCCTGTCCTACTGGTTTTGTCGTAAAGAACGGCTCAAAAATTTTACTTTGGTCACTCACGTTGATACCCGGCCCATTATCGGAAATGGTAACAACTACCGAACTGCCCTCTAATTTCGTGCCAATTTTCACCTTAGGTGAATCCGCAGACTGCACTGCTTCGCCGGCATTGGACAAGAGATTCATCCACACTTGATTAAGCTGTCCCGGATAGCATAGAACAAGCGGCAGGTTGCCGAATTCGCATTCAACCGGAATGCGGTCTCGTCCAAAGTATTGACCAAGAATTTTAAGCGTCGATTCGATGCCATCCTCGATATTTGCCTCCTTCAACTCTGCTTCATCAAGGCGACTGAAACTCTTCAAATTGCGCGTGATGTGTCTTATCCGCTCAGCGCCCTCCGATACGTCGGCCAAAATATTATCCAGATCGGTAACCATGAAATCGTATTTGAATTTTTGCTTTAACTCCCGCAATTTTTCCGAATACTTTTCCGGCACGTCGTCACACGCTTGAATCAATTGCTTAAGTTCACTGAAGTAAGTGCGCAGGTAAGGCAAATTACCGTGTACGAAATTAACAGGATTATTCAATTCATGAGCGATACCGGCAACAATGCGACCAAGCGAAGCCATTTTTTCCTGGTGCACCAATTGCGACTGCATTGTCTTTAGTTCACTGACAAGACGCGTGTTTTCGTCCAACTGCACGGACAACCTGCGCGCGCCTTCGCCTGCCAACTTGGACATTTGCTCACAGAAAACGGCCCAGATAAATGCCACCGAAATGAGAATAGCCGTGCGTGTGACAAGCCTGACTGAAAGCCTGTGTCCGTAAGCTGCCACCAGTCCCATGTCTTTGTCTGCATGAAAGAAGTAAGGCAAAAAACCGGCGTTATTCCAAGCTAAAAGTCCGGCATAAGTCAACGAAACAAAAGTAGTGGTGGCAAAAATACCTTTGGCACCAAATGTATGGCTGGCAAACAAAATAGGCAGCAAGTAGAGAAAGTACAGGTCAGAGTCAATTCCCTTTGTAAAATGCACCAGTCCGCTGATTGCGCCAATGTCGAAAGCAATTAAGACACCGTTCAAAAAATTCAAGTACTGCTCGTCAACAAATGTGCCTTGTCTTAAAAGAACCAGTCCAAGCAGACTGTAGATGACCACGACCATTAAGACGACCATGGCCATTATTTGACTCGTCTCAACACTTGTCGCTCTAGATAGCCAGGAGCCTGTTAAGGCAATGAAAAAACTAGCCAGGGCAAAGGTCAGGCGAAAGGTCAACAATTGCCTTGTCTTTAAAAATAAGTCTGTCTTGCGCCCGCTATCCATCATTATTGCTTTCTTGCATTATTGCTAGTCTTGCATCAGAGATACTCTTGAGCTTGTTTGTAAACGGCAGCCATCTCGGCAAAGCGACCAAGCGTCTTTAACGCCTCTGCCCAAGCTTCATAAGTATCGCCCTCGTAAGGATCAATTTCGGCTGCTTTTTCAAATTTTTCCAATGCCAATTCATTCATACCAAGCAAGCAAAGGCAACGTCCCCAATTGAAATAAAGCGGCACATCACCCTCATAAAGTTGCGAAGCCTGCTGGAAATGCTCATCAGCATCAGCCAGCTGTCCTGAATTCATGGACAATTGCGCCAATAAACTATGTGCCGGTCCAAGCTGAGGATGCATCGCCAACAAACGCCTTACTATTTGCTCGCACTCATCAAGTCTGTTGGCTGCTTTCAATGCTTGCGCATAATAGAGACTAAGCTCCACATCGCCTGGAGCATATCGCAGAAGTCGCATACCTCTGTCTAAGACAAGCCCGATTTGTTTTTTGCGCAGAGCTTTCTCCAGACCCTCTTTGTACGGATTCAAACATGCTGGATCGATGTTGACCGCACGCTGGTAATGCGGATCGGCTTCTTCACTGCGACCAACTTGCTCAAGCAATGCAGCCAAATGCCAGTGCCCCAGAGCGTAGTCATTGTTAACAGTGAGCACTCTTGTAAATACTTCACCGGCCTTGTCAACTTGCCCGGCAAGCAAAAGGCATTGCCCCAATCCATCAAGCACCAAATAATTATTGGGATTTTCATTCAAGGCTTGTTCAAAATAAACTGCTGCTTGCCGGTAATTAGTTAAGGCAATTTCCGTGTAAGCCATCCAGATATTCAGCTCAGGATGTGTCCAGCCGTGACCTTTGCCGCCTTCCAACGCTGCCAAAAATTTGCTTTGAGCATCTTCGTAGTTGCCCAGAAAAAAATATGCAATGCCGCAGAACATATTAATTTGCGGCAAATCGGGACTTAACTCGAGAGCTTTTTCAAAAGCTTGAGCGGCCATTTCGTATTCGGACAATACACTATGCACCATGCCCAAATTCAAACGTGCACTGACAAGGGCCGGATCAATGTCTATCGATTGAATTAGTTTTTCTGCAGCCTCGTCATAGCGCCCCTGACAAAAGAGATTGACGCCCCAGTCATTGTAGACAAGACCGCGATCTTGGGCGGCCAATACTTTGGCTCCCGTGCCCAGAGCAATTTGATAGTGCTCACGTGCTTCGTCGTATTGACCAAGTTGTGAAAGCGCAACAGCCCAGTTGCGTTGCACCATCAAGAGACGATCATCCAAGCGCCAGGCTTCACGAAAGCAATTGAGCGAATCTTCAACTTGTCCAAGAGCCAAATAACACAAACCCAAGCCATTAAAGGCTTCGGCCATTTTCGGATCTATGAGAGCAGCGCTTTTAAAATATTGCGCCGCTTCGGGATATTCACCCAAGTCATAACAGGCAACACCGGCTTGATAGTTGGCCGCCATTAGCTTGCTGTTAAGTTTCACCGCTTGGTTGTATTGTCCGATTGCGCCTTTCAGACTGCCCATCTGGTGCAAAGCTAGACCCCAATGCAAATGAGCAAGCGCGTAGTCTTCTTTTATTTCACAAGCAGTACGGAATTGATGAACAGCTTCAGCTTGCTTGTTCATTCTCAGTTCAATCAATCCCAAATAATAATGGCACTCTGCATAACTCTTATTCATCGCAAGAGCATTGCGGAAATGCTCTTGGCTCAAGGCAAAATTCCCCTGGTTGAAAAACACAATGCCGAGACTAAATTCCAACTCGGGATTGTTCGGCTCCTCACCAATTAAGCGGAGCAAAATTGATTGAGCTTCTTCCCACTGGCCTTTTTCGACCAGTTCTCTCACTAGCTGTTTTACATCAGTAGTCATCTTCGGCGTAACCAGGTTGAGCCTTAAATTTAAGGCTATAACCTTACTTACCCCATATTTAAGTAATTAAGACTATGGCAGGATTTTTCTGACGTTGATAAAGGTGATAATCGTTAAAAGACACAGGACAAACTGGACCACGTGAAAATAAGCGACAATCTGCCATTCCTTAACGCCTTTATTCTTGCCGAGCGCCTCAAAGTGGTGATGAAGCGGAGCCATCAAGAAAAGCCGTTTGCCTTCTCCAGGCAGCTTCTTGGTCAATTTAATCCAAACAACCGACAACGGCGACTCCGACTTATCCGACGCATAGGGCTTGGTCAGTTTGAAATAAACGACCTGACAAATAACAGACAAAGTTTCTGTAATGTAAATAAGCGACAGTGGAATAAACCAGAGAACCAAATTGCCGGAAAGGGCAAGAGCGGCCATTACACCACCAAGCAGAAGAGATCCGGTGTCCCCCATAAAAATATGGGCTGGATTGCGGTTGAACACAAGAAAACCGGCAGTAGCACCAGCAGCAGCAGCAGCAATTGCCGCTAGCTCGTAAGAGCCCTGGTAATAAAGCATAAAACTCAAAGTTGCCAGGATTTGGCAGGCAGTTCCAGCAGCAAGTCCATCCATGCCGTCATGCAAATTAACGGCATTTGTCGTTGCCGCCAGTAAAAACGCCGCAAACAAGATAAAGAACCAAGGGGGTACGCTGAAAATACCGATGGCACTTGGTACGGCCGCAGTCGATAAAAGAATAAGTCCAAGGCAAGCACCAATAACTGCTTCCAATACAAGTCTTACTTGTCCGGATATGCCTTTGTTGTCCTTGTTGGCAATTTTGGCCATGTCATCGCTTAAGCCGATGATGCCGCAGAAGTTTGTCACGAGCAGAACAGACAATGCCTGCACTCCGAACTTTCCTGTATAGAAGAACCAGGCGATGCTGCCGACGCATGCGGCAAACAAAAAGACTATGCCACCGGCTGTCGGTGTGTTGGCTTTGCCGGCATGATCTTTGGGTCCGTCTGCACGGACAAATTGACCAATTGCCTTGGAACGCAAGTACTTAATAAATGCCGGTAAAAGGGCGACAGCCACCATAAAGCCGATAAGCATCGGCATTGGCAAGCACAATAGGCTGTCTTCAAATGGAAAGTTCAATTTTCAGCTAGCTTTCTAGGTTCTTAATCCAAATAGAAACTAGTAACTATCTTACGATGTTCCTTTGCATAATTGACAGCTTCTAATAAAGTATGGCTTGAATGATAGAGGAAACAGATGACCTGTTGGCAGCGGTCGATAATCTCGTGGTTGCAAATTTTCGAGGCATCAGCCAAGGTCATAGTGCGTCTTTCCGGATATTCAATGATGTTCTTAATGCCAATCAGAAGATCTTGAACTTCAGATGGCTGCTGTCCGATTGTTTGCGGCAAGATGACTTCCAATCTGTCAGGATTGGCTCTTTGAGCACCGCGAATGGCCGCCATGTTGGTTCCGTTGGCACCACCGGATGTAACTACCTGGTTGCCGGACAAGACAAGCGCATAAGAAAGCATTTCCACCAATTGCTGGTTTGTCAAAGGCATATTACGCGTGCCGATTATGGCCACTCGACGTGGTCCTGATTGCTGAATGAGCAATAACTCTTGAGCCAGCTCGTCTACGGTCGGTATAGTTGCCGCCCCTGTTGCACCACGTTCTGACTGACTCATTTGATTACCTAGGTTGGAAGTTGTTAACTGGCTGTGCGCCGAACGGCTCGAAACGGATACACTTATAAAGTTAGCCGAGCCGAAACTCTAGAGTACCTGTACTCAGGGTCCTAGGTCATGGCATGTAGTTCACCTGTTTACAAGTTTTAATCTAATTTATTTTATGTTAGCTACTGGCAACCTATTACAAGGACTAAATGACCACCAAAAGACGGCGGTTAGCCTCGGCTGGGGTCCATCATTAATTGTGGCCGGCGCCGGCTCGGGTAAGACAACAGTGCTTACAAGGCGCGTTGCATATCTAATGACCGAACTTCACCAGTCGCCTGATTCCATTTTGGCCGTTACCTTTACAAACAAAGCTGCTGAAGAAATGAAGCACCGCTTGCAAAAACTTGTTGGCGGGCACGCCAGGCATATTTTAATCGGCACCTTCCACAGCTTTTGCGCCAGAGCCCTGCGCGAAGAAATTGAAAATTACAAAAGCCCGGAAGGCTTTACCTGGAAGCACAACTTTGTCATTTACGACGAAACGGATAAACAAAGCGTTGTGAAAAATGTCGTTCAACGCCTCAATCTGGATGAAAAAGTATTCAATCCGCGTGAAATGTGCCACCGCATTTCATCACTTAAAAATGACGGCTATATGCCGGCACGTTATGCTAATGAAGCGCGCAACTACAAAGAAACTCGCGTGGCGGAGATTTTTTCTGCTTATCAATCGGATTTGGCCAAAAACAACGCGCTTGATTTTGATGATTTAATTTTGACACTTGTCGAATTGCTCAGACAAAACATTCCGGTGCGCCGAAGATTTAGAGAACGCTTCCAACATGTTCTTGTCGATGAATTTCAAGACACCAACCAATCACAATACGAATTAATCAGGTTGATTGTCGAAGCATCCGATGAAGAGAAGCAAGCCAACCCGGCAAGCATTTGGCATGAGCGCAGTCTACTTGTAGTGGGCGATGTCGACCAGTCGATTTATTCGTGGCGCAAAGCCGATTTCCGCATCATCTTAGGCTTCCAATCTGATTTTAAAGAATCAAAAATTGTCAAACTGGAAGACAACTACCGCTCAACGTCGACAATTCTTGAAGTAGCCAATTCAATTATTCAAAACAATACCGAGCGCATTGAAAAGGTCTTGCGTTCCAGTCGCGGAGCCGGCACCAAAGTAAAATGCTTTGAAGCGCAAGATGAAATTGACGAAGCGTATTTCGTACAAGAAGAATTAAAACGGCTTTCCGCACGCGGCAGACAATTATCAAATTGCGTCATTCTATATAGGACGAACGCACAAAGCCGCGCCATGGAAGAAGTTTTGGTGCGTAGCCATCAACCTTACACGGTTGTGGGCGGCACGCGATTCTACGAGCGCCAAGAAATCAAAGACGTGCTAGGCTATTTAAAGCTCATCTTCAACGGTGCCGATGGACAAGCATTCATGCGCGTGATTAACACGCCGCGCCGGGGACTAGGCAAGACTACTCTGGAAAGACTTGTCTCCTTTGCCTTTGAGCGCGATTTGACACTTTTAGATGCAGCCAAAGAAATAGGCGCTGCCCAAGGCGTTTCTGAAAAATCACAAAGAGCTTTGCGTGATTTTGCCAATATGGTCAAACGCTGGCAGGCAGAAAGCACACAAACACCTATTTCCGAGATACTCTCCGGCATTTTAAAAGAAACAGGCTATCTGGACAAATTGAAAGAAGATGCAGCACAAGGTCTTGACGAATTAGCTTCCGGCAGAATTGAGAACGTTATGGAATTGCATAACGTCGCCAAAGAATTTGAATCCATGTCGGACAAACCCGATCTGGAAGCGTTTCTTACACGTATTGCACTGGTATCAGATATTGACCAAGCAAAAATGGACGAAGACTGCGTCAAGCTGATGACCATTCACTCAGCAAAAGGTCTGGAATTTCCAGTTGTTTTCATTCTTGGCCTAGAAGAAGGCTTATTCCCACACATGCGTTCATTGGACTCACCAAATGCAATGGAAGAGGAACGTCGCTTGATGTATGTAGCGGTAACGCGAGCAGCAGATTTGCTTTACTTGACCTATGCTCGCAAAAGAGCTGCTTTTGGCTGGGCGACAGGCTTTTCCAATTTCACAATACCATCGCGCTTCTTGAAGGAAATTTCGCCGCAACACATGACCGGCTTTTACCCCAGTCCGGAAACACCTTCCAATGATCAAAAGGAAGATTACGATCCATGGGATGAGAGCTCCTGGGCTCCGAAGAAGAAACAACCAAGCCCTGCCCCGTCTGCTCAAAGACCGGCAGATTATGCACGTTCGTCCAAGCCTCAGGTAAAACCACGAGCTTTCCGCCAGCAAACTCCGCCGCAGCAGTCTTCTTCATGGATTGAATCCAAGCCCAAAGAAGAAAGTATTCCTTTTGAAAAACTTTCAGTGGGTGACAAAGTGCAGCATGCCAAATTTGGTATAGGAGAAGTCACCCAGATAATTGGCGACAAAGACAAAGAACTTTATAACGTGGACTTCAAGACCGAGGGCAAACGCCTCATGGACCCACGGTTTGCCAAACTAGTTAAGCTAACTTGAAAAGTAAGCCAATAGTCTTTTCTTCGTGATAATCATTTATATGTGAGTCTATATGTGAGTCAGGCATAGACGCACATGACAAGTCCCGCCCCAAAAGGAGTAATCTCAGTGGCAGACACAGAAAAGACATTTGTCGCAATAAAACCAGACGGCGTACAGCGCGGTCTTGTCGGTGAAATCATCGGTCGTTTTGAAAAGCGTGGACTGAAGCTAGTCGGCTTGAAGCTCCTCAAAGTTCCACAAGAAATGGCAGAAAAGCATTACGGTGAGCACAAAGGCAAACCATTTTTTGAAGGTTTGGTCAGTTTCATAACCTCAGGACCAATAGTTGCAATGGTCTGGGAAGGCAAAGGCGCAATTGCCTTAACACGCACAATCATCGGTTCAACAAACCCGGCACAAGCTGCTCCCGGCACCATCCGCGGCGACCTCGCTCTGGATATCGGCCGCAACGTAGTCCATGCATCCGATGGTCCGGAAAGTGCTCCTCGCGAAATCGGCATCTTCTTCAACAACAATGAAGTAATCGGTTGCTGGTCGCGCAATATCGATCCATGGGTTGTTGAACAACCACTTACTTGCGCTTCTAAATAAGTAAGTAAACTCAACTCTAAAAACGCGCGGCTCAACACGCTGCGCGTTTTTTATTGGAGCAAAAGATCGTTAACAGAACGCATGACTTCATTAGCCGAAAGCTCTTCCAGACAGGCATTTGTAGACAGCGGACAAATGGCTTCAAAACACGGCTGACAGGACAGATGCAAACTGACCGCCCGGGACTGCGGACCTAATGGTTCCAAACGCTTATACGGAGTAGCTCCAAAAATACCTACTACTTTGGGCATGCCCACAGCAGCAGCTAGATGCATCGGTCCGCTGTCTAATCCAATTACAAGGCGGCTTTTTTGGTAGAGCGCAATTAAGTCAAGCAAACTGGTTTCACCGGTGACATCCAACACCTGTATGCCACCACTTTTAAGAGAATCGGCAATCGCAGAATTCGTTTTCTTCTCGGATGGCCCACCGGCAAGAATTAACGGCATACGAATTTCGCATAACTTTCCAGCTAAATCAATCCATTTTTGGCTGGTCCAAATCTTGGAAGTCCATGTTGTGCCGGGTAAAAGTACAGCAACGTTAGATTGCCCAGTTAGCAACTTGTCTATTTTTTGTCGCGAAGTTTCCGGAATCTCCGGAAGCGGGAATTCAATTTCCTCATCTTTAATTGTGGGGGCAAGGCCAAGTGTCCGAAATAAATAGGAAGCAATCTCCAAATTGACACGCACAATGTGTTTATCAAGAGCAAAGTAATTTCCGACTTCAACCTTATCGGTCAAAAACAGCCCGGCGCCTTCTCTGGTATGGGAAAAACCAATTCGCTTGGGAGCACCGGATGCCACCGTGCATAGTGCGCTCTTCAATAAACCCTGCATGTCTAAAACAACATCGTAGTTTTTGTTTCTGATATCACTCCAAAAAGCATGTGCTTCCTGGGCGACGGATGCCCAATTTAGAGGCGAGGCAAGCTTTTTGATCCACCCTTTGCGCGGCAAGACAAACACTTCATCAACAGCTGGATTGTTGGTAACAAGTGGTGCGCTCATCGGCTCAACCACCCAGCCGATCTGGGCTTCAGGGATGCGACGCTTGATGGCAGCCGCCACAGGCAAGCTGTGAATGGTATCGCCAATGGCACTAAGTCTGATAATTAGGACTTTCACAATGTTCCTCTAACCACAAATTGTAGCTGGTAGCGCCTTTTTGGCGATCTTACCACCGTCGATGGTGCCATACGCCTGTAAGGCACCACTCGATTATGGGCAGAAATATTACCGATGATTACGAGTGATACCAGCCATTAAATGTGGTGCGGCACCACCGGTGAAGGCACGGCAAAAGCCTCATCCAGCAAGCGTTTCGGGACTCGCGCCACCATATATACACCATGATCATATGTGGATATTTAACTGATGGAATGTTCGCGCCACCTTAGGTAGTGGTATTAATATAGCAACCACATTCAATTGGGGCACCACAAAATATCCAAGGTGCCCTATCAAGAGGAAAATACGATGGCCGTAAAAAGAAAAGCAAAAAGACCGGCTGCAAGAAAGCCAGCAAAAAAGGCACCAGCCCGTAAGGCTTCCAAGTCCACAATGAGAGCAAGCAGAGCCCATGAATCAGGCGGCAGCTACCTCAAGTACAGTGGCAAGTTCACCGTCCGTCTGCCGAGATCCCTGCACCAAGCATTGGTCAGCAGAGCAGAAAGAGAAGGTGTGAGCCTCAACTTGTTTGTCACAAACGCTCTTTCGCGCACCGTCAAATAAGCATTAGCTATGACCCGAAAAAATGCCAGGTTCCGAAAGGACCTGGCATTTTTCTTTCTATCCATTACGTAAATCTAACTGCGCGAGAGATGAACCTTATCAGGAGCAACTTTGAGTCCAATGTCTAATAAGTTAGACTTTCAAAGTCCTACTTATTGTCGTCAAGAGATAAGTAAGTAGGCCTTGTTGACAACCTCCCGCAACGAGAGAAGCGTAATGACTCAAGCAACACAAAAGGTTCCAGTTCTCGGACTCAAGGAACAGTACCAGCCCATCGCCGACGAATTAGAGGCAAATGTCTTAGCAGTACTTAGAAGCGGCAACTACATTCTGGGCGAGCACGTGAAGGGTCTAGAGGGCGAGGTTGCCAAGCTGTCCAGCGCACAAGAAGCAGTCGGGGTTGCCAATGGAACCGACGCTTTAATACTTGCTCTCTGGGCACTCGATATAGGCCCCGGCGATGAAGTTATCACATCTCCTTTCACCTTTGCGGCCACTGTTGAGGCTATCGCCATACGCGGAGCAAAGCCGGTTTTTGTCGACATCGACCCGGACACATTCAACATCAACACCAAACAAATTGAAGCCGTCATCACCAAAAAGACCAAAGCCATTTTGCCGGTGCACTTGTACGGTCATCCGGCAGACATGGATCCAATCATGGAGCTGGCGAAAAAGTACAAACTCTTCGTTATCGAAGACAACGCTCAAGCAATTGCCGCCACCTACAAAGGCAAAACGACAGGCAGCTTCGGTGATGTCGGCTGCATAAGTTTCTACCCGACCAAAAACCTTGGCGCGGCAGGAGATGCCGGCATGGTCACCGCCAACAACAAAGATGTTGCCGACAGATTGAGAAAATTGCGCGCGCACGGCATGTGGGTTCGCTACTATCACGATGAGCTAGGCGTAAATAGCAGACTGGATGAAATTCAAGCCGTAATTCTGCGCACTAAGCTCAAGCATTTGTCCAAGTGGAATGACAGAAGAAGACAAATTGCCAATCTGTACGAAACACTATTGAAAAATTGCCCGGGTATTACTTTGCCCAAGACAAGCACAGATGTCACACATGTGTTTCACCAATATACAATCCGTGTGCACAACAACAACAAGACCGAGACAAAAGGTAGAGATGTTCTGCAAGCAAAACTAGCAGAATCCGGTATCGGCTCCATGATTTATTACCCGGTACCGCTGCATCTGCAAAAGGCCTTCAGCCAATACGGTTATGCTGAAGGCGACTTCCCTGTAACTGAATTAGTTTCCGATGAAGTACTTTCGCTGCCTATGTATCCGGAATTAACCGATGCGCAAGTGAAATTGGTTGCCGAGTCAATCAAGACCATACTCAACGCGCCGGCAACCGCTCCGGCTGTATCGCAACCAGTTGCAGGAACAGTTTAAGATGAGTATTGACGCAAGTGTCAAATTAGGCAAAGGAACAAATATTGCTTCCGATGCGTTTATTGGCAAAGGCTCAGTAATTGGTGACAATGTCGTAATTGAACCCGGGGTCGTCATTTACGAAAATGTAAAAATTGGCGCCAACACTTACATCGGCGCTCAATGCATTTTGGGTGAAAGAGTTTTTGGATTCAACACGGATCCTAATTATGCAAACCCGGAACTCTCAATTGGACCAAACAGCACCATACGCTCGGGAACAATTATCTACGCCGGTTGCACAATGGGTGAAAAATTCCAGACAGGACACCGTGCCTGCATTCGTGAATACAGCCATTTCGGCACTAATTGCGCCTTCGGCACAATGTCGCAATCCGATGGTCAAATAAAAGTTGGAAACGATTGTCGCTTCCACAACAATGTCTTCATTGCCACATTCACGACAATTGAAGACGATGTGCACTTCTATCCGATGTCTTGCACAACGGACAGCTTGCACCCACCATGCCAAAAAGGCCGTCAAGGACCATATGTGGAAAAAGGCGCCATAATTTGCGCCCGCGTTCTTTTGCTACCGCGCGTTCGTATCGGCGCAGGCGCAGTTGTTGCAGGCGGCTCAGTTGTTAGCCATGACGTTCCGGCAAACATGATTGCCGCAGGCAATCCGGCAAAAGTCGTCAAAGCAAAAGATGCCGTCCGTTGCCACTTAGAAGATCGTCCCGCCTGGGAAGTCGCCCTGGAATCCGTAAAGTCCTAAATAACCTAATGATTCAAATCAAAGAAAGAACAACTGATATCAGTAAGCAAACTGAGGGGCAGTCCAGCCTCATCAGCATTGGCTTAGTTCTTGTCATTGCCGCAACCATCGTTGCTTACAGCAATGTGTTATTCAATTTTTTCAATGGCGACGATTTTGTGCACTTAACCTGGCTCAAGGATGCTGTCAAGAATCCCGAACTTATCTGGCGCAACTTCCATAGTTCGTGGCTCGACGGCACAACAACACGCTTTTATAGACCGCTTATTTCTGTCTTCATGGTCACTGATTACCTTGCCTGGGGTATTAACGGACTAGGTTTCCACATAACCAATTTGCTCTTTCATTTAGCAAGCACCCTACTTATATTTTTTATCGTCAAGAATCTTGCGCGCAATTCGCAGACTTGGGCATTAACAGCAGCCGGGCTGTTCGGACTATATCCGTTACATCCCGAAGCTGTTTCTTGGATTACCGGTAGAGTTGACAGTGTAGTCACGCCATTTTGTCTTTTCAGCTTGCTGGCATTTATGTATTACCGCCAATCAGGAAAACTTTTCTGGGCGGCATTGGCAACCGTATCAATGTGGCTTGGTCTCTTTTCCAAAGAAATGGCCATTACATTGCCGGCCATCTTCGTACTTTATGAAGTCCTATACGGGCAGTCATCATCTTCTTTAGGGTCCTCTTTTGGAAAACTAAATTGGTTCATCGAGAAATCAAAATCAATTGTTGTCCACACTGGATGGTTCTGGCTGATGCTCGGGCTTTATTTCTTTGTGAGAGTGAAAGCACTCGGCACATTTGTCGGCGGCTATGATGATTCACTTCTGTACATTGCCAATTTCAACAACTTCATAAGCAGTTGGCTGCATGGCTTGAAAAAGCTCGTCGTGCCACTAAACATGAATCTCATGAGCACGCGTCATATTTTAAGTATCACCTGGCAGGGATCAGCAATTGTTTCGGCGGTGCTCGGAATTTACAGCATCTTTAAAAACAAAGACCTCTTGCGACCTGTTGCCTTTCTTACTTGTTGGCTAATTCTTTGTCTGGCACCCGTATACAAGATTTTCAACATAACTGATGATCTGCAAGGAAGCAGGCTTGCTTATCTGGCAACGGTGCCGCTAACAATATTGATGACCGTGGCCTTTGCGCGCTTTTCGCAAGGCCGTGCTTCTGGTCTAAAAAACATTCTCAAAGCTGTGGTTGCCGTTTGTCTTCTTACTTCGGCAGCAATGCTGTTATGGACAAACAATCAAGCCTGGGCAGAGGCCGGTAGACAATCGAACGCCATAAGAATGTCCTTGAATGAATTGTACAAAAAGGTCGAAGGTGATCCGCAAGCACTCTTTATTGGACTTCCCGATGAAGTAAACGGCTCATACATTTGCCGCAATGCTCTCTGGGGCATGACCAAATCACCGCAAATGCACCGTGACATAGTCAATTGTTTGATGGTCAACAGCTTCGAGCCAATCTTGCCTTTTGGATATTTAAAAGAATCGCTCTATCAAGCAAAAGAACAAGTAAGGCTATTTAGGTGGGATAACACTTCTGAAAGCTTTTTAGATATCAGCTTACCGGAATCAGACTCACTTTCCAAAGTGACGACCGTATTTCAAGGCAATGCCCTGAAACAAATTGCTAAGCCACAAAAGATCTCCGGCACTACTTACACCTGGCTTCCTGATGGCACACTGTCTGTTTCCTCAAGCGCAGACGCTCGCAAGCATTCAGAAATAATTCTTGATCTGGGCAAACTACCTTGCTGGTTCACAGATTTCATTGCAGTAAATTTTGAAGTGCTTCACTTGCCTGAACAAAGCGCCCAATGGGGAGCAGATCTACTCTACAAAAACGATATCAATAAGGATTTTGAACTGAGAAGAAGAACGCACGCTCAAATATATCCGAAAACGGTTTTTGCTTTACATAGTTTGCCGGAGTGGTCTCTGGGCGGCACGGCTAAACAATTCAAACTCATGCTGCCGCCGGGTAGCGAATTAAAAATCAAATCCATTGAAGTAGTTAGACCGGAAACAGTCATGCCCAGTTTGACATTCAAAAATTCCGGCTATTTCGGCACCAAAGGCTATCTGCATATTTCAGACAAAGACAACACTCAAGTTATTAATATTGATACCAGAGAAATTGCAAATGCCGCCGGCGCGCGAATTGAAATAACCAGACCAAATCTCTTGTTTGAATTCCAAAATACAACTGAGCCAAGCCGTGTGATTGCCCAGACAATCGATACGGGCAAGAAGGCTTCGGTTACTCTTACGGAAGATAAGTTTCCTTCCGCCGGCATCTATGAACTGCGCGTCAGAGCCATCGACAGCGCCGGTAATCCCGTCGGATTAGCCAGCGACCATATCGTTATATCCGTCGATTAATTTGGTAAATAGATAGAAGAATAACCAGTCAAAGGCTAAGTCTGTGACCAAACCCAAGCGGCAGTTTTCATCAAGCCTTATCGGACAACGGCTAATTGAAGCCGGCTATTTAACCCAAGAGCAGCTGGATAAAGCTCTTGCGCAGCAGATGGAAACCGGGCTTCTATTTGGCGAAGTCTGCCTTTTGCACGGCTGGATAACCTTTGACCAATTAAAAGAATGCCTACCTCCCATGAGAAGCAAAATCGGACAGAGGCTTCTAGAATCAGGCGTCATTACCATGGAGCAGCTTTATCTGGCACTAGTCGAACAACGCAGCTCAGGATGCCGCCTGGGGCACATTCTTATCGCACGCGGCTGGGTCGAAGAGTCCAAAATGATGGCTACCAGTCACAATTAAGTCTGGGATGACATTAAATCATGTTTCCTCTGCGGGACATAAACACATCCAATAGACCCCACCCAGTCACGATTATTTTGATCGCGATCAATTTAATCGTCTTACTTTACGAGCTTCACTTAGGCAGTAAGGGGTCAAGTGAGTTCATTGTCAAATATGGCATGGTTGCATCGCGCTTCCTGAACAATCCTGACGGACAACAGCTTTTTACACTTCTTAGCTCTACATTTCTGCATGCCGGAATATTTCACTGTGTCTTCAATATGTGGTTCCTTTGGGTTTTTGGCGACAATGTAGAAGACTATCTTGGTAGTTTGACTTATTTGTTGTTTTATCTATACTGCGGTTTTAGCGCCGACATAATTGCGTTAGCTGCTCAACCGACTATTAATCTTCCGACTATTGGCGCCAGCGGAGCAGTCGCCGGAGTACTAGGTGCCTACATCGTCTTGCACCCTGACGCTAAAGTAGTCTCTACCCATCCTATCTTAGGCTGGTTCAAACCTATAACTATTCCTGCCTACTGGTATTTGGGTATTTGGTTTGCAATGCAGCTAATAAGCGGCTGGCAAGGATTTTTAAACCCTATAGAACAAGGTGGAGTTGCTTGGTGGGCTCATATTGGCGGATTTCTCGGCGGTGCCGTGTTTGCTGCCTTTATGCCGCGTGATTATCCTGAGGTCCAAACCAAGACTGAACCTGAGAAATATTCTTTCGGTCATCAAGCTTTCGTGCTCATATTTTTGTCGCTTATCGTCTCAACAATACTTACCTGGCAGATTCAGTTAAATAAAAGTCGACACAAAAGATCGCTGCCTACTTTCACCGTAGCATCTGTCACAACAGATAGCACACTAAACAAATCATTTGCACGCAAACATGGTTGGACAGGCACCAACAAGGCCATTAGCATTCCACTCAATGCCAAACAATCGCTATGGATTTTCGGACACACTTGGATAAATCTGCCAAGCAAGAAATCTTTTAACCAAGTGATAATTGCCAATTCAGCAGGTTGGTTAGACTTCGTTTCAAAAGCAAAACCGGTGCAATTCTTCTGGGGCAGTATTAAGAACAAACCAACCTCAATCATCAATGCACTTAAGGCGGATCTGCAATATGAACCAATGAGCGGAGCCCTAATACACGAGAAGCTTTATCTGTTTGCGAAAAGACTCGAAGATATCGATTTGCTGGTTGTCGACAATCCCAAAGACAAGCCGACATCCTGGAAAATTCGTCAAATCCCATTACCGAAAGCTGCTCAGAAATTGAAACTGGGTACAGCTTGTCTTACGACTTCCGATTACCTCTATGTTTACGGTGATGTGCCTTTCGATGCCAACAACAATAATCTTGTGGTAGCTCGTTTTCCTCTTGCCGATTTAACTCAAATCCAATGGCAATATTTCAGTGGATTTAAATCAAAAGAAAGCATTTGGTCGAATGACTTCATGCAAGCAGTTGTAGTGGCACGCAATGTCCCAAAGGAAATAGCCATTACAAAAGTGAATC
The DNA here is from genome assembly GCA_019744775.1 of Candidatus Obscuribacterales bacterium. Classification (NCBI taxonomy): domain Bacteria; kingdom Bacillati; phylum Candidatus Melainabacteria; order Candidatus Obscuribacterales; species Candidatus Obscuribacterales bacterium. Next base: position 339,833 of record JAIETZ010000002.1, read on the forward strand.
CCAAAATAGGATTTGTAGCGACTTACATGGAGCCTCAAGGATCACAAATTATGCTTTTGCAGGCGCCTAGTCCTGAAGGACCTTGGTCGTCACCACTGGTTGCTTTCCAGTGCAACAAGGGCCAAAAATGCATCGCATACGAAGCGATTAACCACCCCGAATTGTCACAGAAGAACCTGGAGCTGGTTGTTTCTTTCTTTGGTGATAAGTGCCCGCAACCAACGCGGCAAATACCGCAGTTTGTCCACATCACCCTGGCAGAGAAGGCTCAGGAGCCCAAGCAGAGCCCTAGAAAAAGCATGGATTATCAATTCAGCACAAATTTTTAAGTATTTAAAAGGAACTTCGACTCTCCGGCGACATCATTGGCACAGTCCAAACTGTTCATTTACAGAAGGACGGAGGAGACATCATGCGAAATCTAGCTATAGGTTTGGGCATTTGTGCAATTGTCATTGCTTTGGCGTTTGCACTGCCACATTTGATGCCTGGCATTGACCGCAATACCTACTATCCGACAACAGCCGATACTTCTATCTATGCCGAACAGCAACCGGCAGTGATGGTTGAGCCGATGCCTGAGACAGTCTCGGTAGTTCGCAGACCGGCTATTGTGGAAACAAAAGTCATCAGACGACCGGTAACCAGAACAAGAATAGCCGCCAGAAGACCTGTTTTGGTAGAAAAAGAAGTGGACTATGATCATATTGGCCGCATTGAAGAAATTGAATACGACTACGATCACCATACAGGAAGAAACTTCCTGAGCAAAATAGGACACAAGATCTTCCACTAAAGGGCTACTTCAACTAGGCGCTTTCATCAGGACACGTCCTGACGGCAAGCGTCTGGTTATTTGCTGGTCATCGAAATAAGTAAGAAGCGCCATTGCATACTTGCGCGATGTGCCGAGAGCCTGTCTGAATTCACCAGGAGCGATGTCTTTCTTCTTCTGCCAGAGATCTGCAATTACGCGGTGGCACTTATCAATTGTCTCTTGAAGCGCGGCAAATTCATAAGCAACAATGGCAGCTTCTCTGTGCTTCATCATCTCTGTAAGTGTTTTCTCGACTACTTTGCTGTCGACATTTAGCCTGGTAGCCAACTCCTCAATTTCCAGGCACATAGTTTCCGAAAGTATTTTCAGCACACCCGCACGCAAAGCCTCATGCATTGCAGAGTCTATGTCATTATCCTTTTGCCCAACTATGGCTAGTTTGTCGCCAAGCTGTTCGATTTGGCCAAGAGCTACAAGCTTACTTACCAGAGCCTGAAAGACTTCTCGTCTTGCTGTCGGCAAAACCTTGCTGCGAACTGCTTCTTGCGTGCCGGGTAAACTCTCAAGAATTGATTTAAACAAATTGTCTTGCTTGTCTTCAGAAAGTATCGAATCAGCAGCTTGCACTAATTCACCTTGCAAGAGAGTGGCTAACGCAGATGAATCTGGCGGCAAGAATCTAGCAAGTTCAGATATAGGCAAAATTCCTTGTGGAGACAATTGCAAATAAGCAAGCAATGCTTTCTCAAAGTCAGCATCCGACAAGAATCCATCTAATTGCGAGAGTTTTTCTTTGGTCAACCAGCGCGGCGGGTTAAGAAGGAGAACGCTGCCACCTAATATTGTGTCGTCGGACAAGCGAATAATTAGTTTGTCTTGAATGCGAGCAATTAGTGGAACTTCAAAAGCAATCTTTGCCACATTACCAGTGACGAAGCGCACATGTCCTATTGCTTCTTTGGTGCCGTGATACACACGAATATCTTGACCAGCAATTGTTTTAACGGTTTCACTTGTATCGCGATGAGTTGCAATTGCCACAATAAGCACATCTGCAGGCGTGTGATCTTCTTTCAACAAGACATCACCACGTTCTAAGTTTTCTTTGCTGGCCAAATTGACAGCTACTCTTTGACCGGCGAATGCTTTATCAATGGTTTTGCCAAATGATTCCAAACGGCGAATCTTTGCTCTTAGATTTCTGTTGCCGACGAGCACTTGATCGCCTGTACTTAATTCACCATCAACAAGAGTGCCTGTGACGACCGTACCAAACCCGGATTTTGTAAAGACTCGATCAATTGGAAGAAAGAAAGTCTTGCCGTTTTGTTTTGCTCGATATGCGGCGCATGATTTGAAAATGGATTCTTTGAGTTCGGCAAGTCCAGTTTCTTTGATTGCTGAAACCGGCACGACACCAATTGAATGCAATCCGTATTCTTCCAAAAGTGATTCAATTCTTTGTCGAGACGACTCAATGCGATGACTGTCACAAGTATCTATTTTGTTCAACGCTACAAGGACATTGGGCACGCCTAGAAATGATAAAATCCGCACGTGCTGGATCGTCTGCGGCATGGGACCTTCATCGGCAGCGACAACGAGCAAAGCCATATCGATGCCGCCGACGCCGGCAAGCATGTTCTTAAGAAATTTCCCATGTCCAGGCACATCAACAAAACCAACGACCATGTCATCAAGTGACAAGTGCGCGAAACCCAGATCGGTTGTCATCTGGCGTTCTTTTTCTTCCTTCAATCGGTCAGGATCAATGCCTGTGAGGGCTTTCAGCAGGCTAGTTTTGCCATGATCGACATGTCCGGCAGTAGCGACTGTGAAGTAACGCATGATGCTTTCTTAAGAATGCTTCCTTAGCTATGACCAATACCCTCAATCCTACTAGGAAGTAGAATTTTCTATGCAAAATTCCACATAGCTTCATAGAGGGCGCCTTCGTGATTCACCAGTTAATCGACCCAATTCTTACATCCATCAAGGACACCGTAGCCGCATGGGGCTATGTCGGTGTAGCCGTGATGATGGCTATTGAATCCGCCAATATTCCTCTGCCATCGGAAGCAATCATGCCGACAGCAGGAATTTTGGTTCAACAAGGCAAAATGAATTTCCATTTGGCTGCTTTAGCTGGTGCCATCGGCTGCTTAATCGGTTCCATTCCGTCTTACTTCTT